>DASTTS010000657.1:0-2966 GCA_035760085.1 Pyrinomonadaceae bacterium
GGTGACGAAAGGTAAGGAGATCGCGCTGGTTAAAAAGGTGACGGAGAGGCCGTGGAGGAACAGGTCCAGGACGGGCATGATTGAATGCTGGGTCGTGGCGGCGGAGACGTACGCCGGAATGCCGTTCGAGCCGTCCAGCACAATCAGCCGCAAGACGAAATCGATTAACGATCCGACGAGACTGACCAATACCACATCGAGCGGAACGTTGTTTCGAGAAACGGTGCGCGAGATAAGAAATGCAGCCGCACTGAACGAGATAAGCGCCAACGTAAACTCGGTCGCGAAATTTCGCACCGTCTGCTCACCGCTGTATCCAAAGGTATAAAACACGGTGCCGACGACAACCGCCGCGAGTGCGGCGCCGCCGATGTTGCTCACCAGTCTGTGCTTCTTTTCAGACAAGCTTTCTCCTCACGAGTTGCCAGTGGTTCTCTGTCCCGTCGTCGGCGTGTGCAGGCTCAGGCGTGTGCGCATACGTTGTTGCCACGCACTCTGCTTTCCCTCGCCTTCTTCCTCAATCTGCGCCCAAACATTGGACAGCGGTTCGCCTCCGAGTTGACGCATCTTCACGTACAGCAGCGCCGGCACTATCGAGATTAGCGGGAGGACGAAGATGTTTGCGAGATTAAGAATCTGCTGAAAAGTCTGTGCGGAAATTGAGTTCTTCTCGACCTTTGATCGACCTGCCATGAACCCAACAACGCCACTGACAATCGCCGGGATCAGAAACTGGAGTATCGCAACCACTACGATGGTTTTCCAGGATCGCGATGCAAGCTCACGAGCCCGTCGCATCGCGGCTTTGCCTTGCAGCCCTTCAATCAACACTACCGGAGCATACAGCGAGTAACGAATCCAAATGACCATAGCCGGTACGACCAGGCAAATGATCCCGAGAAAAAACCATAGCGTTACCCTGATCATAGTCTTGAGAAAGGGACGCCAACGGTTACGCACAACCGCAAACGCCTCGCGCAGCTTGACGGGCCGTAAAGGCGCCGCTGCCAGTTGGGTGATGATTACGGCTGTTACCCCTGAGATAACGGCGCCCGCGATAGTGGTCGCCACGAATTTCAACAAACCGAGAATCCCGATAGTTGAGTACACCGCCACTTTCTGGAACAGGGTTACGGGTGGCCATTGCTTGGACCAGAAGAACGCACCTACCAGCAGAATGGTGGTGATGATCATCGGCACATGGGCCAGCAGGCTGAGCTTGAGAAACTTGGGAAAGTATTCGCTATATAGCGAGAATGCGCGGCGATACAGTGCCCCGACACCTTCGCTGTGACCGCGCAACCGACTGGCAAATGCAAACGCAGTCTGCGGTCGTTCCGCCGGATTCTTCGCAAGGGCGGACATCACGACGTCTGCCGCACGTTTTGGAAGTTTGGCTGCACTCTCGCGCAGATCTTTCGGCTGCTGCTCGCGATGCGCACGCATCACGGCTGAAGTGTTGCCGGCAAAGGGCGGTTCGCCGGCGAGCATCTGGTAAGCGATTACGCCGATGCTGTAAATGTCTGAACGCGTGTCCACGTGACCGCCACCGCATTGCTCCGGCGACATGTAAAGCGGCGTGCCCATGATCGCGCCGACGCGCGTTAACGCCGCGCCCTGCGGCGAAGTGGCGATGTGTGCAGTGTGACTACCTCCACCGCGCGTTCCCTGATCGAAGAGCAGCGTGCCGTCATCATCCCCTGCCTGATCAGTATGATTGAGCAGCGGGTTCGTCAGTGGATCCTGAAGGACTGTGCCAACACCTTCACCTTTGACCTTGAAATGTTGGGTGTTGGCTTCGTCACCAACAGGTCGCATGAGCGTGTCGTTCTCGAGTTGCGCGCCGGTGAGCGAAGCGGCGGCCGCCGCTGAGGCAACGTCATCGATGATCGTAGTTGCCGGATCGTCGTCCAGCGCAGGCGCGCCTGTCTCACCGAGTTTGGCAATGCCGAAATCGAGAACTTTGACGCGATAACTGCCGAGGCGATTTGGTTCGAGCCAGATATTGTCAGGCTTTAAGTCGCGATGAATAATGCCCTGCTGGTGCGCCTCGTGAACGGCTGAGCACACCTGATCGAGGATATCGGCGACCCACTCGAGCGGCAGTCGTTTCTCTTCCGCCAGCACGTCGCCGAGCGTGCAGCCGTCCAGATACTCCATCACGAGGTAAGCAACCTGGCCGGTGTTCACATGCGCGAAACCGAAGTCAGTTACGTCAACTACGTTCGGGTGGCGCAAGCGTCCCGCGGCGCGCGCTTCGCGTTTGAAACGCTCGACGAATTCGTTGTTGCGCATGAACTGTGGCGAGATGAGTTTTAGCGCGACGTAACGTTCGGTACCGAGGTGTGTGGCGAGGTAAACGGCGCCCATCCCACCCTTTCCGAGCAGGTGTTCGAGGCGGTACTTCTCGTCAAGCACCTCACCAACGTATTCTTCAGGATCCGGCATAACTACGAATAAAACGGATTGTAATACGGATTGATTGCCAAATCAGTTTCGGTAACTGCAGTCTTCATCGGCTCGCGACCACCAATCCATGCCGATCGGTTGCCCATCGGGCGGCTGCTGGGCGGGCGTGATGTTCGCCTTCTTCGGATCATCCTGAAAACGCTTGATTTGTTCCGTCGCATAGAACAGAAACGCACGCTGGTTTTCATCAACCGGAAAACGACTTTGCACCGTCAGCCACGTCTTTAGCTGGTCCAACTTCCACGATGCGATCGCCCGCACCTGATTCGAACCACGCTCAGCAGCTGCGAGCGCCATCAGATCAGAAAGTATCACCATGTTGACGCTGTGCTGGATCTCCCCGGCATAACCCGTAGCCGCGGGCGCTTTCCACGTCGTGGCGAGTATTTTGTCGATCACTTCCGTCAGACCAGGGTTGCGCTGATCGCGCGCGTGAAACTGGACCAGGCGTGCCGCCCGCTCCGGATTCAAAAGAAATCCACTCACGTGATCTGCAA
>DASTTS010000658.1:0-14443 GCA_035760085.1 Pyrinomonadaceae bacterium
GGGGATTTAACATCAAAAGCCCGCCATTGGCGTTTCCCATCCATGAAGGCGGGACTCTCAGCCGCCAACGACTTCCCCACGCCGATACAAAAGCGACAGACTCCCGCTTCACCCAGATCACACACTCCGAGAGGTAGAGCAAGACAAGGATGAAAAGCAGTGTTGGACCTTCGCCGATAAAATCGAGAACGTTCACGCGTTCCTGTTGCGTGAGAACAGCTTCTTAGCGAGGGCGGCAACGCCGGCAACACCGGCTACGATTAATTTCCACAACCACTTGAACGCTCCGGTCTTCACGAGCGCGGCAGTGCCTCCGCCGACAATCAAACCGGTGAGACCGTAAGCAGCCGTCTTGTCTCCGGCGCGAAACTCCGCATAGCGGTGACCTTGTTTGAACTGAAAGCCATCGAGCATGGTCTTGAACTTCGGCAGCGTCTCCGCAAGCTTCGCCGGATCAGTAACGAGTGTGACTTCCATCACGCCGCCACGTCCAAGCACGCGCGTGTTGTGATTGACGACCGGCTCGCCTTCGCTTGTTGCCCTGATGGCCCATTCGAGGTTGTGTGTGATCTCATTGTAACGCGGTGGTGTTTCCCAGCCGAGGATTGTCATAGTCGGCCAGCCACGCTCGATGCGTTTTTTGTTACCCGCTTCGGTGCCCGCCTTGATCGAATCGAGCAGCGCGGTGGCATCGAGAGAATCCTTTTCGTCGTCCTTTACGTAGCCGACGTCATCGAATTCAAATACGGCAAACCAGTCTTCACCCGCCGGCGCAACAAAACCCATTTCTCTGCCGGTGATCGGGTTGTGGTTCGCTTCCATGATGACGCGCGTGTCACGTGCGCCGACAAACAAGTAACCCTCAGGCACGTTCACCTGGGCACCCGAGCCAAGGTCGCCGACAGACGGTCCCTTTTGCCACTTAACTCCCTCGAAGTTTTCCCAACTGAACGTCTGAACGGGCGTGGGTGAGGGCGAGGGTTTCTTCCGCGATTGGCCGACGACGATGAGGGCGCAAACACACAACACACTGACCGCAACGAAAATACGCATCTTCATTTTGTTTAAATCCTCCTGGGCTACCTGGACGGGAAATGCTGGAAGTCTAATCGCCTTGGTTGGAAGGCAGATCGAGATTGCCCCCGTGGGCGAGAAGGAGTATAGCAACGTTCGCCCCTCCTTCGCGATAAAATTTACAAGAGGATTTCTCCCGCAAAGGCGCAAAGGCGCAAAGAAAGCCGCAAAGAACGCCACTTGGAGCCCGGCAGGCTTTGCGCCTTTGCGCCTTTGCGGGAGAATCTTCCGTACTCAGACCGATTTGCGTTCAAAGTGACGCGTCACTCGTCAGTCTGCCCTCAACTGATCGTGTAATTCCCTTCGAATTGCCCCCAAAACCTATGGCACGAGGGTCGCACTACGGCCCGTGCTCGCATTGTGAGCGCTGGTTTTTTTATTTGATTTTCTCAGCCCTGGAGAAACTGAATGTCTCGCCCCCATGCCCTGAAACGTTTTGTAACTACCGCTGTGCTCATCTCACTGTGCTCAGCGCTATTCATTTCAACCAACACCCGAGCTCGAGCCGCAAACAAACCTTTGACGAGCACTTCTAACAGCAAGATCTCTCCTGACCTGCAACGACTTATCCTGTCCGGATACGGCGATGCGCGGGTCAAAGTGATCGTGCAGTCAAAAACGTCGACCTCGCCAGGACTGCTTGGCGGTCTGCTCGATACAGTTGGCGGACTGCTCGTCAGTGTTCTTTCAAACCTGAACATCAGAATTGTTGAAGTTCAGGCGAACTCTGTCGACGTACTGGCCCAGGATCCTGACGTGGCCTACATCTCGCTCGATGCAGCAGTTGGTCCATCAGGTCATGTCACAAACACCACCGGCACCCAGCAGGTCCGTGCGCAGAAGTCGCTGCTCGGTCTCAACAGCACGCTCGATGGCTCCGGTGTCACGATCGCCATTCTCGATTCCGGCATCGACAACAAACACAAATCATTTGCCACCACCGGCAAGATCAAATTCAGCAAAGACTTCACCGGGGAGAACCGAACTGACGATCCGTGGGGCCACGGCACGCACGTCGCCGCAATTGCAGCGGGTGATGGCGCGCCGACGAGCGGTGCTTACGAAGGTGTCGCGCCGGCTGCGAGCCTCGTTAACCTTCGCGTTCTGAATTCACAAGGCGTCGGCCGGGTGTCCGGCGTACTTGCCGCACTTGACTGGCTGCTCGCGAACAAAGGCAGCTACGGCGTGAAGATTGTGAACATGAGTCTCGGCACTCCTGCGATCAACTCTTACGAAGACGATCCGATCTGCAATGCTGTTCGCAAACTCGTTGATGCAGGCGTTGTGGTCGTCGCTGCTGCCGGTAATAACGGTAAAAACGCAGACGGACAGAAGATCTACGGCGCCATTCACTGCCCCGGTAATGAGCCTTCGGCGATCACGGTCGGCGCCAGCAACAGCTTCGGCACGGACCCGCGCAACGACGACGGAGTCACTAGCTATAGCTCGCGTGGTCCATCGCGCAGTTTTTCAGTCGACTCCTACGGTCTGGTTCACTACGACAACATCATCAAACCGGATCTAGTCGCGCCGGGTAACAAGATCATCGCTGCTGAAGCAATCGGCAATGGTCTGCTCAAAAAGTATCCGGAGCTTGAAACTTTCAAATACTCCACCACCAACATGAAGCTCATGTACCTCAGCGGTACGTCGATGTCAGCGCCGATGGTCTCGGGCGCTGCGGCTCTCCTGTTGGAAGCTAACTCCAGTCTCACCCCCAACATGGTCAAGATGCTGTTGATGTACACGGCCCAGCCGCTGGCCGGCTTCAACACGCTCGAACAGGGTGCCGGACAACTCAATGTTGCCGGCGCAGTCACTCTTGCCCGCATTGTTCGCACTGATTTATTGGGCCTGCTTAAACCGACTTTCGGATCTTCGCTGCTAACCCAGTCTGCTCCTGCCCCGCAAACGACAGTCGCCGGTTTGACCTTCACCTGGACTCAGGGACTCGTGCTCAAGCGCACCACGATCACCGGCAAAGATCTGATCAATAAGTATCAGGTCAGCTACGGACAAGGTTACTTGCTCGGCGACGGCGTTAACGAAGGACTGACGAGCCAGAGTTTGAACTACAACATGTGGGTCAAAACCGTAACGCTCGGAAGCTATCTGACAAAGAGCGACGGTTCAATGTTCTTCAGTGGTTCATACCTGCTTAGCAATGCGCTCCTGCTGGGCGACGGATTTGCCATCGGCGACGGTTTTGCAATCGGTGATGGCTTTGCAATCGGCGACGGATTCGCGATTGGCGACGGCTTTGCTATCGGTGACGGTTTCGCGATCGGCGATGGTTTCGCGATCGGCGACTGCTCACTCGGCGACAACGGCCCGGGCATGAAATAGCAATCCCACCGACGGCAGTCGGTGGATTGTTCAGATCCTGTCTACCGGTTTTCAAGCGTGCGGACATGAAGAAACCGAATTCAATCAGCGTTTATATGTGGACCGTAGTGGCAGCCGGCACCGCCTGCTGCCTCTACACCGCTTACACGCTCCCCCGCGGAATCATCGACGGTTATTTCCTGCTGTTGATGCTAATCACCGCCGTCATCGGTTCGCGAATTGCGATTCGCATTCCCCAAATCAACGTCAACATCACGGTCGACGACACGTTCGTGTTCATCGCAATGCTGCATTACGGCGGTGAAGCTGCCGTAATTACTGGCGCCCTCGCGGGCATCTGCTCGGCATTGCGAATCAGTCGCAAGGTCAGAACGGTGGCTTTTGGCAGCGCCGCGTTGGCGTGTGCCGTTTTTGTAACGGCCACCGTGCTCAAGTTTACTTTTGGATCTACCACCGGACTCCTGAAAAACGGCGCTTCGGTTGCCATCATCGCACTTTGCCTGATGGGTCTGGTCCAGTACCTGGTCCACACGGGTCTCGGCGCCACTGCCACTGCACTCAAGGCAAACGAGTCGATCTGGCGCATGTGGAGTCGCAACTTCCTTTGGATTTCGATCAG
The DNA here is from genome assembly GCA_035760085.1 of Pyrinomonadaceae bacterium. GTDB lineage: Bacteria > Acidobacteriota > Blastocatellia > Pyrinomonadales > Pyrinomonadaceae > PSRF01. The sequence goes on from DASTTS010000658.1 coordinate 4,040, forward strand.
CTATTTCGCCGGCGCTGCGGGTGCGGGATTTATCGTGAGCAGTCTGGGCACCGTTCGCTTCTGGGCGATTCTCATCTGCATTCCGATCATCATCATTGTCTACTTCAGCTACGACCGTTACATGCGCGAAGTAAAAGCCTCGGCACGACACGCCGAAGAAGCTGAACGCGCCCGTGCCGAGCTCGAACATCAACGCGCCGAGCAGGCTGAAAGACACGTTCAGGAGTTGAACAACTACATCGCAGAACAGGAACGCATCAGCCGCGTTCTCGAAGAAACAAAGGAACACTTCCGCCACGCCGCATTTCACGATTCACTGACTGGACTGCCCAACCGCGCGATGTTCACCGAGCTGCTCAAAGCGGAGATCGAAAGCTCGAGTCGACGCAATGATCACACGTTCGCAGTTCTCTTCCTCGATCTGGATCGTTTCAAAAACATCAACGACAGTTTGGGCCATACGCATGGCGACTTACTGCTAGTGGCGTTTGCCGAGCGACTCGAACGGACACTGCGTCCGGTAGACACGCTCGCGCGCTTCGGTGGTGACGAGTTTGCGATTCTGTTGAGCGGTATGACAGACGCGACTGATGCAGTGCGAGTCGCACAACGAATTCAGGACGAGCTAAGCCAGCCGTTTGTGCTTGATAAGAACTCCGCATTTGCGACGGCGAGTATCGGTATCGCGTTCAGCTCGAGTGGCTACGATCGTCCCGACGACATCCTGCGTGACGCAGACATCGCGATGTATCGCGCGAAGGAAAATGGCAAGGCGCGCTATGAAGTGTTCGATCACGGCATGCACGCGCGCGCGGTTTCCCGACTGCAACTCGAAAGCGATCTGCGCCAGGCAATCGAAAACAAAGAGTTCTGTGTCTTTTATCAACCGATTGTTTCGTTGCAGACTGGACGTCTCGCCGGTTTCGAAGCGCTTGTGCGCTGGAATCATCCGCGTCGTGGGTTAGTTTCACCGGCTGATTTCATTCCCGTCGCGGAAGAGACCGGCTTGATTGTGCCGATCGGTCAGTGGGTATTGAATGAAGCCTGCGCGCACGTGCGCCGCTGGCAGATCGATTCGCCGGGTCATCGTAACTTAAGCTTGAGCGTGAATCTCTCGGCGCGACAAGTCGCTCAGCCTGATTTGCTGGACCGAATTAAAGAAGCACTTGCAACCAGCAAACTGAATCCGCATTGTCTCAAACTCGAGATCACGGAAAGCGTCGTGATGGAGAACGCTGAGGCAGCGGCTTTGATGTTCAAACAACTGCGCTCGATCGGCGTGCAGCTCAGCATCGACGACTTTGGCACCGGTTACTCGTCGCTCAGCTACCTGCATCGTTTCCCGCTCAACTATCTGAAGATCGATCGTTCGTTCGTGATGCGACTGACGACCGACAACGACAACGCGATCGTTCGCACGATCTCGACGCTCGCACGCAACCTCGGCATGGAAGTGATTGCTGAAGGAATCGAAACTGAAGAGCAGTACCAGCAATTGAAGATGCTGGGTTGTGAGTATGGCCAGGGTTTCCTCTTCTCGCGTCCAGTCGACGACAACGCCGTTCAGCACCTCCTCACTCACGACGCCCGCCGCGACGTCGAGCCGGATATCAACCTGGACCACGCTGAGGATGAGGTTTCAGCGGCTTACTCGATGTAGAAGGGTTACGGATCCGGTGGGCCTCCTCCAACGTGGCCAATCCCTACCCGCACAGGATTACTCGAGATGCCGTGGTAAGTGATCCTCACCAATACATCACCCACATCACCCAAGTCATCATTTAGTCTCACCACGATTGTCTTCATCCATTCAGCGTTCGGGGTTGGGCCAATGTATTCCACCGTCAACGGATAGATGTGATGATTTACATCTTCGGCGGTTGCGGTGACTGATGAAATACCTTCTCCCGCAGTGAGATTGAAATTCATCGCGAACAACATGATCCGAGTGCGTTTATCGGCGCCCCATAGATACTCGTACGTGCTGCGAAACGGTTCAGGGCTCTGCAACACTGAGTCGAGTGCGACGGCTCGTGTGGAAGCCGTCTGACTTATCAACACGGGAATACCTGCCGCAATGAGCTCACGAGAGACAATCGAGGAACGATTGCCAACCTTGTCATCAGAAAATGCATAGACGACCGGAGCCTGAAATTTGTTGATGGTAAATTGGCCTGAATAGAGTTGAAAGTCTTGTCCGTTCAGCGAGTAGTAGGTCGCTTGCACACCAGCACCATCGTCTGAACTTGAAATGCTGATGAGCGAATCAGTTCCCTGCGGTACAGCAGTTATAGATACTGATGGTGGTTGAGCATCTTGCGCCGTCGTACCAGTCACGGAAATATTTGGATTCACAGTTGTCTCGAAAACGCCGTCGTTATTGACGTCATACATCAAGTTTTCGATTCCCTGGGGCGTGAGTCTAATTCTGGCAAGCACTCCTTGCGGTAGCACGAGATCCTGATACCTGACTGCCAGATCAGGAATATCAGTTTCTCTTGTGATCTCAATGGAGAGCGGGTCACCATCAGTTCGAAACAAGACCGTATACGTCTGATCCAGTGGCACTATGATGTCAGCAGACTTCTTGCCGGTGATGTTTGAAACAGTGCCCGGCAAGCCCTCATCGGGAGGATCACTCAAAGGATTCGTCGTGAGACCAGCCGGGTCGCTAACACTCAGAATCGATGTGCCAGTTATACGAAAGTAATAAAGATTTTGTGGCTGGATTTCTGGGGCGGCTGATGGACGCTTTAGCGAAAGCTGGCTTTCAGAGTTATTGCCGAGGGCTACTAAGATAGCGGCCCTCACGTCGTCATTTTTTAACAGTCCAGTATGGGTGAGAGACTTTTCGTCGCCGGCATTCAGTCTGGTGAATGCTGTGACTACTGAGTCGGAAGCGTTTAGGTTAACTCTGGCGGCGCTGAGGACTGGAACAGTCTGGTCCCCGTGTGTGTACTTATAAACATCCTTCCCCGCGATAATGCATCGACTACCAATACGTACGCATGTTGTGGAAATATCGACGGATTTGATGGTTTTACGGCCGGGTTCTATTCCGTAAAAATGGAAATACTGAATGCCTAGAGGAAAATCGAGCTCGTTATCCTGGCCCACTCTGTCGTGAAACGCCTTGCCGGTGGTTCCCGGCAAGCTGCGGGGAAACCTTTGGTTAAGGACCGTTACAAACGAGCTATAGAGGGAAATGCTCTGACCGTCTAAACTATAAGGCCGTCCGCCCAGATCAAAGTACGCGTTACTAGGAAGCAATTCATGAACACCTGGAAAGTACTCTGTCAAACTTTTGAAAGTCCCATTCGTTACTAAGCGCGCATAGTTGGTGTCCATAAACGCACCGGTTTCCAGGACATTGATTGCTTTAGGTGCACCGAGCCATGGAGCGGCTATACTTATAAACTTTCCTACGCCATGATCGTTCGTGTGATCGAGAATGTAACGCCTTGCCAGCAACCCGCCCATGCTATGTGTTAGCAGATCGATTTTGAGATTTGGATCTGGATAAAACTTCTGCACACAACCCACGTATTCGGCGAGAAGCAAAGCGTTCGCGGTATTACTCTTCCGCCAGTCGTAAGCAAAAACAAAGAGGTTAGGGTTCAGGTTTGGATCATCGCGCTTTTGCGACATATCGCAGCCAGCCGTAGTTCGCCTGGAAGGGTCACCGTTTACCTCATATTCCTTGTAGGCTCCTCGCGATGGGTTTTTGAGGAAATCGAGCAGCGATCCATAAACATCACCAGCCAAAATACTGTCCCTGATCACATCAGGTACAACAAAATTCCGTGGAGGGCTTGAGGGGTCCAGCGTAAGATTACCGAATTTTCCCGGATCGCTCGGCCAGACATTATGTTCGGGGAAATCAGTGGATCGCAGTACGCTTCCGCCGATGCCGGGGATGAAGATAAGCGGGCGTCGCGAACCGGGCGTCGGGCTTGGCGACGGCGACGGGCTCGGTGAAGGTGACGGACTCGGAGTGGGCGAAGGTGACGGCGTCGGCGTCGGCGTGGGAGTGGGTGTAGGCTGGGCCGAACTGCACGCCCGGTATAGTGAATTGATACCACCCGCGAAGTACAGGCACCCGTCTCCACCCAAAAGCAACGTTCGTTGATTGGGGGAAATGCTGGGGATGGTCAAATCCCATAGTTTCGTACCGGTTTCGGAATCGATGGCATTTAATTTACGAGGTTGAGTGAAACTTACTGCATAGAACCTGCCGGCGCCATCAGAAATAGGTCGTGGTGGTGATTCTTGATACTCCTTACTTGTGGTCCATTTCAGTTTCCCTTCTGAATCGTAACCCGAAAATTGTCCTATGTTACCCACAGAAAAAGGTTCGTGGTCCCAATAGATGGCGCGTTCGTTCCGGGTTAAGGTCATCAGGCGCGTTGTGTCGAGGGGAGCCCGAATCTTACCAGCGGGGATACAATCAGTTAAGGTGGGGTTACACGATTTAAAAACCCATTGTGAGTCGCTTTCGAATGGCCGAGTGACAACGTCAGCGTATAAACGTCCCCACGGCGCATAACCAAATTGATAAGAGGAATCGCCACCGCCAACCCAGTTAATAGCAACCTGCCCGTCCGCCATAGAAAGGCCAACCACAAAGTCGATGGAACTGTTGGGATCTTCAGGTTCCAGGGTCGTATACACGATCGAACCTGACGAATTTAGTATGAACTCACCCCAGGCGTGCTTCTGCCACCGTATTGAACCATCGGAATTGAGAACTATAATTTTATTACTCGGAAGGTTCGAAGGCTCGGTAGTGCGCCCACCTAGTATGAGCGACTCGTCCGCGGTCACAGAAAACCTCGCGACGCCGATCATCTCCGTAATTGCTCTCGTCCAAAGAAGCTCCCCGGTGTTTTGATTCAGCGCCCTTACATTTATGCCCTCAACGAGACTCGCTTCAACCAAATAAATCTTCCCTGACGGTCCGATAATGGCGTTATACAATGCACCCTGATTTACGAATGACCATTTCAATTGGCCGTCGCGCGTATAGGAACTTAAAACTTCCTCCTGGTTCTGACCGGCATGAATGAGCAGCGACCCGTCGTCCGCAATGGCCGGAATCGCAATGATCGTTAAACCAGTAGTGCTTTGAATCAGTGTCTCTAAAACAGGTTGTTGTGCGGGACCAATAGCGGGTGAACTAAACGAAAACGTTCCATCAAACCCTTCCATTCGCCAACCATTCTGGCCCTGCGCACGACTTTTGAAGATTTCCGGCAAAGCCGCTGCAACAAGTAAAGAGAAGACTAATATTGAAGAGTAGAGGGTCAGCTTATTGTGTGGGAGAAAACGCATATTTATGTCTGAGCGAAGTGGGAGTTTTCGTTTAAGGCTGGTTTGAAGCGCGGCGAATTGCAGGCTCAGGGGTCAGCCCGTTCAGTTAAAAGGTTGGGCAGTTTATCGGCAAGGACTGCACTCAGTCAACGTTTTCGCCGAACAAGCAAGCGCACGCCATCAGTACGCGAAATCTTTAGTGAGATATCTCTTTGATAACTTCAGTCGCTTTTTTGTCATTTCGTAAACCCACAAACTTCGAGTGCCGCAGGTGGTTGCCCTTGGTCCACTCCGTAAACTCGATCTGGGCGACGAGCTTTGGGCGGAGCCATTGGATCTTCTTCATTACTTCTGCTGTGATCGCTTCGCCGCGGCGGGCGCTGGAGGGTTCGGGAAGGTTTGAGAAGGGGCAGACTGAGGTGCGTAGGCGCGGAAAGTTTTTGGCTACCTCGAGACGTAATGAAGGTGTGAAGCCGTTCCTGATCTTGGCGATGAATATCAAACTCTTACCTTCGTAGTAACCGACGAGCAAGTAGTCGAATCCGGTCGTCCCTGGTTTATAACCGCCGATGACAAGCTCCTGACCTTTGTTCGTCTTGTACTTCACCCACGCACCACTGCGCTCGCCGCTTTCATACCTGCTGTCCCCGCGCTTTCCGATTACACCTTCCAGTCCGGTTTTCTTCGCTGCCGCAATCAGCCGCTTCGGAGATGTGTTGAAAACTGTCGATAAACGAACCGGATCGCGCATACCTTTCAGCACGTAGCCTTCCAACAACTCACGACGCTGCACGAGCGGCAACTTGCGGAGATCGCGTCCTTGATACACAAGCAAATCGAAGACGTAAAAGTGCAGCGCGTCTGGAGTGAAGCGAGACTTTTGTAACGCGGAGAATGTAGGTCGACCCTGTTCATCCAGTACCACCAGTTCACCATCAACCATCGTGTCGTCCGGCAAAAACGAAAAGGCACGAGTAATCGTTGGATAGTTGTTGCTTAAATCATTTCCGCGGCGCGAGAAAAGAGTGGTGCCGCCGCGTGTCTTCAACACGAGGGCACGATAACCATCGAGCTTCAGCTCGTAGACCCAGCCAGCGCCCGACGGCAGTTCGTTAACAGGCCGGGCCAGCATCGGCGAGATGAAATCCAAACGAGCCTTCGGCAGTTGTCGCAAGTCAATATTCATCAGCGATTACTTTGCCAGACTGCATCAGCAGCATTCGCGATCTCGGTCATCGTGCGTTTTGTCAGTGCTGATTCATCGTCACGCGTTTTCGAAACGGTGCGCGTGTTTCGATCGGTCTTAATCAGTTGCCACTTGTTATCGCGTTGATCCTTGCCATCGACAATGCGCTTGATGGTCCATTCACCTTTCAACTTCACGCCTGTCAGATAAAACCGCAGAAATCCTTTGTAGTAATTTCCCTCGATTAGCTCGTACGTGCCGATGTCCCAGACCATCACTGTGCCGCCGCCGTACTGCCCTTTCGGAATGATCCCCTCGAATTCAAGATAATCAATCGGGTGATCCTCCGTGGCCATTGCAAGCCGTCGCTCCTCCAGTTTGAACGGTGGACCTTTCGGAACAGACCAGGACTTCAGCACATCATGCATCTCGAGACGAAAGTCATAATGCAAGTGGCTCGCAGCGTGTTTCTGAATGACAAACCGGCGCCGGCTGCCTTGTCGACTGCGTTGCGGAGCTGCCGGCGTTGGCTCAGCCGTTTTTTTGAAATCTCGTTTCGCCGCATACGGTTTAAGAGCTTCTTCACTGCGCGATATTTGTGCGTGTTGCTGCCGCCGGAAGTAGCGGCGTAAATCAGTGGGCAATCGCTGCACTTTTTTCAGTACGGGTTTGAACAGATCGCCGAACTCTTCAACTCGTTCGATTGCTTCACCTGGCGTGAAGAACAACTGGTCGACGTCACGACTCGTTAATGCGGCCTCGAGCTCATCCCAACGGACAGGCAGCGACACGTAAGGCCGGTGCGTCTTCGCACGAAGTGAATAGACGCCGACAGTAGTCTTGTATTCTGCGTTCTGGCTCCAGTCGATAAAGACTCTTTTAGTTCGAAGTCGCTTCGGCATCTCGGAAACGATCAGCTTTGGTTCACGCTGCGCGAGGACTTCGGCCAGCGCCTTCGCAATCGGCTGTGTTTCGTCATAGGTGGTTGAGGAATTGAGCGGTACATAGACCTGCAAACCTTTCGATCCGGAGACCTTCACCAGAGAATCGAGACCAAGTTCGTTCAAGACGTCGCGCAACATCAGAGCAACACGAGCGCAGTCGAGGATGTTCGCGCCTTCACCTGGATCGCAGTCAAATACGATCGATGTCGGTCGGTTCAACCGCGAAGCGAGATGGAGAAAAGGGTGGATCTCGAGGCACGCGAGGTTCGCCAACCAAACGAGTGTTGGCAGATCGTTGATGAGGATGTAGCGGATGTCGGCGCCAGGTGTTTCGCGGCGTGGCACCGGAACGGTCTTGACCCACGTCGGCGTAAAGGCCGGTGCATCTTTCTCGTAGAACGCTTCACCGAAGACGCCGTCAGGAAAGCGCTTGAGAGTAACCGGACGATTCTTGAGATGAGGAAGTAGAAACTTCGAAACGCGGACGTAATAATCGATCACCTTCGCCTTCGTGAACTTCTCGCCCGGGTAAAGAATCTTGTCGAGGTTCGAAACCGGAATGCGTCTGCCGCCAACCGTCAATTGTTCCGTCTTCCGTGCCATTCAAATGCAAAGTATAATCCCGCCCAAATTACACTGCCGAGCTATGATCGGCTGCCCGGACTCCGCTGGTTACACAGTTCCGTTAAAAGTTTTATGAGATTATCCCTACTAATTGTTTTTGCGTTGCTAGTACTGTCTTTGATTGGCAATGAAAAGTCCTTATCTTCCGTTAACACCACAGGAACCGCTCAAGTCGCATCGACTGCTCGACCATGGCAGGAAGTTGATCCGAAGTCACTGCCAAAATTTCGAGTGCGCGAGCAGCACGGACCTCATTCCTATCGTTCGCTAAAACTTAACGTCGAATCGCTGCAGACGACACTTCGTCGCGCGCCGTTGGAGTCGGTTAGTGCTAATCAGGAAGCGGTTACCCTGGACCTGCCGGTGCCCGGCACTGATTTCATGCGCTTCAACATTAAAGATTCGCCCATCATGGATCCCCAACTGGCGAATCGTTATCCGGAAATCAAGACCTTTCGCGGACAGGGCATTGACGATCCCACAGCCGTAACTCGCTTTGATTGGACGCCATTCGGCTTTCACGCAATCATCCTCTCCTCGCGCGGCACGATCCTGATCGAGCCTGACTCACTTGGCGACGTTTCGAACTACGTCGTGTATTTCCAGGACCAGGCGCCCGGGTCTTTCCGATGTGACGTGGATACGGCAATGCAGGAAGCAGCGCTCCAGGAACAGGCACGACTCAAAACGTCTCGAGGCTGGCGGGCAAACGTATCTTCCGGGACGTCGCTGAAGACGTATCGTCTTGCCGTCGCAGCCACCGCTGAATACACACAGACTTATGGCGGCGGAACAGTCGCCGGTGGGCTGGCGGCGGTAACGACTACGATAAATCTCGTAAACGCGATCTACGAGCGTGAGTTGGCAATTCGCATGGTCTTTATTGCCAACGAGGACTCGCTTATCTTCACCGACCCGGCGACTGATGGATACACATCGAAGCAACCTAAATTTTTGGTGCCCCAAAATCAGACCAAGCTCGATGAAGTAATCGGGGAAGCAAATTACGACATCGGCCACGTCTTCGACGGAGGGCTTCTGGATAGTTTCGGGTATGAAGGTCTAGCCGCGATTGGGGCCACTTGTCGCAGCCGTATCAAGGGTCAAGGCGCCACGGTTATGTACAGCCTTCAGCCATCGAACGTCTACGCCGTTTACGTCATCGCCCATGAAATGGGCCATCAGTTTAGCGCGACGCACACGTTTAATTCGGTAAGCGCCATTTGTGGGATAGGGCAGCGATCCGTGGCGACGGCATTCGAGGTAGGGAGTGGATCCACGATCATGGGTTACCGGGAGAGTTGTGCCCCGGAAGATCTGAGATCGCAGGACACGTATTTCCACCTCGCGAGTCTGGAACAGATCACTAACTATACGACTACCTCATTTGGCAGTGCCTGCGCTTCACCGCAGCCAACCGGAAACGGTATTCCGACAGTCGAGGCGGGTCCGAATTACAACATACCAAGTCAAACACCATTTACTCTCACCGCAACGGCAAGTGATCCTGACGGCGACAACTTGACCTATACGTGGGAAGAATTCGATCTCGGTCCCGAGAGTCCGCCTCAGACAGATGACGGTAACCGACCGATCTTTCGTTCGTTCGCTCCGACCACAAGTCCCGCTCGTACATTTCCACGGCTAGCGGACATTCTGTCGGGCGTGCCCACCTTCGGAGAGTTGCTGCCGACGACGACTCGAAAATTGGATTTCAAAGTGACAGTTCGAGATAACCGATCTGATGGTGGTGCGATAAGTTCTGACAACACGCGGCTCATTGTCGACTCTGCCTCCGGGCCATTTACGGTTACGCAACCTTTGAACAGCACAAGCTGGACCACGTCTTCGACGCAGACGGTAACGTGGAACGTCGCCAATACGGACATCGAGCCGGTGAGTTGCGCGAACGTTAAGATCTCCCTTTCAACCGACGGCGGTGCCACTTTCCCGATCATACTGACGGACTCCACTCCGAACGATGGCTCAGAAACGATTAGCGTACCTGGAACACCAAGTCAGGATAGTCGAGTCAAGATTGAAGCGGTTGGCAATGTCTTCTTCAACATTTCTCAAGCGTTTGTCATAACCGGGCCAGCGGCATCACCGACGCCGACGCCGACGCCGACTCCGACGCCTACACCAACGCCGACACCGACGCCAACGCCAACTCCAACGCCGACACCAACGCCAACACCCACTCCGACGCCAACGCCGACGCCAACACCAACTCCGACGCCGACGCCGACGCCGACACCAACACCAACACCGACACCGACGCCGACGCCCACGCCCGTGACGACCACGACGGGGCTGACGTCCTCGGCGAATCCATCCGTC
>DASTTS010000659.1:0-6330 GCA_035760085.1 Pyrinomonadaceae bacterium
AATTCGAAGAACTCGAACGTCCTGCATAGAACAAACCAATCAGGTCATCGAAGTACAACGTGTGATGTTTGCGCTGGCTCTCTTTGAGAATCGCGAGCAAACGGCCTTCCCATTGACCCAGAAAAGACATGCCCGATATCAATCGCTGCGGTGAGATCAGCCAGACGTCACCGGCAAGATCCGCGATACTGGCGATATGCATCGTTACTTGAGAGGCTCGACGCCGCTCCATTCGACGACGAACAAACTCGTGGATGACCGCAGTTTTTCCTACCAGTCTTTTCCCGATCAGAAGAACCGGACGTTGATCACTGGCGCTTAGCAACGTCGTGAGCTCATTTACTTCAGTGTCACGATTGATGGCCTGGTCCAGATCGTCCGGATAGAGTGAGTTGAGTGAACGACCGACGCGGGTTAATTCGGCGGCGCCATGAACCTCCTGCACTTCACCAATAGCAGCAAAGAAAGTTTCAATTGTTGGCGTGTACACGCTCGCGATGTCTACCGACACTTCAATGGAGGTTATCCATGCTTTCCCGCGAACAGTGTTCGCAGCCGGCTGAACCACTCCACTGCCAAAGCGTCGCTCGAGCAAACGAAAATGTTCAGTAAATGCTTCCTGGATTCGGTCGCGAACGGTTTCGCCGCGAGCAATTTCCACCCAAACGTCGGGCACGCTGGGCGTCCATGCGAAGCGGCGGCCAAACGCCTGGATGATTATGAAGAGATAGCGCATTACATAGCGCTTTTTTGCAACTTCGATGGGAAACTCGAGCATTGTTTCGTCGAGTGGCGGATAGAAACTATATGCGGACAACTCCTCGTGACGGGCAAAGCGGGATAGTCTTCCCAACTCGTTACGTAGTTCGTTCGTCAGACGCGCCGTGGCGCGCTGCAAGCTAACGTCCTGGTCACTTGGATACGGCAGGAAGAGCGGACGCAATCTCACCGGGCGCACGTGATGAATCCCGGCCGCCTCCGGCTCCTGCTCCTCAACATAAATGGGAACTCTGATGTTCATTCGCTATACAACTTAACTCGAAGGAAAGTCGGGGCTGCTGAAAAGGAACAAGTCAGGACGAGGGGCTTGCCCCCGCTGGTGGGAAAAGCGGGGGCAAGCCACCCTTCCTCACTTGTTCTATTCCTATGGCGCATCATTCCTCTATCAGTCTTTCCGCTGCTCGTTGCAGTTGCTGGTCCATGAAGAAGGAAAGCACGGCCGGAAGATTGCCATGCCACTCGCGCTGTGAGTGGACCAGATGATCTTCTGCATACATCTCGGCGCGCTTGTATGTACGACGACACGGACCAACGTTCGCCGGCTGGATCGCGCCTCGTCGATCCAGAAACGACGGCGGACGATACTCCGTTGCCTCGACATCACTCGTATGGACCATGACCGGATTGCTTGTCTTCCCTTCGACAAAAACATGAAGCCCGTGCTCGCCGTTCCAAGTGGCATACGCACTCTTACCATCGAGTCTAAAAACGATGGCATTACACGCTTCGGGTTTGTGCGCGAGAAACTCCACCGGCTTGTTTGTTATGTCGCGCACGACTTTCCGGCCCAGCAAATCAATTACCTTCGGTTCAGCATCGTCTTCTTGTTTCTTCAACTTTCCACGATCATCGAACAACTCCGGCGGCAGATTTGCCGTGTAATAAGACACCGCAACCTGCATCTGCATACCAACCGCCGTCTTGTAATAGGCTCGCGCGAGCTCGAAGAGCGCATCTTTGTTCTCGCTGTAAATCGCCAGCGTCACACGGTTCGGATGTGCGTACTTGAGGTCGAGAAGTTGCCGCAACAACTCTTGTAAACCCGTTTCGATTTCCCGGACCGCATGAGTCTGATCAACTGGTAACGTATTCGCCTCACCGCTATAAAACATGATCAGCGCTTCGTCTTCAGCGTTAGCACTTCTCGATTCGAGCTCGCTCAGACTCGCCATCTTCTGCCGGTATTTTGGCAATAAAGCGAGCACAGCGGCCTCTGCTGGATTGAGCGCCGCAAATCTGTCCTGAATGATCTTCGCCTTCAACTTCGCGCGACGCGCTGCCTTCCTGATCCGCCGCTCCATCTCGCTCAGTCGCCAAATCGTGTTTTGCAACTCGATAACTGCCGAGCTTCGTCCGAGTCGCACAATCCGACGGCGCAGGTCAGCGAGACGATCGACTCTAGCTGCCAAACTCGAGTCTTCGTGAGCTGGTCTAGTTTCCGCGCTGAGTGCAACCGCGATATGACCGGCCTTCACATCCACGTCGGCAATCATCGTGGTGCGCTTGCCTTCGGTCATTGCGGGCCGGCGGTTGAGCTCGACTGCGAGCGGCAGCAGTAGCTCGCGCTCAATCAAACGTTTCAGCGGTCGGGCACCGTAATGCGCGTCGTAACCACGACGCGCCAGAACTTCCAACGCTTGCGGCGCAGTACGCAAAACAACTCCGCGCCGCATCAGCCCATCGCGCCGTTCGACAAGCTTCAACTCTCGCGCCGCAATCTGCTCGACTGTTTTGCGGTCAAGCGGCAGGAACGGCACGATATGATCGATACGATTGAAGATTTCGGGACGCAGAAAATCTTGTACCGCTCGAGTGAAGTGTTTCTGCGCCGCGCGATCAGAATCACTCAAACCTTGCGTCGCTGCGTCGAATCCGGCGCGTGGACGTCGAAACTTCGCCGCACCCAGATTGGAAGTCATCACCACGATTGAATTCGTAAAGTCTGCGACTCGCCCGCGGCCGTCAGTCATGCGCCCGTCGCCGAGTGTTTGTAAGAGTAAGTCGAAGAACGAATGGTGTGCTTTCTCAAACTCATCAAACAGCACGACGCTGAATGGTTGCTCGCGTATACGCGCGGTGAGCGTGCCTTCATTTCCCGTAGCACCGCCGACCAAATGAGTTACAGCCAGCGCGTCGGCGTATTCGCTCATATCAAAACGCGCCATTCTGTTTTCATCGCCAAAAAAGAAACGGGCGAGCGACTTTGCCATCTCCGTCTTACCGACACCGGTTGGACCAGCAAACAACAGCGATGCAATCGGACGGCGGGGACGCGTGAGTCCGGCCTTAACAGTAGCGAGTAAATCCACAATCAAACGAACCGCAGCCGATTGACCGATCACGCGCTCTTCGAACCACTTTGCGGTGTTATCGGTGTCGAAGATCACTTGATCGTCGAGGAGGAACAGTGGGAGTCCGGTCTCGGCGGCGAAGGCGGTGATTACGTCACTGTTGCCAATCTGGTCTGACTCAGGTTGAGCGGTCGCGTGATGCTGTAGTAGTCCGCGCAGAAAACGAAGCGGTCGACTGGGATAAGCTGAATAGCCCGCAAAACGCCGGTGTAACTGATCGACCAATTCGAGCGCGGGATCAGTGATTAAGGAGGTACGTCGCGTTCGAATTGCCTGCCGTCGCTTATTTTTACTACCCGTGGTGCCGTGTGGAAATTCAGCAGCGAAACGTTTCAGGATTTTGCGGCCGGCTTCCAGTGAAGGCTCCTCGATCATCAATTGTCGAAGAACTTTAAGGGTGCCGGGATCTTCACGTTCCACAACCGACAACTGTTCGGGCGTGCATTCAAGAATTGCGAGGGCCTGGCGGCGAGCAAAACGTTGGCGGAAGAAACTCGCTAAACCCTGCGTGTTGTGTTCGCTCTTGCCCGTGTCGACCAATTCCATGAGATTGCCGAAATGCACGATGGCATTCGTTTTCTCCGCTTCCTGCCAGAGTGAGTCACAACGCTCCTGCCACATTCCGAATCCTGTCATGCCGGCTACGAGGCGGGCGCCACTGGTGGACCAGAACGGTGTTGTACCCAAACCGAAACGTGCCCGGTGGCGCACGAGCTCATGGACCACCGCAGTCTTTCCAACACCGGCTTTACCTACCAGCAGGACGCTGGATGCCGACTGGCCCACCAGAGCTTCTGCGAGATTTTCCACCACTTGATCCACTTCAAACGCGGGACTGAGTTGCTGGGTTGTGAGGTCAACTGCCGTTTGTTCGAGCGTGGATTTCTTTTCCTTTTTCTTACCCGCACTGGCCATGACTTGCTTCGGACTGCGGATCTCTGCTTGTGAGTAAGCGCGAACGACCGTTAACCCGCGCGTGCGGTCTAACAAGAGCAGGTTAAGAAGATTTGCCAGTGCGCCGCGACGTTGCAGTTCCGCACGCGCGTGACGTTGCAGCATCGAAGTCTGGTCCGGGTTTGCCTGCAAGTCCGTCAACTTTGTGGTCAACACTTCGATCCCGAGCGCGGGTATCAAGGCAACGTGTGCGGCGTCGCCCTGATTCCAACGGACGACGTGGAGTCGAAGCTCGATCGGCTCGCGCCAGGACAGACGCTGCTGAGGCGGATTGAGAGTCAGATTAATTTCAAACGATTCGAAGTTGGCCGGTTTAAGGCGCGTCCAGACTTGCGGCAGGGCTTCACTTTCGATAATGCGAACTGCATTTTTGATAATTGCTCGCTTCAACTTTTCCGGATCGTCGCCAAAGCGAGAGACCTCGGGAAAGAGCAGCGCCTCGGCGAGGAAAGCGTCGTCGTCAAGGTTTCGCAGGAGTATGGCCAGATCGATTTCGTGAACGGGCATGAAGGGAGTATAAAGTTTCGAGCGTTCGTGCGGTGCGTTTTTTCTTACTTATTATGCGCAAACAATCGCTGGCGATAAGCGTTCTACTGGTATTGTTGCTGCTTCTCTTTCCGTCTTTCATCGTCGCGCAATCATTTCTCGTCGATTCTTACGACGATCAGATTCCAGGCAGCGAGGACGAGATGTGGCACCTGGCAGAATTTCAAGAGAAGCTTTTGAAGCAAGCCGGTGCAAAGGCGTACATCATCGCGTATGTTAGCCGCGAAGATCCTCCCGGCAAGGCAAATCGATACGCGCTCAGAGCTAAACGATGGTTAGTCGAAGTGCACGGCGTGGATCCGGCTCGCATCGTCACGCTTGATGGCGGCAGGCGGAAGAGTTTTATTGTTGAGTTGTGGATCGCGCCTCGTGATGCGCAACCTCCAGTACCCAAGCCAGACTTCGAAGTGCCAATTGATCTGACTGACAACTATTTGTACGACGAGTTTAGCTTCGGTTACGACAACTTCGCTGGTCGCACCGAGAACGAAGCTATACGTCTGGGTGGATTCGTGGCGGCTTTAAAGAAGGAACCGCGATCATGGGGTTGCGTAATCGCTTATGCGCAAGCCGGGGACGATCAGACGGGAATGGGATGGGACCAGCCTGGAGATGCTTTGCAGCTCGCCCGTAATCAGAAGCGTTATCTCACTCGACTCGGCTTGCCGGCTAATAGAATCACCGCAGTTGACGGCGGATACGCCACGCGCACCGTCGAGCTTTGGATCATGCGTCCCGGTGCACGCTTCGAAAAGGGTCCCATTCTCTCTCCCAACCGCCTCCGAGCCACAGGTCGCCACCAGCTCACGATCAACCCCAATCCACCTTCATCGAACACGTGTTGTAGAGCCTGTATGCGGCAATCAAAGACACCGAAGTAGCTCAATTTCTACCCTCTGCCGGGTAGGCACTACCCAACAACCCCAGCCCTTCCCTTTCGCGCAGAAAACAGCGAGAATCACGACGCGCGCACTCAGTCTTCGCAAACACCTCTGTCGTTTTACAAAAACACAGACTAAACAACTTCTGGCGGAGTGTTTTCAGAACGTGAATCCTCAGACACGACCCAGGAAGGAATGGGTCCTCACTCAAGAATCCTTTGATCGCTTCCTCGCCGTACTTGATCACGACCGGGAGAGGGCGGGAGCGAAGTATGAAGAGATCCGCCTTAAGCTCTTGAAATATTTTCAATGGTGCGGATCAAGCTCTCCTGATATCGATGCCGATGAAACATTAAACCGTGTCATGCGACGGTCCCAGAGACAACACCACCTGAGAATCTCCGGAGACCGTCAAGTAAGCCGAGGCGGCGACAGAGTCGTACAACAGCAACAATCGCGACGACGACTGATAACAGCCATGAGATTAAGAGTCTTAAATCTCCTACTAAGGAATCAGATCTCACAAGCGCAAAGGCGTCAATTGAGCTTAAGCGGCCAGTCGTAGCCGAACTCCCGGGTGATCGGAGAAATGTAGTCGGTCTGTTGTCTATAACTCCCCGCATCAGAGCCCGGTTTTCCTTGTTGCCGCGTAGCTCTCACAAGGGTGTCACCACGATCGATGTGCCAGGCAACGCTGAGTTCATTGCATTTAGGTTGGAGCTTGAGACGGCTGGGCAATACCAGGATTATCGTGTCTTCATAGAAAGGGTGGGACATGGTCGAGTGCGATTTCCGCCGTGGGCCAGTTTCCACGGATC
>DASTTS010000660.1:0-9695 GCA_035760085.1 Pyrinomonadaceae bacterium
ACTCGCGGTAACAACGAACCGGTGTCGATTGTCGAAATTCGAGTTGGCCTTTTCACACCTGGTGCAGTGGCTGTTATCCGGTTGCGTCGCATTCGCCACGTAGTCCTGACCATCCGAAGCGTTGTCGATCGAGTGCGACCACGTGTAATTGATCTGCGTCGAGAAACCTCGGCGCTCGCGCACCGAGAAGGTCGTTTGCAGCGCGTTGTAGTTTGAGAACGCCGTCGTCTCGAGTTGATTGACGTAGAAGAACGTGCCACCCGACGGCGCGAATGGTCCATTGTCAAACGGACGTGCGGACGACACACTCGGGTTCAACGGTTGGTTGATGTCGCGATAGCGAAACAGCTTTTTCCCGGTTGATCCCACGTAGCCAACTTCGAGCACGCCGTTCTGAAACAACTCGCGCTGAATGTTGAAATTGTAGTTTTGTATGTACGGAGTGCGCAGGTTTGGATCGACTGCGAATACATCCGAGTCGAGAAAATCCGTAAAGATCGGAACGCCATCTTCGATCACCGGCTCGGTCGAAAATGAAAACAGCACCGGCGCTGGTCCCACCGGATTGAAAGCCGGCCCGGGATTGAACGTATTGAACGGCAGTTGGCCCGCAAAAAAGTCCTGCGAAAACGCGTCGTAGAACAAACCCCAGCCGGCGCGCACAACCGTCTTGCCATCACCGTTGACGTTCCACGCGAAGCCCAAACGCGGCGAGAAGTTGTTCAAGTCACGATCGTAAAGACGCGGCAGTCCTGGTGAGCCCACTTGCACGAGTCCCACGATCGGATCGAAGTTACTCAGCAGATGGTCCCTCTCGTCGATAACGCCGAAGTAATCCCAGCGCAGGCCGAGGTTGAATGTAAGCTGCGGGCTCCAGCGAAACGTGTCCTGCAAATAAGTTGCGTGTGAATTCTGGAACGTATAGCGGTTCGAGTCGCCACGCGCGGCTCGTCCACCACTCAACGTGCCGGAAAGGAAGTCTTCAAGCGACGCGAAATCAAGACGACCGCGATAACCTGCATCAAAGAACTGGTCCACCGTCGTGCGACGAAACTCGTAACCAAACTTGAGATCGTGTTTGTTGAGCTTCCAGGAGACGTTATCGATCACGTGGAAATTGCTGTCGACGCGCGCGCGTGGAACCGACAGCGTGGCGCCGATGTTAGCGATACCGCGCTCATCCTGAATACGAATTTGCGGTAAGCCGAAGTCGCGGTCGTTGGTGATGCCCGTGTCGAGTCCAATCGAGCGCGGATCGAAATCGTTGTCTTCGGGGAAAAAGCCTTCGTCAAACCGGTTGTAGCCAAACCGGAACTCATTAACTTTCGTGGGCGAAAGGATCTTCAGGTAAGAGAGCGAAACGAGATGGACTATCGTGGGAGTGGTCGTGTTGAAGCCGGGAAGAATGTTGCCGGCGAGAATTGCGAGCGGGAACGACTGATCGCTCGTGCCATAAAAATAGCGACCCGTAAGCTGGTTGTCTTTGTTGAATGAGTGATCGATCTTCGCGATCAGGCTGTCGACGTCATTGGATGCCGGTGTAGTGACGAAGAGATTAGGCGCGCTGGGATCGTCAGGGTTTAACGGCCGGTTCGGAGCGGGCCACGGATTCCGCGCCAGCAATCGTGCAATAACCGGATTCGTTGGGCCACCAAGATCTGCGATCTCGCTCGGATCGGGAACGCGCGCAACTGAATTCAGTCCGACTCGTTCACGTTGCCCTTCGTAAGCAAAGTAAAAGAACGTCTGATTGCGTTTGATTGGACCACCAATCGCGCCGCCAAATTGATTGTTGCGAAACTGGGTTTGCGGATCAGGTTTCGGGTTGAAGAAGTTGCGCGCGTCGAGCTTGTTGTTCCGGAAGAATTCAAACAACGAGCCGTGAAAATCATTTGTGCCCGACTTGGTGACGATGTTGACGATCGCGCCGGAGTTACGACCATATTCCGCTTCGAAATTCGAGAGTATCGCAGCTTCTGAAATCGCTTCGATTGGCAGGATTGTCGCTGGCGTTCCGAAGACACCGGCTTCGTTGATCGCGGGCAGGTTGCGATAGCCGTCGTTCATGTCGGTGCCGTCGAGCAGGTAGTTGTTCGAGCGTCCGCGATTGCCGTTCGCGCTAAACAAGCCGAACGAACCGGGCGAGTCGGTCGCGCCGGAAGGATCGCCGGTCGCGCCCGGAACGGTGACGAGGAATTTTGTGAAGTCGCGACCGTTGATGGGTAAGTCAGCGGCAGCTTTGGTGGTGATCGTGCCACCGAGCGTGTTGGTAGTGGTTTCGACCTGTACGTTTGTCGCGACGATCACGATGTTCTCATGACCACCAACTTGTAAAGTCACATCGACACGTCGCTCACTGGCTACTTCGACAGTCACATTTGAAACGGTATTGGTATTAAATCCTGACTGTTCGACACGCACTTCGTATGGACCAACCGGCAGTTCCGGAACCGTATAGTTGCCGGCCTCGTCAGTAGTCGTCGTACGCTCGAGACCGGTGGTCGTGTTCTTGACGGTGATCTTTGCCCCCGCAACGACCGCACCATTCGGATCGCTGACCGTACCGAGGATCGTGCCGCGAAATGTTTGCGCAGACACAACTGTTGCCAGTAAAAGAATCAAGAAGGCACTAATTCTTCGCATTTGTAACTCCTTTGCGGCGTGAGAAGTGATTGAATTATAGCCTTGAAAGTACGCGCCGACGACAGTTATTTTTAACCGCGGATTGACGCGGATCTCACGAGATGACAATTAAGTTCATATTCTTAAGTCTCTTCCTCATCACGTCCTTATTTAAAGACGTTGCCGAACAGACTGGCCTCAGGTTTCAGCACTACAACGGCATGACGGGGAAGTTTTACCTGCCCGAGATCACGGGCAGTGGTGCGGCGCTTTTCGATTTTGATAATGACGGCGATCTTGATGTCTATCTTGTGCAGGGCCATGTGCTGGAGCCGGGTACTCAACCCGCAAAGACATTGTTTCCCTGGCGTGGTCCAGAGTCCCCACGAGGTAAACTGTTTCGCAACGATCTCACACCGGGCAAAAAACTCTCATTCACCGACGTAACGCAGCAAAGCGGCATCGTCGCTAACGGCTACGGCATGGGCGCAGCCACCGGCGACATAAACAACGACGGTTTGCCCGATCTCTATCTTACAAATCTCGGTGCGAACCAGATGTATCTCAACAAAGGTAACGGTAAGTTTGTCGACGTTACGAAGGAGAGCGGCACTGACGATCCACGCTGGAGCACAAGCGCGTCGTTCTTCGACTACGATCGCGACGGCTGGCTCGATCTGATGATCGTCAACTACGCGGATTTTTCTGTCACTAACAGTCCGACCTGCTACGCCGCTACGACTGCGAAAGACTACTGCACGCCGCGGGCCTTTCGTGCGCCTGGCAATCGTCTCTTTCACAACAAGGGCAACGGAATTTTTGAGGACGCGAGCCTGGCAGCGGGCGTCAACAAGGAGTTTGGACACGGATTGGGCGTAGTCACTGCGGATTTCAATAACGACGGCTGGATCGACGTCTATGTCGCGAACGACGGCGATCACAACCAACTCTGGACCAACCACAAGAACGGAACGTTTGTTAACGACGCGCTGCTCGCGGGCTGTGCCGTTAATAGAAACGGGCAGGCTGAGGCCGGCATGGGCGTCGATGCCGGAGACTTCGACGGCAATGGCACTGACGACATCTTCATCACTCACCTGATGGACGAAACCAACACGCTTTACGTAAACCTGGGCCAAATGCTTTTCGAAGACCGCACGCGCGAAGCGGGACTTGGTATGCCCGGACGTCGCTTCACGGGTTTCGGCACGTTCTTCTTTGATTACGACAACGACGGCTGGCTCGATTTGTTTGTCGCGAATGGCGCAGTGCAATTGTTGCCGGAACTGGTGCGACAGAAGAATCCGTTTCCGTTGGGCCAACCGGATCAGCTTTTTCGCAATAACGGGAAAGGAAGTTTTGTTGAGGTCGTAGATGGGGTGGGTTCGGAGTTTTCGTTACTTGAGGTTGGCCGCGGGGCAGCGCTCGGTGATGTTGATAACGATGGCGACACGGATTTCGTCGTAGCTAACAATAATGGACCAGCGCGGCTGTTTCTGAATCAGGTGGGGAATCGAAATCACTGGTTAGGATTACGAGTTGTCGGGAAAAGCGGGCGAGATATGTTGGGTGCAATGGTGGAGGTCCTTGTTAGCGAGAACAATGTGTTGAAGCGGCGGGTGCGAACTGACGGCAGCTACCTTTCGGGAAACGATCCACGCGTGCTGGTTGGATTGGACGCGACGACGCAAGTGAAAGCAGTTCATGTGCGTTGGCCGGACGGCGCTGTTGAAGAATGGACCGAAGTGCGCGTGGATCAGTACACGACGCTAAAACAAGGTTTTTCTCCCGCAAAGACGCAAAGGCGCAAAGAGGGATTATGAACGCCAGGACCAACTTTGCGCCTTTGCGCCTTTGCGGGAGAATCTTTTTACTAATTCTTGCCCTCACGAGTACGATTTATTCCCAAACAGATCTAACAAACCTTGAAGAAAGCGTTCGCGCTCAGATCACAGCGGCGCAAGCGGCTCTTGCCTCACTCGCAAAAAATCCTGCCACAACAAAAACTGCGCTGAGCGAAGCATACGGGAAGCTGGGCCAACTCTACCACGCTTACTCCCTCATCTCTGCCGCCCGCGATTCTTACCAGCACGCCAACCAGCTTGCACCAAACGATTTCCGCTGGATCTACCTGCTCGGAAAGTTAGACCACCAGGAAGGCCGTTTCGACGACGCGATCCGCCGTTACCAAACCGCTCGCACGTTACGTCCTGATTACGTGGCCACACTCGTGAACCCCGGCAACATCTTTCTCGAATTGAACCGTTTGGAAGACGCGAAAGAGAGTTTTAGCGCCGCCCTCGCGATCGATAAGAACAATCCGGCCGCTCATTACGGACTCGGACAGGTCGCCCTCTCAAAGCGCAGCTACGCCGAAGCGATCGATCATTTCAAATCGACATTGGCCCAGGTGCCGGGCGCCAATCGCGTGCATTATTCACTGGCGATGGCTTATCGCGGTCTCGGAGACGCTGAGAAAGCAAAAGCGCACCTCGCCCAACAGGGATCGGTTGGCGTGCGCGTCGCCGATCCACTGGTGGACGGTTTGCAGCAATTGATAACGGGCGAGCGCGTGTACCTCGCGCGCGGCAAGGTTGCATTCGACGCGCGGAGGTATGCGGACGCGGTGACCGAGTTTCGCAAAGCCGTTGCTTCGAAGCCGGACAGTGTTATCGCACGAATTAATCTCGGCGCCGCCCTCACGCAAGCCGGCGACGTGAACGGCGCCATAGAGCAGTTTGAAGCAGCACTGAAAATCGAGCCGGGCACAGTAAACGCGCACTACAACCTTGCCGTGCTCCTCGCTGGTCAAAACAAACACGAGCAAGCGATTACCCATTTGCGTTCGGTATTAAAAGTTGAAGAAAACGATCTCAACGCGCGGCTACTCCTGGCTCAGGAGTTGAAAAACTCCGCGCAGCTTTATGAGTCGCTCGTGGAAAACGCACGTGTAGCTTACCTGCTCGCAGCCTCTCCGGAAACAGACTCGCGAAATGGCGCTCGAGCCCTTGAGATCGCGCAACGCTTGTTCAATGCAACCAGCGCAGCGCAACACGGCGCCATCGTCGCACTCGCGCTCGCAGAGCTCGGCCGTTGTAGCGAAGCGGCTGACTGGCAGCGACGAATGATTGCGACCGCGGAACAGAACGGGAACACCGATCTGCTCGGAAAACTTCGAGCAGGTCTAAAGCAATTCGAAAACGCGCAATCCTGCCGTCCGGCAAATGAAACTTCACTGCGCGAAATCCTCTTCAAATAGCTTCGTGGCTGAAACTACATTGACTTGTGCGTGCTCCGGCCTTAGATTAGGCGCCACGCAAACCCACGCGGTCTGCTGACGCGATTCTTCACGTGATCAGCAATCCTTATTGACCGTGAACGCTCTATCAACTCTCGTTGGCGCCCAACCAACCGCCAGCCTTTCCGAGGAGACCTCCTGATGCTTAGCCATTCTCGTAAATCACAAATTGCCTCGCTTGTAATGTTCGCGCTGCTCCTGCCAATGCTTCTTCCTGCCGTGGCAGTCGCGCGCAGAAAAACTTCAACGCAGCAGGAAGCAGCAGACAAGAACAAAAAAGACAAACCAGCAAAAGACGAAAAGAACACCCTCTCCAAGCAGGAACGTAAGTGGCTCGAGGTATTTAAATTCAGCAAGCAACGCTATGACACTAATCCCGATTTTCGACTCGAGGTTGAGGAAGCCTACCGCCGGATGCAGCGAGAGCATAGTGAATATGCTTTCTCAATCAATTCGGAGGATGCGAAAGGCGAGCTCGTAAAAAAGGATAAATACAAGGTGAAGGCCACCACGACCTTGTACGAGAATCCGCTCGCGCAGGATTACGTCAATCGCGTCGGGCAATCGATGGTACCGGTTGGATCTGACAAGCTTTACGCATTCAAGATCATGCTCAATCCGGTGCCTGAAGCACGCTCGCTTTCTACCGGCACGATTTACGTTTCGACCGGCTTGCTCGCCTCAATCGACAACGAAGCTCAACTCTCGTATGTGCTCGGACATGAGATCGCACACGTCGAGAAGGAACACTGGAAAGACGATGTCCTCGTAGCTGAAGGACTGGAAGACTGGAACGAGAAGAACCGGCAACAAAAAGAGAGACTCGGTTTGATAACCAAGGTCGGGTTGAACATTGCCACGATGGGAATGGCGAACGCCGCGAACATTACAGGCTGGGCGGGTACGATGTTCGCAGATGCGGCAATGCCGACGATCTTCAAGCTCGCCATGCCGGATACGGTTGTCGGGTGGGATCGGCAGCAGGAAGATCAGGCAGACGAAGCGGCGCTGCGTTACATGTTGGACCGCAAGTACGATCCGCGCGAGGTGCCGAAGTTCTACTCCAAGTTGAAAGCACTGAGTCAACGCGACAAGCGAACCGGTTTAGGATTTATTGCGAGTGCCGCTCGACTTAATGAACGCGAGCCGTTGCTCATGCAAATGATTCCCCTCATGGCCGGGTCAGCTACAGGGATGCTGTTGACGGGCGCAGTCAGTCTCAATATGAAGAATATGCAGGACCAGGTCCAGGAGACTGTAAAGGCGATGCTCCCAAAGGAGAAGGAGGCCGACACTGGCAAGAGGCTTGACCCAACCGCAAATGCCGCCGGCCGCGAGCAGGCAAGTCAAGCGGCTGTTTCCGGCGAGTATTCCGGCAAAATCAAAGAGCTATTGGACGCTGGTGAATTGATTGGCAGTAGCGCTGAGTTTCAATCGGTGATGGCTGCGATACGCCGTGACAACGGCATTCGCGCTTTTTATTACGACATGTTCCACATGGCGCGTGAAAACCTGGAAGAGTCGATCAGGATCCGGTCCAACGATCCTTTTGCGCATTACTACTACGGCATCGTGCTCAAATTAACAGCGCGGACTCTCGGAGAAAAACAGCGCGCGCTGAATGAGTTTGCCCTCGCGGTCCAATACGATCGGCGCAAGGTCCTCGCCGAGCCGTACCTCCATCGCGCGCTCGCGATGATTGACAGTAGAGAATCGCATACACGTGAGATCGTCGATAACCTCAAAGAGTATGTGACGTTGTACCAGCGTCAGAACGCGGGTGCCCTACCGCCCAACATGGATTTGATTTACGACTACATGCAGGACGCAGGTGAGACGTCTTGGACGGCGATTCCGGCGATGAATGTTTCGACGAAGAACATCGAGCCGATCGGTGTCACTACGCCGGCGACGGCTCAGCGAACTCCAGTGAGTGAGCCACCGCCGGCCGCTCCTGTGACACAGCCGCAGATCAAGAAACCTACGACTCGACGGCCTTAATATCGGGGACAGGATTTATCTTGGGAATCATGTAAATCCTGTCATCCTGTCTAACATTCACCATCCCAACATGAACCCACAAAGAATTTTGTTCGCTCTGATTCTCGCAATATTGCTGGCTCAGGACTTCAAGACCGTACCATCGCGAGCGCCGTTCTCTCTCGAGATACCGCAGCTCAATCGATCCGGCATTACGTCACTCGAAGTGCGCATCGGCACCACGCAGATAAACACAGTCAAGATTCGCATCGCCGAACCGGCCGCGGACAAAATTGCCTACGAAAGAATTTACACGGTCATTAATGCCGAATCGGCCAATACGATCCAAACTGTAAAGGCTGCCTCCGATGGCAAAGTCGTTACGCTCGATTTAGAAAGGCACGAGCGTTTTCGCTTGCGGCCGGGGAAGAACGTCGTCGAGATCAGCGCCATCGATCGCGCGCAGCAACAGTATTACGCGTCGTTTGTAATCAACGCCGGAACTGACGGGATGGGAAAACCTTACCGTTCTGTTGGGCCAGTGTACCAGTTTGGCGGCCGGCGCTATGCGCTGGTGGTTGGCGTCTCGCGCTATAAATTTCATGAAGGTGGTCTGAATGATCTGGAGTACGCGCATGTGGATTCGCGGAGTATTGCCGACTTCCTGAAAACGCGCGCGGGCTTCAAAGACGCTGACATTAGTTATCTGGAAAACGAAAACGCGACGGTCGAGAACGTGCGTGCGGCGGTTGATCTGTTTCTTGATCGCGCGCGTGAAAATGATCTGGTCGTTCTGTTTGTTGCGAGTCACGGAACGCAGGATCCGTTTGATCCGAAGAACCTGTATCTTGTTTTGCACGACAGTAAGGTGACGAACATGTCGCGCACTGCGCTCAACATGTCAGAGTTGCAGACACTGTTTTCAACACGTTTACGCGCGAAGCGAATGGTGATTCTGATCGATGCTTGTCACAGTGGCGGCGTCGATTCAGCGCCGGTGAGTGGTGCTCGCCAGCTTGAGCGTAACGAGAACAACACTTTCAACGTTTACGCCGAGAAGTTGTTCAGTGGCGAGGGTCGAGCGCTTCTGACTTCGTCTGACGTCAACGAGATCTCGCAGGAAGGGAAGAAGTGGGGCGGCGGGCACGGCGTGTTCACGTGGGCCATACTTGAGGGTTTGAACGGGGTCGCTGATGTGACTCGCGATAAGGTTGTTACCACTGGCGAGTTGTTTGATTTCGTCAGTCAGAAAGTGCGTGAGCAAACGAATGGGCGCCAGAGCCCCCGCGCGCTTGCGGGAACCAACAGGGATTTTCCGTTAACTTCGGTGAGAAAATGAAAAGACAACTAATCTTCGTATGTTGCCTGCTTCTAATCGCAGCAACTTTCATGAGCGGACGTGCCGAAGTTCAGCAGTCTGAAACACGTTGCGGCTGGTTCAGCAACCCCACGCCCGGAAATGCGTCGTTACATGACCGCGACGCCGAGTGGATCATCGGCGTGCAAGGTGGTTATCAAGCTGACGGCGACTGGCCCGACTTCGGACCAAAGCAATGGATCGAAACCAACGTCCACTATGGTTACGGCTGCGCCTGCATCAAAGTCCGCGTAGAACGTGAGACGCACAGAGTAATCGAGATCGAGAGCGCCAAGCCGCGCCCGCTGTCGGCGTGTCGCAGCGATCGAAAGTTGAAACGCTGGGGCTTCAAGTGAGCGTGACTAATGCCTAGAAAAAGTCAGAAAAACCAGAGAACTCAGGCCAGGGAGAAGGGACAGACGGAGCTGCCAACAGGTG
>DASTTS010000661.1:0-6536 GCA_035760085.1 Pyrinomonadaceae bacterium
CGCACCACTCGTTTGCCATCGACATCGATGAGTTGTTTGTCGAGCACATCACGTGCGAGCAGGACTTCACTTTCGCGACGCACGAAGGGACGCAAGTCGAGAATGTCTGAGTTGAGGCGCACGCCGTGTTGATTGAACTGCGTGATGCGCCAGCGCGAGAGGAAAAAGTCACGACGGCGGTAACGCGCTACGACACCTGTGACCGGCGGATGATCGTCAGCGCCGAGACGCACGATCACGTCCTTCACGGTGGCAACACGCAACCCCTCAAGGTCGCGTATCGGCCGACCTAAAACTTGCGACAAATACAGCATGACATCCTGTCAATTCTGTAAATCTTGTAATCTTGTCAAAGGCTTTTGTCCAGATGATCAATAGCGCGTTCGAGGGCGCGGTCGTGGCGGGAATAGATATCCGCGCGGGTAACGGAGCTCAATGTATCAGGTTTGATCCCGGCGCCTTCGAGTCGCACGCCGCCGGCAGTCTTGTAGTCAAACTCACTCACATCCAACACGCCACCATCCGGCAGCGCGTGCCTGCTTCGAATTGCGAGCACGCAGCCACAGGTTCCGCTGCCGATCACCTGCGCGCGTCCTTTTGCCTGCAACGCCGCGGCGAGGATCTCAGCAGCGCTCGACGTGTTCTCACTCGTCAACACGACTAACGGAAGCTTGATGGGCGCGGTCGCTGAACTGCGCCACAAACGTTTCGGAAAAGTTTGCAATTCAAATGACGCACCTGAGCGATCCGCAAACCGCCCGAGATTCGTGCCTTCATCGAGAAAGAGTGACGCTACATCAGCCATCGCTTCGGCGTCACCACCACCATTGCCGCGCAGATCTAAAACGATTCCTTCTGCTCCTTCGAGCACGGCCGGCAGACTCTTCGAAAAATCGATCGCCACGCTCTGCGTGAAAGCATCGAGTCTGAGAATCGCGATCTTTCCTTTACGCTGATTATTGAATCCGAGATTGCGCTGGCTCCAGTAACGTTGAAGCACGGTTGACTTCTGTTTGCCGTTGCGAGTGATCCATCCGATCTTAACGCTCGAGCCTGCTGGTCCATCGAAAAGATTCGCTATGACGCGATGACGAATGTTTCCTTCGTCAACTAAACCAAAGTTGCGCATTCGCTGCGCGACGAATGCCGTAACCGGAACCTCGTCGACACTTACGATCACATCACCTTGCCGGATATCAGTGCGCGCTGCGGCGGTGCCTGCTTCGACTTGAATGACTGTCGGCGCGCCTTGAACTTCGCGAACAGTCAAACCGACAGTGACAAACCGCGGGCTCCACCAGTCAAACTTTTCATCAGGTGAATAGACGCGCGTGTGTGCGTCTCTGAGTGAGGCAATCATCTGGCGCAGGATATCGTAAAACTCCTGCGTGTTGCCGGCGCGTGCGGCGGCGGGACGATAAGTTTCGCGTTTTGCCTGCCAGTCGATCCCGTGGAAGTTTGGATCGTAGTAACGATCCTGAATCGTTTCCCACGCGTCGTCAAAAACTGCGAGCCGTCCTTCGACAGTTGCTGTCGAAACGACTGTCGCATCATCGCGAACTGCAACTGCGACGCGCGTGATCGCGAGTTGAGAAACTACGAGCGCGAAAAGGAGAACGACAAACGGAAAACTTCTGGCAGCGCGGCTTCTTCCCATTTCTACCTCGGAGGCTTGCGAAAGTTATAGCGCAGCATCACGCGCATCGGTATCGGCGTTCCGTTCTTCATTGCCGGGAAGAAATGCAATTGACGAACTGTCGCAATCGTTGCTTCGTCGAGCCCGAATCCGGCCCAGCGAACAATCTGTACATCACTGACTTCGCCGTCCGCGCTTACGTCAACAACGACGTCGACGGTCGCTTCAGCGTCGGCGCGAGCAGCGGACTGCGGATATTCAGGTCGCAACCGTCGATAAGGCCGCGGAGTGCGAATGCCCTGAACTTCGGCAGCTTTTTCGTCCTCGGGTGCTTCCTCGATTATGGCTTCGGCGGAAGCTGTCAAAACGGTGCGTTGAATCCGTTCCTCGTCGCGAGTCTTCTTTATTATGTCGAGCAAGCGCCGTGACAAGGCGTCATCCGAGAGATACTGTGACAGCTTTGCTTCCGCATTGGTTGCTCCGGGATTTTCAAAGCTTGGACGCTCCCATAATAGTAGACGACCCGTCCGCGCGCTCACTAAAAAGATCGAACAGTATGACTCGTAATAAACCGGCGACTCGAATGACGAGCGCCGCAATGTTTGCGCGTCGCCGAGGATGTAGAACTCGGTGGCCAGCGCCGCGCCGAGATCACGCGCTTCGTTCACCGTCAGGTTCAAAGAACCCGTGTAGCCGATTCCCTTCGCCGCCGCGCGACTCAGATCAGGATCGGCGACGGTTACTTCTCCAGTTGAACGAAGTCGAGCACGAATTGTTTCCGATGCTTGTTTCGCGATTGCGCTCGACCCGAAGTCCAGCACACTCAAAACCGGAGGCTGACTAGCCCGGGCTTGTGAGCCAGCCAGCACTAGTGCGATGAAAACAACAACTGTTGGGGTGGCCCTCCGTGGCCACCCCAGTCTTGCATTCTCACGCAGGGGCGGCCACGGAGGGCCGCCCCTACAGTTATGCTTTAACACGCAAGGCGCTACCACGGTGATAGAGTTCGTAGACTTCGTTCTTCACGTCCGCGGGAAAACACACTCGATGCAGCTCGTACGCGTGTTGTAGTCCCTTCACGACATTACTGACCTCGCTGATCTCGCGAATCTGCGGCGCTGCATAACCACTCTCCACGTAGATGTGTGTTTTGGGTTCCGCTTTTTCAGTCTCGTAGTAACCGTAATAAGGCACGTCGCTGGCGTGGTCTTCGATGAAGTAATAGTCGGGATCGAACCCGGCGCGCGCAACTATCTGCCGCGCCGTCATCAGAAACTCGGCCTGCTGATCCTGCGGCATGTCGAGATCGATCGCTTTGAACATCCGTCGCGCAATAAAGCGCCGGCTGAGATCTCTCAAAATCGCATCGCCCGATCTTTGCCACTGCTTGATATGAAACACGAAATCAGAATCATCGACCTGCATGTGATCGCTGGTCGTCAACGTTTCGCGTCGTAGTATTTTCTCGAACGCAGTTCCACTCGCATGCCAAACGTCTTCACCTTGATCGAGCAGATCCAGCGCACGTCGCATGATCGAGCGCAACACAGCCTCCGCCGATCGCAGCGTGCGATGAAAGTAGACCTGGCGAAACATGTAGTAACGCGCTTGCAGGTATTCCTCGACGGCGTAGATCCCACGCGCCTGCACGTAAACGCGATCCGCTGGTTCATCGATCGCGAGCGCGTTGATGATCCACTCGAGATCGTAGATGCCATACTTCGCACCGGTCATCAGCGAGTCGCGCAAGAGGTAATCCATTCTGTCGACGTCGAGCTGCGACGAAACCAGTTGGGCCAATGCCGCTGGTTGAAACGTTCCCTCGATGATCGAAGCGACTTTCTGAGGCAAGTCACTCGAATGTGATCGCAGCAACTGACCAATCTCAGAATCCTCGTCGAGAATCACTCGCACGGTCCAACGTTCGTGATGAAAGTTGAGCACCTTCTCCATCACGTGTGAGAAAGAACCATGGCCCACGTCGTGAAGTAATGCTGCGGCACGCGCAGCAACGCGATCTTCAGGATCGATCGCATAAGTTTCACTCAAGCGATCGAGCACACGCGTCATGAGATGAAAGGCGCCGAGTGAATGCGTGAAGCGTGAATGTTCCGCGCCCTGGTAAGTGTATAGACCAAGACCGAGCTGCTTGATGCGACGCAGACGCTGAAACTCCGCAGCGTCGATCAATCGCATCATCAACTCGCCTTCATCGGAGTCAGTTTGGAGACGGATGATGTTGTGAACTGGATCACGGTAAATGCGTTCAGGCATTGAGAGAATACTAACAGACAGAAGGTAAGTCGTTTTACAGGATTCACATGATTTTTCAGGATTAACAGTTTTAGCCCCGCCTCGCCCCTCCGGTTGAGATTTCTGGATTTTCCCATTTTTTTGGATTTCAACGGCGGGGCTGACTACCCACGGCGAGGGTTAAGTCTCCGAATACTTAGAGAATCGTCCAAAACGCCACGTGGGCATGACAATTGCCAAAAACGCGCCGGACGAGGCCTCTTTTTAGCCGCTCGTTATTGGAATTCTTCGATGCTGCCAATAAAAAAGGGAGATTTTTCACAGGAGGGGGCAGCATCTTTGTCTAGTTCAAGAAAGGAAAGCAGAAAATGAAGAATGTCTTTAAGTTCGTTGCCTTGTCGGCACTGCTGATGTCATTCGCGCTGTTTGCTGGCAGCGTGTTTGCGCAGACGTCGACGACAGGGTCAATTGAAGGATCGGTCACCGATACCACCGGTGCAGCCGTTCCGGGAATCGCGGTCAGGGTCACGAGCCCGAATTTGATTTCGGCTCAGACGGCTACCACTGATGACAGTGGCCGTTACAAGATCCTGAACCTTCCTCCGGGAAAATATACTGTTGCAGTAGAAGCTGATAAGGGATTTGCCAAGTTTGAAAAAACTGATGTTGAAGTAAATCTTTCCAGAACCTCTGGCGTTGAGATTCAGCTTCAACCGGCGGGCGCTCAGGCGAGCGTGACTATTACCGACACTGCCGGCGCTGCTGTTGACGTAAGCGGCAACACGACCGGCTCCAACGTTTCATCTGACCAGTTTTCAAACTTCCCAACGCAGCGTACTGTGCAGGGCCTTTATACGATCGCTCCGACAGTCACTCGTTCAGGTTTGCGCGATGCCACTGGCCGCGACCGAGATCCTTCGGTGGCCGGTTCATCGGGTCCTGAGAACAACTACATCCTCGACGGTGTGAACACGACCGACCCCGCGTTCGGTGGTTCGGGTGCGAATCTTCCGTTCGAGTTTGTGCAGGAAGTTGAAATCAAGACCGGTGCGTATGGTCCGGAATACGGAAAATCGACCGGCGGTATTTTCAACGTTATTACCAAGAGCGGTGGTAACGAGTTTCACGGCGACATCTTCGGCTATGGCACGACCAAAGGCCTGGTGCGCGAAGTGAAGAACTTCCCGTTCACCGGTTCGGCCTTCAACGGCTTCTCAGAAGCTGACGTTGGCGGCGACATCGGTGGTCCGATCGTGAAAGATAAGCTCTGGTTCTTTGGAGCTTTCAACCCACAGAAGAGAAAGAATTATTACCTGACGCAGACGTTCCACGAGCCCGTGCAAAACGACGTAACGATTCCGTTCTACGCCGGCAAGATCACATGGGCAATCAATCCGCGTAACACCTTCACGGCCTCGACCTTCGGCGATTTCACAAAGATCGACGGATTTCTGGCCACCGCAGCCCTGAACAACGTCAACGGTTTCGGCGACGACATCACGGCTTTCGAAGGAACGCAGGAGACTGGTGGACACAATTACGCTTTCCGCCTCAACTCAACGATCACCAATACGTTCATCGCTGAGTTCTCCGGCGGTCTGCACTTCCAGAGAGCAAACACGATTCCGCGCGCGATCGATCGTTCACTCGTTCTCGACAACTTTGCGGTGTTGAGGGGCGGCAACGTGCTGACACCAGTTTCGACTGGCGTGAATGCTAATAACACGGCTATCTGTCCCAGCAACCCGACTCCTAACGCCAATGGATTCGTCGATCCACGCAGCCAGTGCGTCGGTACTGGATTTATTGACTTCGTCGATGGCCGCGGCGGTTCATTGCAGCGCAACTTCTCACGTGGTCCCGGCTTTGGTCTGTTCTCAGATCAAACTCGTAACCGCTATGAGTTGAACGCTCACATGCAGAACATCATTGGCGGCAGCCACACGATTAAGTGGGGTTTTGAGTTCAATCGGAACCAGTATGACATCGATACTCGTTCCAGCGGTCCCGCGGTTACCTATGGGTTTACGCCAGGTAACCTGAATTTCAGTGGAAGCACCGGAGCAACGTCGGCTTTGTCGAATACTAACGGTGACTCCAATGCGACGAATGGATCACGCATTACCAACAACTGGTTGGTCTGTGCGGTAATCGGCACGCAAATTACCTGTCCGAACACCGCCGGTGTGGTGCGTGCTCAGGCTATTCCAGGCGCAACTTTGGCTGCCCTGGGTCTGACTGTTAATCCAGTCGCGACTGCTATCACCACCGCTCAAGCGTTTGGTAATCCGTTCATCATCAGGAATACCACCCGCGTTCGTGACTTCCAGCTTGTTGGCGGAACCTACACCAACGTGGAAAGCTTCTACGTCGGCGACGACTGGAAATTCGCCAAGAACTTCCAACTCAGCTTTGGTGTCCGTTGGGATTACCAGCAATCGTACGGTAACGACAACAGCACCTACCTGAAGTTCAACAACTTTGACGACAACGCTGCGCCGCGCTTCGGCTTCATCTGGGATTTCACCGGAAAAGGCCGCGGCAAGATTTTTGCTAACTACGCGCAGTTCATCGAAGCTCCGATTCCGCTAGACGTCAACGTCCGCGCAGGCGGCGGCGACGTGCAGACGGACAAGAACTTCAACGT
>DASTTS010000662.1:0-8675 GCA_035760085.1 Pyrinomonadaceae bacterium
CCTTGCGGGCAATCAAAGACGCGCAGGCGTGTCTCACCCAAATGAATCTCGGCCAGGCGCGCGAGCGGCTTAACAATGCGCAGTGGCAGGCTAGAGAAGCGAAGAAAGTGCTGGCGGAGGTTGGTAAGACGAAGATCAAAACCCCGGCTCAGCGACGACGCGCTTAATTAATTCTATGGGCTCGTCTGAATGCCCACTTGCTTGACAGGATTACAGGATTTGCAAGATTGACAGGATCACGACTCAGCCAATAACTCGCGTAACTCTGGATGCCCGCCGTACTCGGCCCAGCCCGCAGCAGTTGAGCCGACCTTTGTGTCCTTCACGTTAAGATCAGCGCCGTGGGCCAACAGAAACTCAATCATCGGGCGATGCCCGTTCAACGCAGCGTAATGTAAGCCTGTGCCCGCGTAATCGAAGCCACCTGGTATCGCGTTGATCCCGGCGCCTTTGTCCAACAACAGCTTCGCCGCTTCGATGTGGCCGTGCATGCACGCGTAGACGAAAGCGTTATCGACGATGCCCTGCTGATCTTGTGACCACGCCTTCACACGATCCACCAGCGACTGTTTACCCTTCGCCGGGTGATTGGAGGCTGCGATGATGTCCGGATCACCCCAGGGCCAGTTGAGCTTGCCGGCTTCAGGCTTCAGAGTTCCGTCTGTGTTGAAATAATTTTCGATCAGATCGATGCGACCCAGTCCCGCGGCGGTGCGCAAGTTCTGCACTTTCGCACCACGTTCGAGTAACAAAGCCAATACGTTCCGGTTATTCCAGTACAAAGCTTCTTCCAACGGCGTCCATCCACCGGTGCCGTCAATTGCTGCACCGTGGTCCAATAACAATTCCGCGACAGCGCGATTATCGATACTGGCGGCAGCGACGAGTGGTTCGTCCAACTCAGCGCCCGCATCGATCAGCACCTGCGCCATTTCGACATTGTGCGGTTTATCTTTGCCGTCTAACGCGACAGCTTGCAGCAACGTGGGATGACTTCTCGTCGATCGCGAAGTGGCGAGCGATGGATCCGCGGCAACAAGTGCTTTGAATTTCTCGACGTCATCCGCTTGTATGGCTTTGAGTGCGGGATGGAATTTCGCGTTCATGCGTTGAGTTTACTAAACGACCACAAGCACCGCTATAATCCTTGATATATGACACCCAAGGATCCGTTAGCCACGTCGGGGCTTCCGACCCTCGATAAAATTGAGCCTGCGCGCAAGGGTCAAGCCATCGAGCCGAAATTCCTAATCCTCGTCGTGGACGACTCGGCTGATAACGTGGCCGTACTCAGTCTCGATCTTCAACAACAGGGTTATCGAGTGGTGACGGCTAGTAATGGTGAAGATGCTGTTACGGTCGCGACACAGACGTTGCCTAACTTGATCTTGATGGACATCAATCTGCCCTCATTGGACGGGCTCGGCGCGACGCGCAGAATCCGCGAAACCGAAGCATTGCGAGAGGTGCCGATCGTGGCGATCACGGCATTCGGCACCGAGGGGTTTCAACGCGCGGCTTACGACGCAGGCGTCTCCGGTTATTTGACTAAGCCAATCGACTTTGACCGTATGCACCAGCTCATCGCGAGGCTCCTCTCGCCTTCAGGCTCCGGCCACTTAACCGGCCTCAGTTAATTCTTCAACTCCACCAACACAAGACGAATCGTTGTGTCGCCGGTGTTCTCGGCCCAGTGCTGATTAATTGGATCGCGGTAAATGACGTCGCCGGTTTTAAACACGCCGTCGGTGACCGTGCCGTCAGCAGCATGATTGCGAAACTTGCCACCCTCGATCACATAGATCACGTACGCGGGATGCGAGTGTGTGTTTTCCTTTTCGCCGGGTTTTAGAGTTGCTTCGAGCACACGAACACGCGGGTTCTCTAGTTTCAGCGCGATTGTATTTGCGTTTACCTTGAGCGGATCCTGGTCACCACGCACCAAACCTGCTACAGCCAAGACACAGATCAGGATGAAGATTCGTTTCATGTTTGCCTCCTCGACCGCAGAGTATACGGATTGACTAGCTCGTGGTATAGTACTCTCAATTATGAGTAAAAACCGCCAGCAAGTGTTTGAGAATTTCCAGGGCGGCTGGAGCGTTAGGTCGTACGGTGCTTCACGAGCAGCGAAGAACTTTGATTCAGAGAAGGACGCAATATTGTGGGCAAGGTCAAAATGTAAAAGGCAAGGATTGGAGTTAGCTGTACACAACCGAGACGGCAGCGTGCGGTATATGCATACCTACAAAAAACATTTAGCTGGAGCTAAGTAGGCAATCGCAAACCGAGAAATCATAAATGCCTGGACCTCACCCGGGATTCAACAAGAACGTATTTATTAATTGTCCGTTTGACAGGGACTATAATTCTCTCCTCAAACCGATCCTCTTCACTATTATTTATTTTGGCTTTACTCCTCAAATCGCCTCGGAGACAACGGACTCTGGTGAACAACGAATAGATAAAGTTGTCTCACTCATTCTTAAATCAAGATACAGTCTCCACGACCTGTCCAGAATAAAATCCCGAAGACGAGGCGAGTATTTCCGCCTGAACATGCCTTTCGAACTGGGGATTGATTATGGATGCCGCCGTACATCAGCCCGATATCTCAGGAGGAAGAAGTTTCTGGTATTAGGCGCAAAGTCTCACGATTTTAAGCAGGCTCTTTCAGATCTCAGCGGTATTGATGCCAAGTCACATGGAAACAATCCGAAGAACGCCGCGCTGGCTGTTCGGAACTGGTTTATCGAGAGCGTTCATCTGCAAAGAGTTCCTAGCGCAAGTGCTATCTGGCAGCAGTTTCTAGATTTCAGCGACGACTTTTATGCTGAAAGGAAAAAGGACGGTTTTTCTCCACAGGATCTTAAGTTGATGCCGGTTCGCGAATACATCGCCGCCATCCGGCATTGGCTAAAGACGCATAGTTGATTATCCTCAGCTACAAATGCAAACCACACGTAGACAGTTTCTCACGGGTGTTACCAGCCTTGCGGTTTCACAGGCGCTTCTCCGTGGCAGCGTCTTTGGCCAACAAACCAGGCCCACGCGGATCGTGCTGTTGGGGACGAAGGGTGGGCCAAGAGTCGGTGAAGCAGGACGAAGCAATCCGGCGACGCTGCTAATGATCAATGATGTGCCGTATGTGATCGACTGCGGCTACGGAGTATCGAAACAGTTGATCACCGCAGGCGTGGCGCTTAATCGAGTGCGGTACATCTTTATCACTCATCACCACTCCGATCACAATCTCGAGCTCGGGCCACTCTTCTACAACGCCTGGATCACCGGCCTGCCCGTACGTGTCGATGCCTATGGCCCAACCGGTTTGTCACAGATGACGCGCGACTTTTTCAACTACTTAAAGTTTGACATCGACACGCGCATCGACGACGAGGGCCGTGCAGATCCGCGCACTTTATTCACGGCACATGACTTCGAGAAGCCCGGCGTCGTCTTGACGAATGACGATGTGAAAGTGACGTCCTGCCTCGTCCGGCATCCACCGATCAAACAAGCCTATGCTTATCGCTTCGACGCGAAGGACCGTTCTGTCGTTATCTCAGGTGATACAGCGTACGCGCCCGAGCTTGCTGAATTTGCAAAAGGCGCGGACGTGCTAGTGCATGAGGTGATGTACCTGCCCGCAGTGGAAGCCCTCGTGCGACGTTTGCCGAACGCAAAGAGACTTCGCGAACACCTAATGGCAGCTCATACTCTGCCCGAAGATGTCGGCAAGATCGCGACCCGGGCTGGTGTAAAAACTTTAGTACTGTCACATTTCGTACCCGGTGACGACGCCTCAATCACCGACGACCAATGGGCCGACGGTGCGCGCAAGTATTTCAAAGGACAAGTTATCGTCGGAAAAGACTTGCTCGAAATCTAAACAACAAAAAGCACAAACCGAAAAATTCCGGCTTGTGCTTTTTGTGCCTTTTTGCGGCTTAAATTAAGAAACTTGTTTCTTCGTGCTGTAACGCTTGAGGATAAGTCGCACGTAATTACGTGTCTCAGAGTACGGCGGAATCGTGTTGCCATACTTCATCACCGCGCCTTCGCCGGCGTTGTATCCCGCCAGCGCCAGGTCCACACGTCCATTGAACATCTTCAGCAAATCCTTCAGATAGCGCGTGCCGCCTTTGATGTTTTGGGCCACGTCGTAAGGATTGGTCACGCCGTAACGAGCAGCCGTGCCAGGCATGAGCTGCATTAAACCCTGCGCACCTTTCGGACTCGTCGCCCCCGTGGTAAAACTCGACTCCTGCGCCATCGTGCAGTAAATCAAAAAAGGATCGACACCATACTGCCCGCCGTAGTAACGAATGAGATTATCGATCTTCGCATTCCCTGTAGACCAAATCTGATTACCCTCGGCGACGAGACCGGAGACTACTTCCGGAAGCGCCTGACCGGGTTGATTCACGGCCGCGATCTCTTTCGCGATCTGCTCAACTTTAGCGCGAGCGTCGGCTAACTCTTTCTCACCTTTTTCAAAATCAATCCGCGAGATGAGGCCGTCCTTGTAGAGTTGCTGCGACTGCTCGTTTCGTTTCTCGAGCCTCTCGACTTCGGTTTTGTACAGATTCGAAAGATCCGTAAGACTTGATGTGATCTCACTTTTGGGATTGGTGACTGGAGTTGTCTGGGCCTGAACAGATGCGGCTGAAAATACCCCGATCACAACAAAGCCGAGCAAAAGCGCGGCTTTTTGAAAACCAGTAAAAATGGCAGTAAAAATCAAATAGAAATCCTCCACAACAAGGTAGACACTCTAATTGAGCGGCCGGTTACGATGTTTGTACGGCAATTCGAGTTGCCGAGTTCAACGACATTCGCTCTGATAATGAATAGTTAGGGCTCCTGTTGGAACGTGAGGCTCAGAATGACCGCCAACAGGTCATCCGGTTCGATGGGCTTCGCGAGGTGTGTTTGAAAACCAGCCAGTAACGCCCGGCGCCGATCCACCACGCCCGCATAGGCAGTTAACGCAATCGCGGGAATGTGACCACCGGCCCTAGGACTCAGCGACCGGATCTTTCTGATGAAATCGTAGCCATTTTCGCCTGCCATCGCGATGTCACTGATAATTACATGAGGCGTCGCGCGCTCCAACGCGGCAAACGCATTTGCCGCAGAATCGGTCGCAACAACCTCCGCGCCGTGTTGTTGCAACACGGTCTTGAGCAGGTCTCGTGTGTCTGCATCGTCGTCAACAACCAGAATTCGCAAGTGCTTCAGCTTCTCATCCGACGAGACGTCTGCATTGTCAATAACGGAGCAACTCGATTCTGTGAATAACTGAATCGTCGCCAGATTGCTGCCAATGACGTCCATTGACGTCAACGGAAACTCAACAGCGAAAGTGGAACCCTTGCCCAGCCCCTCCGAGTTCGCAAAAACAGTTCCCGCCTGCTGGCGGACGAGGTAATCCACGATCGCCAGGCCAAGCCCGAGCCCGCCGTGAGCACGAACGTTCGACGAATCAGCTTGCCGGAAGCGCTCGAAAATGTGGGGCAACTGTTCCGCGTCGATTCCCACGCCAGTGTCTTTGACTTCAAGACGCACACAGGAATCATGGCGTTCGAGACGAACGTCGATTTTCCCTCCATTCGGCGTGAATTTGATCGCGTTGGAGAGCAGGTTCATGACGATCTGTTGCAGCCGCGCGGGATCGCCGAGGATTGGACCAGCAGCCGGATCGATCGATGCGTTGAGTTCCAACTGCTTCGCATCAACCGTCGGACGCAGCGAGTTGATCACTTCTTCAGTGAGCGACGCAAACGACACCGGCTGAAACTCCATCTTTAGTTTGCCCGTGATGATACGAGATACGTCGAGCAAGTCCTCGATCAATTTCGACTGCGCCTCTGCGTTCCGTTGAATGACTTGAACCGCACGTTCCTTCTCTTTCTCGCTGAGTTGATTCGACTGAAGCAGACGCGACCAGCCGAGTATCGACGTCAGCGGCGTTCGCAACTCGTGCGACATGGTGGCGAGAAATTCATCTTTAACGCGGTTCGCATCCTCGAGCTCTACGTTGCGCACGCGTAGTACCTCATGAATTTTCCGCAGCTCCGTCGTGTCGCGGCCGACGCCAAAAGCGAGACCATCTTCAGGCACGGGAAAATAGCTCCACGCTACCCACTTGTATGTTCCGTCTTTTGTCCGCAAGCGGTTTTCCATATGCGCGACCGGCTCGCCGGCAGAGAGTCGCAGATACTCTCTTACGGTTTTTTCTCGATCATCCGGATGCAGAAGCTGAAATACGGTCATTTCCAACAACTCTTCTTCAGAAAACCCGAGCACCTGGTTGAAAGCGGGATTCACGCGCTGAAAATTTCCGTTGAGGTGAACGATGCACAACATGTCGATCGAGAGCGCGAAGAACCGGTCGCGCTCCTGCGTAATCTTGTTGCGCTCGGTCATGTCGCGCATGACCTTCGAGAAAGCGATCACCTTGCCGTCTGCGGTGCGCACGGGCGTGACCACGCCACTGGCCCAGAAACGCGAGCCATTGCGGCGCACGTGCCATCGTTCGTCTTCCGCACGGCCCAGCATTGCGGCGGTCGCGAGCTCTTTTGCCGGAACTTCCCTGGCTCGATCTTCCATCGTGAAGAACTTGCTGGCGTCTTTACCGAGGATTTCCGCTTCGGTGTAACCGAGGATGTGCTGTGCGCCGACATTCCAGTTGGTCACAATGCCGTCGACGTCAACCATGAAGATCGCGTAATCACGGATGTCTTCGATTGCCTTGCGGTAGATATCTTCGGTTCGCCGGTAGGCGCTGCGACGCTCAGTGGCGGTCGGCATGAGCTGTTCCCCCTTGTTTGCGGTAACTCTACTTACTAAAAGTCACGAAATACACACTGATTTACCTCATTATTCGCCTTGCGGTTTGTGCGTTTTTCCGGCTGCTCCGGTATGATTTCCGCGCCAACCATCAGCTTCGCAGGAGGAATCACATGCTAACGAAACGACCCTACCGGCACTTTCTGTGGTCCCTGACCATCATCATTCTGATTTCAGGCACGTGGGTGTGCGTTAGCGCACAGACCACTAAAACTCCACTAACGCACGAAACGATGTGGATGCTGAAGCGCGTCGGCGCACCCGTGCCGAGTCCGGATGGAAAGTGGGTCGTGTTTTCGTTGGTTGAGCCGGCTTACGATGAAAAGGACCAGGTCTCGGATCTATGGATCGTGCCGACCGACGGAAGTGCGAAGCCACGTCGTTTAACCTCGAGCAAGGGCGGCGAGAGCGGTGTCGCCTGGAGTCCTGATAGTCGACGCATAGCGTTTGCAGCGCGGCGCGAAGGAGACGAAGTCAGCCAGATCTATGTATTAGACGTAGCTGACGGTGGCGAAGCAGTGCGCATGACTTCTCTTTCGACCGGCGCGCGTGCGCCGCAGTGGCGGCCAGATGGACAAGCTTTACTATTCGTCAGCACGGTCTATCCCGGCGCGGCTGATGACGAGGCAAACAAAAAAGTCGCGGCGGAGCGCAAGGCGCAAAAGTATCGCGTGCGTGTTTACGATAAATTTCCGATTCGCAACTGGGACAAGTGGATCGAAGACACGCAGGCGCACGTGTTTGTGCAGAACGCACAGCCAGGTGCGAAAGCGAAAGATCTACTCGCCGGAACAAAGCTCGTAACTGAACGAGGTTTCGCTGGTCGCGTTTCCGATTCCGGTGAAGAACTCGATCCGGTTTGGTCACCGGAAGGCGACGCAATCGTATTCGTCGCGTCAACAAACAGAAATGCCGCTGCGTACGCAGACACAAACACCTCGCTATTCAAGATAGCCGCCGGCGGCGGTGAGCCAGTTCGTCTGACGACCAGTGAGGATAGTTTCACCAATCCGGTTTTTCGACCCGACGGTAAGGGGCTTTACGCGCTTACAGAAACCGAAACCGACAATAAGACTTATCACCTCGCTCGACTGGTGAAGATCACCTGGCCAAACGTGGCGCAACCTGAAGTTCTCACAGCTAAATGGGATCGCTCAGTCGGCGGCTACGCCTTTACACCTGATAGCAAGTCGATCTATCTCACGGCTGAAGAAGCCGGCAATGAGAAGCTCTTCACCTTGCCGGCAAACGGTGGCGAAGTGACCCTTGCGATGGACATGACGCGCGGTGTCTACACCAACTTGCGAATTCCATCGAAAGCGCCTTCAACGATCGTCCTCGCGAGTTGGGAAAGCGCGATCAATCCACCTGAGATATTTCGTTTAGACTTGTCGTCAAAAACTCAAAAACCGCTCACAACCTTCAACGCCGAGCAACTTGCGAAGATTGACTGGCTGCCGCTGCGTCATTTCTGGTTCACCAGCACAGCCGGCAAACGCATTCACAACATGATCGCGTTGCCGCCGAACTTCGACGAGCGCAAGAAGTATCCGCTGTTCGTCGTGATGCATGGTGGACCACATAGCATGTGGCGCGACAACTGGGGACTGCGCTGGAACTATTTCATGCTCTCGCGCCCCGGCTACGTCGTTCTGTTGACGAACTATTCCGGATCGACCGGATTCGGTGAAGCGTTCGCGCAGAGTATTCAGGGCGACCCATTCAAAGGACCAGCAAACGAGATCAACGAAGCTGCTGATGAAGCGATCCGGCTTTACGCGTTTGTCGACGGCACGCGCCAGGCCGCGGCAGGAGCAAGC
>DASTTS010000663.1:0-5993 GCA_035760085.1 Pyrinomonadaceae bacterium
AAGTACGGGATCAAGCCGGCGGAGATGGTTACTGAAGAAGAAGACTCCGGTCTGCTAAGCCTCTCGTGATTGTCCGGTCTCGGGATCGATGAAATAAACACCGATTCCCGCTTGCGTGAGTTTGGCGCGGTTCTTATCGGCTGTCTCTTTGCGGCTGAATAATACGTTTACGCGTTTAATCGGCGGTTTACCTTTTCCAACTAAGCCCTTGAACTTCGCGATTGTTTTCGTATCGAGCTCAGCGTTTGCGTCGAGGTGCTTTGCAATCCGAAAAACCCCCTCCTCGTTCAGCTCGCCTCTCACTCCGCCAACAGTGATCAAGTCCGCCGCCGGCGTGGGCTGTTCTTCTTTATGGAGTGGCGGCATCGCGGCTGTCGCCTTTTTTAATTTGTTTTCACCGTCGGGCGTGGCAGCCTGAAACGGATCGTCGCCTACTTGAATAAGTATTCCCTGCGGCAAGCGCTCGACCTTCGCGATAGGATTATTCGCCAGGTCAGCCCCTCCCTGACGCTCAATCTCATCCGGACCGAAGAAATTCAACCAGAACAGACCATCCGCGTAAAACGTCCGAGGAGCTTGCGCGTAGGCTGCCCGATGAAGCGCGCCGGCGTGGGCTCCCAACTGACAAACAGCATATGTTGGCGTCTTGAGAAGCTGAATGAGATCGACAAACAACTCGCGAATCTCATCGGCCGGGATCTGCATCGCCAGCGTTGCGGGCATATAAATGCCGAACCAACTCCGATCAGAAGGCTGCGAGAAGATTACCTTTACCTTCTCCGCTTTATTGATCAATTCAACAACATGCTTCTTTCGATCAAGCGCCTTAAGCACAGCGTCATCCAGGTAGCTACTGATCGCACGCTCAGGCTTGTCCGTGGCAGCTAACTCGGTAGGTGGTGGTAGAAACGAATTTTGAAGCCGTTCCAAAACTGGAGAAAAGCCACTCGCACCACGAACGGACAGGTCGTCCTCATAGAACAACATCTCCAGTTTATCGTTTTCGACGTTCATGATGCTCTTACAATTCTGGCAGAACGACCGGCTCTCCGGTCTTTGGGTCTATATATTTGATTGTCACCTTTTGCCGACCCAGCGTACCACGGATCAGATCGGCATTCACCTCTGCTCCCTCGCGTGTGCTGAACACATACTCAATGTGGTTTACTGCTTTACCGTCGAAAGTCGCACCATCCCTGATCAATTTCGAGTAGTTGTCGAGCTGATCCAGATTTTTTCCGGAAAACTTTCCTGCCGTCTGCAAGTGTTTGTACTCGACGATAGTTCCAGTGCTACCTATCCAGTTGTCAGAGATCACCCGATTTCGCGTGTACGAGCTTTTAAGTTTGCGTGTATCGAAAACCGCTCTTTCGCTAGCCCCTCCAACGACTTTCGGCATGTTCGGCAAGTTCGGGTCGTACTTTGCTGCCCAATGCTCGAAGATAGTGCCACTCTGTTTCGGATGAAGCCCCTCCGTTACCTCCAGCATTTTTTTGAAACCTTCGGGACCTGGTCCTAGTTTCTCAGCAATCGCCTCGTGTATCTGGGGCCTAAATTTTTCAACAATCCGCTTAGGCCTTTGAACCTTACCTATGCCCGAGGCGATCGCCTTGATGGCTTCATCGTCCACACCAGCCTGACCTATCGCACGCAATAGCTCCGCTACAGTGTCGATGTCTCGCGATTTCAAATAATGTCCGATAATCGCCTCGAACTGTTTCTCGGACATGTTCCGGCGCAACAGGTTCACCGCGTTGACAACGTGCTCGGATTGCTCGGCCATCATTCCCAGGCGACCAAGCACATCAGCGTTGCCTGCGAACTTTGTAAGAACTACCGCCCGCGTCTCCGGTGAGAGACGAAGGATTCCTGTGACCGCAGTGTCGTCCAGACCCTTCGCCGCTGCGCGAATCGCGTTGGCCGCCTCGGGACTGCCGGCCAGCAATTTCTTTCCTTGTTGCGCCCGCTTAGCCGAATCCGCTACAGCATCTGCAAACACTTCCGGAACTATGATCTGTTGCTTCGCAGCCTGTTCACCTGCTGTTGCCACACCAGGCTCAAGCGCCTTGGCCGCTGCGAGCTCCTGTTCCTTCGCAATTTGTTTACCGACAGATAATGCCTTTGTTTCCAAATCGGTGATGGTTGCAGCGCCTTCGGAAACGGCTTTGGCTGTGCCGCTCAGAGCGCGGAAAGCACCTACGGCCGCGCCCATATCCAGCCCGGCGCCGACAATACTGAGTGCTAACCAACCGAGACTCGGCTCAATCGCGGTCAAGGCTTTCGCACGATCAAATGCCGTGCCCGCAGCGGCTTGTTGAATTAAGTAGTCCTGAGCTTCTGAGACAACGGATGCAACGCTAAGGGTAGCGAGTCCGGCCCCTGCCAACACCGCTACAGTACCGGTCCCGGCAGTGAGTATTCCGAGGCCTATCGACAGGGCGCCTATGAGAATTGAGTGAAAGATCTTGTCCCATTTGAGCTCGCTTAGCTTATGCCGAATAAGAGCGTCGTAGATTGAGTCCTGAACGATGCCGAGACTTGCCCGCGCACGTTGAACGGCAACCTCCATCTGCC
This sequence comes from Pyrinomonadaceae bacterium, assembly GCA_035760085.1. Lineage (GTDB taxonomy): Bacteria > Acidobacteriota > Blastocatellia > Pyrinomonadales > Pyrinomonadaceae > PSRF01. The sequence goes on from DASTTS010000663.1 coordinate 2,575, forward strand.
AGACAAGTTCCGGATCATCTGCCAAACTCTGTCGTGTCTTCTCAATGTCTGATATTCGATCTGAAGCGGTGGACTGAAGTAGTGATTGCAGTTCTTCGTCGTCGGCGTGAACTAAGCTTCGGACACTTCGATCCGGATCGGCCAGGATGGGAAAACGGGGGGCGAGCGATTTTTTTATCTGCTCCGCCTCTTCATAAAGAGCAATCGCCTGCGGAGCGGTGCGAAAGACTACTCCTCTGCCCAAACCATCAGACTCAGATTTGGCGACTGACGGGATACGATCAGCCGCCTCGACTAATACCCGGGCCGGCTCAAGCGCGGCTTTGAGTTCAGCGAGTTGGTTATTTGAAGAAGCAAGACCGCCATACCGCTGCGATTCGCTATTAATTAACCTCTCATTCTCCCGCAGGATCTGGAATGCCGTCTGTATGGCGTAGCGTTGGAAGAACGCTTCGAACTGGTCGATCTTTGTTTCGAACTCGGCGATGCTGTTGAAGCCTTCTTCGAGGAGTTCTTCCTCGAGTTCTGATCGAACGTTCTCGAAGTGTATTTGAGCATCGAAATTCCCCTCCAGGCCGTGGCTGCCCCCCATTTCCGCGAATTTCTTCGCCAGCACATAGCGCTGATACGTGTGATACACGGCGTGACGCCCTTCGAGCCGGTCCAGCAATTCTTCGTCGTCAGGACTCACAGTTGGCGCCATCTCGAACTCGGCTGGAATTGCCACTTCGCTCTTGCAGCGCTGTAAGCGCAGACCGGATCGCAGACTGGTCATGGCGCGATTAGTTAACTTCGCCAGCCCCTTCCCTGCTCCGCCCCAGGTCGACACAACGGCGCCCACTGCGGCGTGGTCCGCCTCTTCTTCGAACGAGTCGTGATCTGAGGTTCCCTTTTGCGCAGGTGCAGTCGCGTCACCATGCTTTTGCTGTATGACGTGGGCCAGCTCGTGCGCTATTAACGCGTCGCCAATCAACGTGCCGGGCCGGTATTCGCCTGTGCCAAAGGCGACGTGCTGACCGACGGTAAAGGCGCGGGCGTTCAGATCTTTTGAGAGACCGGCGGCGTTCGAGTCGGCGTGAACTTCAACATTTCCAAAACTCTCGCCATATGCCGACTCCATGCGCGAACGCACACCACCTTCGAGCGGTTTTCCAGCACCGAGCTGAGTCTGGACCTGTTGCGGATCGGCGGCATGTTTCGGTTCGCTACCGTTCTGCTCTTTGAAGAAAAGGTTCGTCGCAGCAGAAACAGCGCCGCCAACCATTCCGAGCATGCCTCCGGAAAGATTCGATGGAATTCCCGGTGGTACGCCCGTCACCTTTCCGGTGGTTACAAATGTCGCGAGTGAGCGCTGCACACGTGCGGTGATGATCGGGATCAGCTCTTCGGCTGTCGCTACTGATGCAGTTTCGGGAGCATAGAGGCGGATGAAGCGCTCGAGGCGTTCACCGCCAAGCATGGCACAGTAAGCAAAGACGCGCTCTATATACGGACATCCTTCTTCCGACCAGCGCGTGCCTCTGAATGCTTCGGTTGCGGCGTTGCAGACAGACTCGCGGAGCTGAGTTAGAAATGCGGTCTTGTGCATCTGGCCGGGAAGGGCGTCGGCTTTGTCGTCGACGATGCGTGGCGTGACTGTTTGAGCCGGTGGTGGTGTTGTTGCAGGTGAACCAGCGTCCTCGGCTTTGCGTTGGATCAACGACCGCGCAATGGCGGCGTTGCCGATGTCTCGCTGTAAACGCGCGTACGGGGCTACGGGTTCCGGGGCCGGCAAAGGCGTTGCAGGCTCCACGACGGGGGGCGCTATTACGGGAGTTTCGGTGACGAGGGTGTCGGCGTTCTGGCTCATGCAGGATGACCTGTTAACTAAACAGCTTCCACCAATAAACGCCGAGCAGGACCAGCAGCAGCAACGAAGTCCATTGCGCTTCAGTTAGCCACAGGAAAAACGCGGATGCGGGACGCCAGCGCAAAAATTCGAAGAAGAAACGCGCGGGGCAATACAACAGGATGAACCACACGAGCACAACGCCGGGCCGGTATTCGCTGCGAATCAGATACACGCTTGCAACCGCAATGAAGAACAGCCAAACCGATTCGAGAACCTGGATCGGAAAGAGGCGCACGCCGAGAAAACGCTGATCGAATGCGGCGGTCACGTCTCGCGCGTGATAACAAACGCCGAATCGCGCCGGCCGCCCGTGACAACATCCCACCATCAAGCAACCGATGCGGCCAATCGCGATGAACACGGCAAATCCGATCACAGTCACGTCCACATACGGCAGCACTGGTCGCGCGCTCAACCACGCGCTCAAAGCGGCAAGGAGCACGATGGTGATGAAGTAGTGATAAAAGACGAGCTGGTGCCCACGACAAGTCCAGACGCTGATCAGCCTGCGTAAGAGAAACAGCAGAATCGCAGCCGCGATGATGGCAATTGTGACGCCGAGTGATAGGCGTAGAAAACTGGTGAGCGCGATCGTGATCGCGATGCCGAGCAAGAGTCCAAGATAGGCCCAGCGTTTGAAGGGCGATGGGCGCAGAATCGTCGCGCGGCGCAGGTTAAGAGTTGGGCTAAGACTCATGCGAACGATACTCGGAATGGACCAACAGGTGAAACACGTTGTTGTTGCCGGCCAACACTTCAACCCGATCGGCCGGCATGGGCGTGACAGCTTTTGCGAGCAAATCGACCGCCGCTTTAGTCAAACCGGCGCGTCGTGAGAGCGTGTAGTGATGGATGTCACCGGTGCTGGTCGGGATCGTTCCAGCGGATACTTGCAGACCCAGCGAGGTGCAGTCGACGGGAACACCAAAGCGATGAGGCGGCGAAACAGACCGGAGCGCGGCAGTCAGTTCTCTGATGTGCTCGGGATGGCCCAGTTCCCTCGTGACGCTGCGTGTTCGTCGCTCGATCACCAATGCCGCAGTCGCTACGAGCAAGACCGCCAGGATCAATTCATGCCAGCGTCGAAACGGCAGCACACCGTTAACTTCTAACACGACCACCAGCAACACCAACGCGACTGAGATCCACTGGTGCTGCGACAAGCCCGACTTGAAATGATAATTCGGAGGCCAGCGCAACCACCCGAAGAAGAAGCGCGCAGAACAGTAAGTCATGATGAACCACGACAATCCCACACCAGGCTCGTACTGCCTTACAACCAAAGCACAACCAATGATGACAATGCCCGCAGTCCAGAATGCTTCAACTATCTGCACGGGAAATAACCGCACATTGATCAGCAAAGCCGGCAGTGCCCTGAAGTATCGATTGTCATAGATCACGCCCCAGCGAGACGGGCGTCCGTGACAACAACCCGCTCTGAAACAACCCAAATAGCCGACGGCGCGCGCGGCTCCAGCCGCGAGCAGCATGACGTCGAGAAACGGCAGGGGTGGTTGGCCCACGA
>DASTTS010000664.1:0-14208 GCA_035760085.1 Pyrinomonadaceae bacterium
GCCAGGTTTTCCGACCTGCCCACGAAGCAACATCAGGTTTACGATCTCCTGTATGTTCGCGACTGCGTTGCGGTGTTGCGTCAGTCCCATGGCCCAACAAAAGATCGTGCGCTCCGAGTCGACAAAGATTTGCGCCGCCTCCTCAATCTTGTCTTTCGCGACCCCGCTCTGCTCGACGATCTCACTCCACGATACAGCTTGCAGCGCTGAGACAAACTCGTCGAAGCCGGTCGTATATTGCGCGATAAAATCGCGATCGAGAGCGTCTTCGTGTGCGAGCACAGCCTTCGTGATTCCCTTCAACAGCGCCACATCGCCGTTGATACGCACCTGTAGAAACACGTCCGCCAGCTCCGTCCCGCGACTGAGAAGACCAAGTACATCTTGCGGATGTTTGAAGCGCGTCATGCCGACTTCCGGCAGCGGATTGATGTGGACCAGTTTGCATCCGCGCCGCTTGGCGCGCTCGAGCGACGTCAACATGCGCGGGTGGTTCGTGCCAGGGTTTTGACCGATGACGAAGATCGCCTGCGCCAGCTCGAAATCTTCGAGCGTGACCGTTCCCTTCCCGACGCCGATCGTCTCGCTCAACGCAGATCCACTCGATTCGTGACACAGGTTCGAGCAGTCGGGCAGATTGTTGGTGCCAAACTGCCGCACGAAGAGTTGATAGAGAAACGCAGCCTCGTTGCTGGTGCGGCCCGAGGTATAAAAGATCGCTTGATCGGGATAGTTGAGTGAGTTCAACTCGCCTGCAAGTAGCTCGAAGGCATCGTCCCAGCTAACGGGCTCGTAATGACTCGCATCACGCTGCAACAGCATTGGGTGCGTGAGTCGTCCCTGTGCATTCAGCCATTGATCGGATTGCTGCGCGAGTTCGGCAACGCTCCATTGTTGAAAGAATTCGGGCGTGACACGCTTCGTTGTCGCTTCGTCAGCGATGTGCTTGGCGCCGTTTTCACAAAACTCAAAGTGCGAGCGCTCGCGATCGGGCTCCGGCCACGCGCAGCCGGGGCAATCAACACCGCCCGTCTGGTTCACTTTCAACATCGTGCGCACACCACGCACGAGCCCCATCTCTTCCGAGAGAGCTTTTACGGCGGTGATTATCGCCGGCGCTCCACCGGCAGATTTGGGTGTCTTTGTTTGATCTGTCATCCGTTTAACAGATTATAATCTGTCACCCTATGTTAAAGCCTGACGAGGAAAAAACTATATGACCCTGCCGCGTCCCTTTCGGTCGCTCTTTATCTTCGTTCTTTCTCTTTCAACTTTCGCAACCGTTGCCAACGCCCAGATCAAGCCGGGCCGCGATCCCAATCAACCAATCGATCAGGATTACACCAACAAAATTCGCGAGTATACAACCGCGCCGTACTTCAACTCGCCTCTGACCGACTACCTGCCGGCTTCGGCTGACATACCGACACCGAAGTCCGTGCTCGGCGATGTCGCCGGCGCGCCCGGCAAGTTGCCGTATGCGGAAGACGTTTACAAATACATGCGCATGCTCGAGCGAGCCAGCCCGCGCGTAAAAGTGTACTCGATTGGCACGACCGAAGAAGGACGCGAGATGATCGCGGTGGCGATCGGCTCCGAGCAACTGATTTCAAAACTGGAAGAGAATCGCGCGCGACTCGCAAAGCTCGCCGATCCACGCACCATCAACATGGACGAAGCCGAAGCCGATCGACTCGTCGCCGCGTCGTTTCCAGTCTATTACATCACGGGCACGATTCACTCGCCCGAAACCGGTTCGCCAACCGCGTTGATGGAGCTCGCGTACCGGCTCGTTGTCGATAACAGCCCGTATGTGAAGTCGATTCGCGACAGTGTGTTGACGTTGATCACACCGGTGGTCGAAGTCGACGGCCGCAATCGCATGGTCGACGTTTACAACTGGCACCTCGCGCACCCGAATCAGAACTGGCCGGGGTTGGTCTACTGGGGCCACTACGTCGCGCACGACAACAATCGCGACGCGATCGGCCTGTCGCTAAAGCTCACGCGCAACGTGTTGAATACTTATCTATCGTGGAAACCGCAGGTGCTGCACGATCTGCACGAGTCAGTCCCGTATCTTTACGACAACACGATCGGCGATGGTCCATATAACGCGTGGGTCGATCCGATCCTGACTGACGAGTGGCAGATGATCGGCTGGAACAACGTTTCGGAGATGACGAAGTTTGGTATGCCGGGCGTGTTTGCGCACGGCGACTTCGACACGTGGTCGCCGGGCTACCTGATGTTCATCGCGGCCACGCACAACGGCATCAGTCGTTTATATGAGACTTTCGGAAACGCCGGAGCAGACACGTTGGAGCGAACACTGTCGCCGGGTGAGTATCAACGCACTTGGTATCGACAAAATCCTCCGTTGCCGAAAGCAAAGTGGTCACAGCGAAACAATAATAATTACCAGCAGACGGCTTTGCTTACGTCGCTTCACTATTTCGGCAACAACAGCAAACTGTTTCTCAAGAATTTTTATTTGAAGAGCAAGCGCTCGATTGATAAGCCAAAGAGTGAAGGCCCTGCGGCCTACGTCCTTCCCGGCGACGACCCACGACCGGGTAACCAGGCAGAGCTACTGCGCACGTTGCAAGCGCAGGGCGTCGAGATCAGCAAAGCGACCGCGCCGTTTACTGTCGCGGTTAAACGAAAAGCAGGTTCTGGTGGCGGTCCACGCCCGGCGGCATCACCGAACGCGTCGCCGACTCCCGTTCCGAGAACGGAAGATCGAACATTCCCGGCGGGCAGCTACATCGTGCGTATGGACCAGCCTTACAGCCGCATCGCCGATGCGTTGCTCGATTATCAATACTGGGCGCCAAACGATCCGCAAACAGAGATCTACGACGACACTGCCTGGACCATGGGTGAGCTTGGTAATGTCGAAGTCGTACGTGTGGTCGATACAAAAGTGTTGACGGCGCCGATGGGCCGTGTGACCGGCGAAGTGCGCTCGCCCGGCGGTATCGTCAACGCCGGTTCGGTTTACGTGATCAATCACAACGCTGACAACGCGCTCGTCACGTTGCGTTATCGTTTGAAAGACGTCGAGATGGAGGCGGCGGAAGAGCCGTTCGAAGCTGCCGGACGCAAGTTCAATCGCGGCTCGTTCATCATTCGCAAGTCTAACGGCGAAGATCTGCGACGCGTTGCGAATGAGCTCGGCATTCAGGTCTACGCCATCGCCGATGCGCCGTCAGTGAAGACGCACCCGCTCCGTGCGCCACGCATCGCGATGATGCACACGTGGCTCACCACGCAGGATGAGGGCTGGTATCGCATCGGTCTCGATCAGTTGGACGTGCCTTTCGCGTACATCAGTACGCAGGACGTTTCGCGCGAGCCGAATCTGAAAAGCAAATACGATGTGATTCTGTTTGCTCCGGTCGGACGCGGTGCGCAGGCGATCATCAACGGCATGCCGATGTACGGCAATCCGCTGCCGTGGAAAAAGACGCAACTCACGCCGAACCTCGGTGGCATTGATGAAACTGATGACATGCGACCCGGGCTCGGTTGGAGTGGTTTGCAGAACTTGCAGAAGTTTGTGAAAGACGGTGGGTTGTTTATTACGGTAGACGACACATCAGACTTCGCTGTGAACTACGGGTTTACGGCGGGAGTTTCAGTTAATCGGTCGCAACGCCTGCGTGCCGTCGGAGCGATACTGCGAACGAAGTCCGTCGATGCTGCGAGTCCGATAGCTTATGGCTACGGCGACTCGCTCGCTATGTATTGTTCGAATGGTCCAATCTTCAATATCAATAACGGTGTTGGTGGACGCGGTGGACGACCAGCGCCGCGCGCCACCGGTCGTGGCACTCCTGATGATCCTGACGTGCCACAGGGACGTGCGCCGGCAGAAATTCCCGAGCCACCACCGCGTGTCGAGCCCTGGGAAGCGCCAGTGGTCACAGACGAGCAGTTACGCAACGCGATTGGTTTGATACCACCCAACCAACGCCCGCGCGTGGTCCTGCGATATGCCGACAGCCGCGATCTGTTTGTTTCGGGATTGCTGGACGGCGGCGATGAGATTGCGCAGCGAGCAGCAATCATTGACGTACCTTCGGGCAATGGTCATGTGTTGCTCTTCTCGACGAATCCTTTCTGGCGCGGGCAGACGAAGGGAAGCTATTTCCTCGTCTTCAACGCGATCCTGAACTGGGACAATCTCAACGCCGGCCGCAAGCTGGCCGAAAAATAGCCACAAAAGGCAGCCTATGTGCCTTTCGTGGCTAAGCTTTTTTTCTTCTCGAACACAGCGAACGTCAGGATGATGGCGGCGCCCGTGACGATGCCGAAGACGTACCACAACCACGTCCAGCCGAAATTGGCCGAGGCGTACCAGATCATCGTCACGATCGACAGCAACAGAAAGACCGATCCCATCAGCAGCATGCCGCGGATGCGAAACACGATGCCCGCGAAAATGCCTGCGAGTGAGAACGAGCCCAGTATCAACGGCAGCCACGGCGAATTCGCGACACCGTTGATAAAAATATCTGCTGTCGAAGAAACGTAGATCGTTACCAGCGCGAGGTAGCGGATACCAGACATCTGCTCCTCGCTCAGCTTCTCTTCGTTCAGGTAAGCCGCCGCGAGTACGGAAAGTGCGGCCGGCACGAGCCACAACTGCGGGTGTTGCAGAAACCCGTAATCCGCCGTGCGCTGGAACGCATACCAGAGCCCTGCGTTCCCCATGACTGCTGCTAACAGGCCAAAACCAAACGAGCGTCGCAGGATTGATAACAATCCATAAAGCCCGCCGACGATGAACAGCAACACTGAGAAATCGACTTCCGACGATGCGATCCAGAACCCCAGCACGGGCAGCAGCGGCAAAAACGCGCCCGTGCGTTCTAACGGTTGCGCCACCACAAGCAGCCTGGCGCGTCTTAATGCCTCGCTCGTGATCACACCGAAGAATGCGATCGACATGACGACGAGCGGCCAGTAGCGCTCGAAAAATCCGGTGAACAACCACGGCATCGTCAACCGCACGTGCAGGAACAGCAACGCCAGCATCGCCTCGGCGGCGTACACATATCGGCGGCGACCGCGTTCCGAAAGACTCAACGGATCGTGCTTCGGTGAAACTGCAAACAACACGCCGATAACTACGGATGCAACGAGCGTCAGGCCAATCGCGAATAGCGCGAGCGGATGAATGAGCACCGCACCGAAGTTGAGTTGATAGCTGACTTCCGTTCCGAGACAGAAGAAAAGCGCAACGATACCGGCGCCCAGCAGCCACGGCACACAAGCCCGTGCCGCGTTGGTCCAGTCCGAAACATGCTTCTCTGCTTTGTCGAGCAGAAGCGCATAGAAACCAGTGAGACCAAAGGTCGTGAGCATCAGGATAACGCTGCGGTTCAGCCATGTGGCGTTGACGCCGGGCGTGAGCCACGACCAACCGAAGAACACGGCACCGAGAACGAGGACGGCTATCGCGGCCCGTCGCCAGCGTTGCGCTTCCCCGCCCCCGGCCAGCAGGCTAAACGTCAGGAACTGTGCCGTGAATGCGAGAGCTGCCGACGTGCGCATGTCGAAGTCGAGAAAGTGAAGTGTCATCCAGCAAGCGAGTGTCGCGACGATCGCGACAGCAAATATCGTAAAGCTTGCAAGCCAGGTAAGCTCCGTCACTTCCGCGCCGATGCGCCTTGGAATGCCGATGCTCTGCGCAAAATCAAGGATGCGTGCTCGCCAATGCCAGGCGAGTGCGACGCAGAGACTGTAAGCCGCCAAAACGATTGTTGCGGCCCACACAAACAACTCTGAGCTCAACGACAACTGCCGGAGCGCAATGGCACAGCCGATCAAACCCAAAGTGTAAAGCCCTGCGACTGCACACTTCGCGTACCGATCCCACAAACACGCGGTCATGAGTGTCACGACAGAAGCAAATGCGATCCACGTCAGATTCGGTGTTTTGAACAGAGCCAACGTATCGAACACAAAGCTCAGAATTACGAGCGACGCCAGCAAGTCCAGCGAAATCACCGCCGCAATATTGTGGAAAGAAAAGTAGTATTTCGAGGACGATTCAGATGGCCTTGACCGAAAGTCGAGTAACAGCCAGATCACACCTGCAATCGAGTTCGCAATCAGGTTGACGAGGAGAAACTCGATAAGGCTAAAATTTTCCTGCCCGAGTAGCAGCCACCACAGTGATGTCGAAAGCGCGAAGAGCAGACCGGCAGCGTAGATGTAATCGCGCGCTTTTGTCCTCAGGTTCAGCGCGACTGCCAGCGCCGTGATCGACAACATCGGACCGATGGACCACCACGCGCTAAACCCACCAACATCCACTAACGAGCGCAGGCTGAGAAACACAGCAACGCCACCGGCGATCGCCGAAGCATCCCTTGCTGTTGCCTGCCATTTATTCTCGGTCAGCTCCGCTGCCGCAAACATCAACCACGCTGTTCCGGCAATGCAGACCGTCAGTAAGTGCAGAGCCGTCCAACCGCTGATCGACGTAAAGGTGAAAGCGATCAGGCTGCTAACAGCAAACAATGCAGAGGCAAGCGCCCACGGCGATAGCCTGATCGCCCGCGTGGCCGCAAGCCAAATCGTAGCAACTATTATTGACGCGACACTCAACCAGCCGAGATAACTGCCCACCGCGGCCGTTCCAATGCCGGCTTCACCGGGGAACAGCAGAATGATGCCCAACGCGGGAAGAAGTAGAGCGGCGCTCAAACTAATTGCCAACCACAGTTGCAGCTTGAGCAAAAGGTCAGCGACGCGTTGGCCGCGCTGGTCCAATGCTGACTGCCAGCGACGTCGCGTGCTTAGCCACGGCAGTAAGTAGACTGCGAGCGTGATCACGTTGAGTTGCACGAGACGAACAAGCACGATGCGATCCATCAAGCCGTGCACTGAAACGACTGCAAGCAGGAAGGCAAGCGTCACCGTCAGATTGAAGAAAGCACCAGCATACATAGCAAAGCCCGGCATCTGCTCGCGAACTGCATAACCAATCAGCCCGAGCGCCGCGAGGACCAGAGGCACGCCGTAAAGGAAACTGTCGTCAAAGAGTGAAAAGAAGCCACTGATCGGAATCTGAATGGGCAGGTAAAAGACAGCTCGCAACGCCGCAACGCTCGTCAGGATCAGCAACGGGACGATCGTCAGCACGAACAGCAGTGTTCGTGCTTCTTCGACGAACCCTTCACTGGCGGAGGTGCGCCGTAACCAGATCGCCACGGAACCAACTAATAGAAACCCGGCTGCCAGCCACCGCCACGCAGTCGCGGTCGCGATCTGATTTTCGAACTGTCCGGCGAGTAGTGGAATCACGCCTGCGAGTACAGTAATCGCGCCGAGCAGATAGCTGTTGTGCCTGCGTTCCCAAAAACTCACAAGCATCGCGATGAGCAAGAGGCCAAAGACGATCCACGAACCGAGACCGAGCGCCTCCGCGTGTGGGAAACCGGCAATGTTGAATCCGGGATAGCCCGCCAGTTCCTGCGTGAGACCCGAAAGCGATCCGTAAACCGCGAGCAACAGAAACGCCGGTATCAACGCCCACAACAAAAACCGATCGATTGCATATTTGCCGTCGAGTAAGGTCGTCAAAGGAGTAACTGTAGGGGTGGCCCTCTGTGGCCACCCCTGTTCGCCATCACGCTGGGGCGGCCACGGAGTGCCGCCCCTACTGTTGCGCCGGCGGCGCGCCAACAGTCGCAACGCCAGCCACGCGAGACAGAACAGCGCCAGTATCGTTCCCTGGATTTGCAGTGCGGCCGGGCGCAGGAATGCGTGAGGCACATATGAGTACCAGTCAAATTCTTGTAGCACTGCCTTGACCGTCAACACGAGCGCGCAAAGCAACGCGACCTGAAACAGGTTAAGAATGAGCCTGCGACGGTTGAGCCACAGCAGCAGTAACAGAATGCCCGCGATCCAGAACACGCGCTGCGCCTGCATCCACGTGATGGTCCATGTGTTCGCCTGAAACAGACACACCACACCAAACACGATCGAGATCAGCGCGCTGTAGTTGAGCGGTGCCGTGAAAACTTTGCCGCGCTCGTACCTGGAGCTGACGATCGCCGCGAGCGCGCAAATGGTCGCGTGTGCGAAAAACGCTGTCTGCCACGGAAACGCGATCTCAGCAGGCGCAAATTTCAGCGCGAGAGAAAACAACAGTAACGCCGATCCAACCCACGTGAACCCCACCGCCCTGCGACGCCACGCCAGCCAAAACGCGCCGAGCGCATACAGACCATGAATGATCCAAATCGAATATTGATCGAGAAAGGGGAGGCCAAGTCCCGTCACGAGCAGCAAGCTCACAATCGCTACGATCGAAGCTGCAACGATATAGAAGTCGGAAGCGGGGGCAAGCCGCCCTTCCTGACTTGTTCTATTCTTCAGCCACTCGGAGGCGACGACGAAGAGCGCCACTGCGCCCGCCAGTGCCTGTCCACTTCGCACGGAAACACTAACCTTGAGCAACGACATCACGCGCAGGTTTTCCCACGTGATATTTCCGCTGACGACGTGGAACGTTACGACGTACGCAAGCGCAAAACAGAGCGCCGCGAGCACGTGTGCGAATGGCAGTTCGAGCGCTACTGCGAGCACCGTCAGAATCGCGAAGTTAAGTAACGCTGCCGGAACAATGCTCGCCGGGTTAGGCCACGCGAGGATCATCCCGGCGATAACGATCATCAATCCGAGAATGCCGAGCGCTGTCCCGGCCGTTCTTGCGGCAATGAGTTCTTTGTTTGCGATCTTACGCCACAGAATCGTTCCGGTCGCGAGCATCGGCACGCCCCAAAGCGTGACGAGCGGCGCGAGGTACATCATCGACATACCGATTGGACCAGACTTGTACAGCAACAAACCAAACGGCAACAGCGCGGCAAAGCTCATCGTGCCGAGTGCGGTAAAGACCGTAGTGGCTTCGGTTTCGTCGATCTGTCGATCATGTAGCACGACGCGTAACGCGAGTCCGACAGTCGCGACGTAACACGCTACGGGAAACGCGCCGAGGAAGATCAAAAGCCACGGCGACGCATCGAGCGACGCGAAATGTCGCACGAGTAGTTGACCAACAGACGATCCGAGCACGCCCGCTGACAGAATGTGTGCGCAGCCCGGCGTGATCACGCGCCCGGCGAAATAAACAAGACAGAGAAAGATCGCGGGTGCAGCGAGCTCGCTGCCGATCACGAGTGCGCCGGACGTGTTGCTGGCAGAGACTGCGGCGATGGCGAGAAAGTTTAGCGGTACGAGCAGGGTCGCGATCGTCAAAATCCCGCGACTCGTCGTTTTCAGTTTCCAGCGATATTCGGTGTAGAGACCGATGCCGAAAAGTACCGCGGTGACGGTTGTAAAGATCAGAAACTTGAGAACGGGAATTTCAGAGATCTGCGCCCAAAGACTGACGACCAGCGCCGTCGAGCAGCCGATGATGAGCAGGCCGCCGATGATTTCGCCCCAGCGAATGTTGCTCTCTTCCATGAAGGAGTTGAGCACTTGGGAAAATGATCTATGATGTGTGATGTCCATGACATTTGTTGACAGGATTTACAAGATTTTTCAGGATTAAAAACTGATGAATCTCTTCAACGCCATTTTCAGGAACGATTCTTCGTCTCCAGCGATCCGTTTCGACGGCCGCACGATCACTTACGGCGAGTTGCGCGCCGGGACGGTGACGATGGCCCAGGTCATCAGCTCGCTCGGCGCCGCAAACGGCGATCGAGTAGCACTCCTGCTTCAGGACTCACCCGAGTTCGTCGAAGCGTTCATCGCCACGTGTTCGCTGGGGGCAATCGCTGTTCCCATCAACATGGTGCTACGCGTTGAGGAGCAGTGTTCGATCCTTCACAATTCAGGCGCGAATCTGGCCTTTATCGAGGCCGAGACCTGCCGCGCGTTGCTGACACATGCGCCAGAAAAGTTGCAGTTGCTGAAAAATGCGGTGGTAGTTGAGCGGCCAACGGGGCGGGGTTGTTATGAGGACATCGGATCAACAAAGCTTCATTCACTCGAGCTTCTGCGCGACAAAGCAGCGGACACGGCCACGCCCGAGTTCTCCGCTGGTCCAACTGATCCGGCATTCATACTCTACACATCGGGCAGCACGGGCGAGCCGAAAGGCGCCGTTCACTCACAAGCCCACATCTTCTACACAAAAGAAACCTTCTGTCGTGAAGTGTTGCGACTGACAACTGCCGACCGGCTGTTCTCGTCGTCGCGATTGCCATTCGCTTATGGTCTGGGCAACAGCTTCACATTTCCATTGCTCAACGGAGCAACGACGATTCTCTGTCGCGAAAAGCCATCGCCCGACATCGTATCGAGAATATTCACAGAGCACCGGCCGACGATCTTTTTCGCCGTTCCCGTGGTCTACAATCTTCTGCTCGAACATCATCGCGCTGGAAGGAAGCTTGATTGTTCGAGCCTGCGACTGTGTGTCTCGGCCGGGGAAGCGCTGCCCGCTCAACTTGGTGAAGAGTGGGAAAAGGAGTTTGGTGTGCAACTGCTCGATGGCATCGGCTCGACCGAGATGCTGCACATGTTCATGTCGAACTTTGAAAATGAGGTGCGCTACGGCAGCAGTGGTCGCCTGATCAAAGGCTACGAAGCACGACTCATTGACGAGCATGGCGAACCAACACCCGTGAATACAGAGGGCCATCTCTGGGTCAAGGGAGAGAGTGCCGCGATGTATTACTGGGAAAATCCGAAGGCAACAGCGGAGACATTTGTTGACGGCTGGGTTCGTACCGGCGATCTGTATCGCTGCGATAGCGACGCTTACTGGTATCACATGGGACGCAGCGATGATTGTTTTAAATCGAGTGGGCGGTGGGTATCGCCGGTTGAAGTCGAGGGCGCGTTGTTGCGGCACGAGGGTGTCGCGCGCGCGGCTGTCGTTGAAGATTTTGACTCCCACCAGCTTCCGTGCGCATGTGCGTTTGTAGTGAAGCAGGATGTAGAATCCGACTCAGCGCAACTGGAGCACGAGCTGCGGAAGCTGGCGGCGGAGTCGCTGCCGCGCTTCAAGCAACCGCGCCGGTACATGTTCGTCACGCAGTTGCCGTACACGGCGACGGGAAAGATTCAGCGGTTTAAATTGAGACAGCAGATCCGAAGAGAATTCATATAATCTGTGGTTAAAAGTATTCAAGAAACCTACGCCCCGAATCTCGCTTGCTTCGGATGCGGACCAGCGAATCCGAAGGGTTTGCACGTCCGCAGTTTTCCCGATGGTGACGAGGTTGTGGCGGAATGGGAACCGAGCAAGGAGTACGAAGCGTTTGAGGGGATGCTGAGCGGTGGGATCATCGGCACGTTGCTCGATTGTCACTGCAACTGGTCCGCAGCCTGGCACCTGATGCAGAAGAGCGGCGCCGACAAACCGCCTTGCACTGTGACGGCTGAGTACTCGATCAGGCTCCTGCGTCCGACGCCGAGCGATCGTACAGTGAAACTCGTCGCCCGTGTGGTGGAGTCGACTGATGACAAAGCAATCGTCGAAGGCGAGTTGATCGCGCACGACAAAGTTTGCGCCACGTGTCGCGGCACCTTCGTCGCAGTCAAGCCAGGCCATCCCGCGTATCACCGGTGGTAATAATATGTCGCAAATGATTCATCGTCCTCGTCGACTTCGCCGAACCGACGCGATCCGTTCACTCGTGCGCGAGACGCGGCTCGCGCCGGAAAATTTCGTGTTGCCGTTGTTCGTCTGCCCCGGCACGGGCGTACGGCGTGAAATCTCATCAATGCCGGGCGTGTTCAATCTCTCGATAGATGAGATGACGAAAGAAGTCGCGGCCGCACAGGACACGGGAGTGCGCAGCATTATTCTTTTCGGTCTGCCTGAAGCAAAAGACACGCTCGCCTCCGGAGCTTATGCGGAAGATGGAATCGTGCAGCGTGCGATTCGCGCGGTGCGACAGTCGTCACCGGAAATGATCGTCATGGCTGACACGTGCTTGTGTGAGTACACCTCGCACGGACATTGCGGTGTGGTGCGCGGCGGTGAAGTTATCAATGATGAGTCGCTCGAACTGCTGGCGCGCACGGCATTGAGCCAGGCGGCAGCGGGCGCGGATATCGTCGCGCCATCGGCGATGATGGACGGACAGGTTGAAGCGATTCGCGCACTGCTCGATGCGGAAGGATTCGAGAACACGGCGATCATGGCGTATGCGGTGAAGTATGCGTCCGGGTTCTATGGTCCGTTTCGCGAGGCGGCACAGAGCGCGCCCGAGTTTGGCGACCGCCGCGCGTACCAGATGGATCCGCCAAACGCGCGCGAGGCGATGCGCGAGGCCGAGCTCGACTACGCTGAAGGCGCAGACATCCTGATGGTAAAGCCCGCCACCGTTTACCTCGACGTGTTGAAGATGGTGCGTGAGCGTTTTGACGTTCCGTGTGCGGCGTATCACGTGTCAGGCGAGTACGCGATGATCAAAGCGGCCGCGCAGAAGGGCTGGATTGACGAAGAGCGTGTGATGATGGAAACGCTCACGAGCATCAAACGGGCCGGCGCCGACATCATCCTGACGTACTACGCTCGCGAGGCAATCCAAGCGTTGAAAAAATAGATCCAACCTTATAGATTAAGCCCGCTTCTAAGGTCACACCGCTGGAGAAGATTGCATGAAAATGCGCCCCGGCTTTCAGCGAAACCGCCACAAAAGAGGCTTTTTTGCAGCGTCGAGCTTGCTGTTGTTGCTCGCCACGCAGACGTTTGCGCAATCAGGCAGGCGCGCCCCGAAGCCCAATCCGACTCCCGTTCCGACGCCACAGACTGACGCTGAAATAATTCCGATGAGCAGTGCGCGCGAGTTGAAACGGCGCGTTTCCCTGCTCGTGGGAGCGGAGCCTTCATCGAAACACCTGCTCAGCGAAGATGCGATCTTCGCACACTTTCTGAGTCAATTGCGGGAGTTTAAGAACGTCACCACCACGTCGATTGGCGAGATCAAACGCGAGCGCGCCGTCAAACGGGCGAAGACGGAGACAGAGGCGATTGTTGTGTTGTTGCAATTTGATGTGGACGAGTTTCAAAGCGGGACGGTGATCCTGAACTCACCGGACCTCGACGTTAAGGTGCTCGTCTACGAGCCGAAGACCGGGCAAAAGAAGTTTGAAGGGAAGGTTTATTACAAAGCGGTTGGTGGGCCAATGCTGAAGAGGGACAACTGGCCCACCGGTACGCCGATACGCATGACGACGGAAGCAGTCGGCATCGAGGCTGCGGAACAAGTGCGGGACTGGCTGGTGGTGAAAGACATTAACCACAGATAACACGGATCTTTTAGACCGATCAGCGTTTATCTAATTTCATCCAGTGCGAGTCCTAATCGCTCCAGGCCCTTTTCCAATAAATCCGTGTTCCCAGCGATCCCGATCCGGAAGTGTGCGGGCATCTCGAAGAAGACTCCGGGTACGACGGACGTCTCATATTTCTCACGCAACAAGTCACACAGCCTCTCCGACGTTCCCTGACGCACACGCGGAAACATCACCGTTCCGAACTCCGGCCTCACCACTTCAAGATCATCTCGCGTATCAAGAAACTCATTCAATATCTGACGGTTCCGATCGAGCAACTGCTTCGCACGATCTCCGATGCCCTCGAGCTGCCGCATCGCAACGACACTCAGCCGTTCACCCGAATGTACCGCCGTTGACGCGAAGAGATCGTTAAGTAACCACATGCGCTTCGCAAGCTCGCGTTGCGCGAGGATCCAACCACATCGTAGACCACTTAATCCGAAAGCCTTCGTCAAACTGCTCGTTACGACAAACTCTTCACCGAGATGGAAACTCGCGCGTGGCGACTCTTCAAAAAGCGTCTCCATGTAGACTTCATCAACCAGCACACGCGCGCCGACACGTCGTGCAATCCCGCCGATCTGTTTCATCGTCGCATCGGGGATCAGCACGCCACTCGGATTGTGCAGGTTCGTGATCACGATCAGTCGGGTTTTCGACGTGACAAGTCGATCGATCTGTTCCGGTACGATCTGAAACTCATCTTCAAACCGGCGTGAGAAGCGCTTCACGTCAGCGCCAAGATAACGAGCGAGCGCAAGCATCGGCTCGTATGCCGGATGTTCAAACAAGATCTCGTCGCCCGGCTTGATTAACGCCGCCATCGCGAGGTGGTTTGCGAACGTCGTCCCAGCCGCCGTCACGACTTCTTCAGGCGCG
>DASTTS010000665.1:0-4225 GCA_035760085.1 Pyrinomonadaceae bacterium
GTGATAGAGGATCTCAGCGGGCTATTATACAGAGGGTTGTTAGACAGGATGACAGGATTTTCAGGACTTACAAGATTAATCCTGTCCATCTTGTAAATCCTGTCATCCTGTTCAAAAACTTACCGTAGAACTCAATTCAGCTCGTCATCTTTGAAGTACTTCGTTCCCTTGCCGGTAAGCTCGAGGGCGAGGCCTTTGTCGGTGAGTTGGTACATCCAGACTCCGGGCGAGACGGAGACGGCGCCCTGAAGTGAGCCTCCGCCGTCACCAGTTTTTGCGGCCGCGGTTGATTGGCCACCAAACTCCCAACCGCTGTTTATGAATCGCTCGAGCGCGTCTTTGGTCTCAAAGACGAAGATGGTGCTGAACTTCTTCACACCCATTCCGAGGCCCGCCTGGATCTCGCGCATCTTCATGTAAGTGACTTTCTGCGTCGTCTTATCGACGGCAATGCCACTTCCTCTGCCGGCGCCCGCAACCAGAATCTTTGCGCCGCCGCTATTGAAAACGGCATAGCCGGCCGCCGACTTGACCGCGGCTTGTGCGGACGGCTTCGCCTTATATAGACGTTGCAACGTGGCGTCGGCTTTCTTGCGAGCCTCAGCCTGCTTCTCTTCCTTTGATTTTGCGAGGACGGTGAATGCCGTTAGTGGAACCAGCACCAGTACGATTAACAGTCTCATGACGCTTCTCCTTACACACTGTTTTGCTGGATGCTAGCAGGCGATTTCCGGCAATGTACCTGACAAATGTTCTAGGTGCGTTTATCCGCAGATGAACCTCTGTGCTATTCTTCACTGCGCTTTTTCGCATGCGAAAGTGGCGGAATTGGCAGACGCGCCAGACTTAGGATCTGGTACCGAAAGGTGTGGGGGTTCGAGTCCCCCCTTTCGCACCAAAGAATTGAATCCACAAAATGAAAACTGAACTTATTGACGTCTCTCCTACTCGCAAGGAGCTCAAAATCGAGATCGATCCGGCGCAGATTCGCGACGCGTTCGATCGCATCAGCAAACAGTACAGCAAGGCCGCCAACGTCCCCGGATTTCGTCCGGGCCACGCGCCCACGTCCGTCGTGCGCGCTCGCTACAAAAGCGAGATCCGCACCGAAGTGTTGCGTGAGTTACTGCCCGAAGCTGTTAACAATGCCATCACCGAACATTCGTTGAACGCACTCGGTGAACCGAATGTCGAGCTCGACAACACGACCGCGCTCGAACGTCTCGGCCAGGAGCCACTGATGGTCACAGTCGGCCTCGAAGTAATTCCGGAAGTACAGATCGACAACTACAAAGGAATCGAAGTCAACCGTCGCAAACGTCCGATCACTGATGCGGATGTCGATCGCATGATCGAAAGCTTGCGTGACAACTCGGCGTCGCTGCAACCAGTCGAAGATCGTGCCTCGGAGCTCGGCGACACAGTAACCGTGAATGCGCGTGGTAACTACGTCGAGGATCCGGAAGAGGAAGAGATCAAAGTTGACGACGTTGAAGTTGTGCTCGGCGGTCCCGGTGTGCAGAAAGAGTTTACTGAGAACCTCATGGGCGTGAGACCCGAAGAGACGCGCACGTTCACAGTCGAATATCCGGCAGACTTCAGCTCGCCAGGCCTCGCCGGCAAAAAAGTGCAATACATAACCGAGGTCACGTCAGTCAGGCAAAAAGAATTGCCCGAGCTCGACGACGAATGGGCGAAGAGTCTGGGCGGCGATTTCGATTCGGTGGAAACACTGAAAACTAAGGTGCGGGAAGATCTCGAAGCGCGAGCGAACGCAGAGTCGGATCACTTGTTGCGCGACGAGATCATGAAGAAGCTGCTGGACGCAAACAAGTTTGAAGTGCCTGAAAGTTTAGTCAACCAGCAGACACAGCATCGCATGGAAACCGTGGCGCGTCAGATGATGCAACGGGGCATCGATCCACGCAATCCGGAGTTAAAGTGGGAGAGCGCACGTGAAGAGTTGAAGGGTCAAGCGGAGGAAGATGTCCGCGCGACGATGCTATTGGAAAAGATAGCAGAAGTTGAGAACATCACCGTCTCTGACGAGGAAATCGAAGCCGAGATCGATGCGATCGTAGCGGCATCAGGACAACCTAAAATTCAAGTGCGTGCTGCCTTGACAAAGAATGGAGGCGAACGTAGCATCGCGCACAGATTGCGCACTCGTAAAGCGCTTGATCTTTTAGTTGAAAACGCGAGCGTCACCGACGCTGAGTGGACCGAACCCAAGCACGAAGAAGAAGAAGAGGAAGCTCCCACTGAGGAGTAACAGGTCACCGGCAGTCGATGAACACAAATGTTCCTTGAACGAGGTTAAGAACGTATGGCTCTAGTCCCAATGGTCGTGGAGCAAACGTCGCGAGGCGAGCGAGCCTTCGACATTTACTCACGACTACTGAAAGACAATATTATTTTCCTGGGTACCCCGATCGACGATCAGATTGCCAACCTAATCGTAGCCCAACTACTTTTTCTCGAAGCTGAAGATCCTGAAAAAGACATCAATCTATACATCAACTCTCCTGGTGGTTCGATCACCGCTGGTATGGCGATCTACGACACGATGCAATTCATTCGCCCAGATGTCACGACCATTTGCGTCGGACAATGTGCATCGATGGGAGCATTACTGTTGGCCGCGGGCGCAAAAGGAAAACGTTTCGCCCTTCCCAATTCGCGTATCCTCATTCACCAACCGTCAGGCGGATCACAGGGTCAAGCAACAGACATTCGTATTCAAGCAGAAGAGATCCTGCGAATGCGCGAGCTCACCTCCCAGATTATCGCGAAGCACACCGGACAGTCGTACGATACTGTCGAGCGTGACGTTGAACGCGATAAAATTATGTCTGCCATGCAGGCCAAAGAATATGGTTTAATAGACGAGGTCATCGCGCACCGGGAGTAAACGGCGCGCCCCCCAAAGGAGCTTCATCGCGAGATATGGTGAGACGAACTGATGATACTCTGCGCTGCTCGTTCTGCGGTAAGTCGCAAAACGAAGTCAAGAAGCTCATTGCTGGTCCGACTGTTTACATTTGTAATGAGTGTATCGACATCTGCAACGAGATCATCACCGACGATCAGCAAGCAGAGTCAGTAGCCACTCGCCCGCCCCTTCCGAAGCCCGGAGAGATCAAAAACTTCTTAGACGAATACGTCATCGGTCAGGAAGAAACGAAGAAGCGTCTCGCCGTCGCCGTCTATCAACACTACAAACGCATCGAGCTTGGTCGTCGTCGTTCTGATGTCGAGATCCAGAAGGCCAACATTCTTCTGATCGGTCCGACCGGCACCGGCAAAACGTTGCTTGCGCAAACACTCGCGCGCATGCTCGCTGTGCCTTTCACCATCGTCGATGCGACGACGTTGACGGAAGCGGGCTACGTTGGTGAAGACGTTGAGAACATCATTCTCAAACTCCTGCAAGCTGCGAATGGCGATGTCGAACGCGCGCAACAAGGCATCATCTACATCGACGAGGTTGACAAGATCTGTCGTAAGGATGAGAACCCGTCGATCACGCGCGACGTGTCAGGCGAAGGTGTACAGCAGGCGCTGTTGAAAATCCTGGAAGGGACGGTCGCGAACGTGCCGCCGCAAGGTGGACGCAAGCACCCGCACCAGGAGTTCTTCCCGGTAGACACGACTAATATTCTTTTCATTTGCGGTGGCGCCTTCGTCGGACTCGAGAAAGTGATCGAGCGACGACTGCGCAACAAGTCGCTCGGCTTCCATGCGGAGGTGAAATCAGGTTCGCATCGTCACGCGGAAGCACTCGCGGCGGTGCAGCCCGAGGATCTGATTCGCTTCGGATTGATTCCGGAGTTTGTCGGACGACTGCCGGTCGCCGGCGTGTTGCACGAGCTCGATGAGGGAGCACTCATCAAGATACTTACCGAACCGAAGAATGCTTTAGTAAAGCAGTATCAGAAGAAGTTTGATTTCGACAACGTCAAGTTGAAGTTCACCGAGGATGCGCTCAAGGCCGTCGCCCGACAGGCTGTTGAGCGAAAGGTCGGCGCCCGCGGCCTGATGATGATCCTGGAAGAGTTGCTGCTTGACGCAATGTACACCCTGCCTTCTCAGAAACGAGTCAAAGAATTCGTCATAACCAGCGAAATGGTCGAACGTCGCCGGGCCGTTCCAGGTGAAGGTCTCACCGGAATCGACGGCGCCGCCGCCTAACTGACGATTAACGCTTGCCACAAAAGGCACAAAA
>DASTTS010000666.1:0-10718 GCA_035760085.1 Pyrinomonadaceae bacterium
TTGACTGCATCGAAATCGTCAGATTCGCCCCTACGGGAGATGAACGGGGCATACGCAAGTCCAGAGATACGCGCCTGAAGCGGCCGGCGACCCTCGTAAGCAGCGACTAACGCTTCGAGTCCGGTTGTTACGGCTGACTTCCTTGAATAGAAAGAGCGGAAACTCCACCCGGTAACGATTAGCGCAACGAGCACGAGGATCAACAGGACGCGACGTGAGAGTCGTGACGACGTGAACCACCGATGTCGGGAAGTGTGGCGGATATTCATAAGGGGACCTACTTAGATATGACGTTTCCGGACGAAAACGTTTCCAATTGGTCTCTCACGCAAAGACACAAAGGCGCAACGGAAACGCAAAGGCTGACGAATCCTTCTTTGCGGCTTTCTTTGCGCCTTTGCGTCTTTGCGGGAGAGAACTCTTTAACTCGCGTGAACGGTCGGAGCGTCGGCGTGGGGAACGAAGCAACTGCGACAACGTGCTTCGTATTTATCTGAAGCACCAACCGCAACACGCTCTTCGGATTGAAACGTGCGCTGGGAGTAATTCGCCGGCTGGCCACATCTCATGCAGATCGCGTGAGTCTTCGTGATGTACTCAGCAATCGCGAGTAGTTGTGGCATCGGTTCCCAGGGCTTACCGGTGTAATCCTGATCCAGCCCGGCAATGATCACGCGCACACCGCGGCGCGCCAATTCGTTCGCCACGGTCACCAGCTCGTTATCAAAAAACTGTCCTTCGTCGATGCCAACCACTTCCGTATCCGCATCGACTTTCGCGAGAAGCTCAGCAGCCGATCGACTGTTCGACGAATCGTGACGCATCTCGGAGTGAGACACGATCTGGTTGTCTGAAAATCTCGAGTCTAACTCTGGTTTGAATACCTGCACCTTCTGCCGCGCAATCTTGGCGCGTCGCAGCCGGCGAATGAGCTCTTCCGACTTTCCGGAAAACATCGAGCCCGCAATCACTTCCACCCAACCAGCAGTACCGCGCGTTTGTGGCGGTGGTTCCTCGTGGTTAACCTGTGCGACTAGTTCATCCATTCTCAACTTTGCCTTCAACTGTAGGGGTGGCCCTCCGTGGCCACCCCTGTCTGAATGTCACGCCGGGGCGGCCACAGAGGGCCGCCCCTACAGTAACTCTCTCGATCATGAATAAAACTTCGGATTGTAAAACGGTGCAAAAGCAGCAATCAGTGCGATTTCAAAACTCATCGATCGGGTGACGAGATCGCGAGAGAGCACGCCCCACGCGCCCTGCTTACTCTTCAAATCTCGACCACCCGTGACTTCGTCAATCACGAGACCGAGTTCGCGTCGTCCTTCAACCACCTTCTTCACGATCTCAGGCGGTACGGAAATCGAAGGCGCGGCACCAAAAGCACCGCGCTCGCCATTCGTCGCATATGCCCAACCGCGCAGGAACGTGTGCCACTCGCCCTCGATCGAGACCGAATGAAACCCACCTTCCAGCCCGACATAAATATCCGCTTCAAGACGACGACTCTTGAGCGTTTCACGGACGGCGAAAGCTCTTTCCTGCGCGCCCTGCATCAACTGCCAGTCAGTCAGTGGCATGGAAGGGACGTTCGATTCGACACGGCGCGCGACGACGTTTGCATTTGCCCAATCGGGATCGATGGCGGCAACACGTGCGACGCTGGCGCGCACAGCCATAATTTTCGAGGCGCGATCGGAGCCAAGAGCGATTGTCTTCACAGGCAGCCAGTATATCAGTGTGGCGTGTTCAGGACGTTAGATGCCGGCGTGCTTCGTCTGCCCATGGCGAAGTCGAGTCGCGTTTCAGGTACTCGTTCCAGGCTGTCTTCGCCTCTTCGAAGCGGGATTGTTTTTCGTAAGCAAGCGCGCGATTAAAAAGCGCTTCCAGCAAGTTGCCGTCGAGCTGAAGCGCTTTATTGAAATTGTCGATGCTGCGATTGTAGTCTCCCTTTTCAAGCCAGGCCACACCCAGATCGTTATAAATCTGCGCCTGGTTGTTGCTGCCGCTGAGAGACTGTTCAAACTCTCTAATCGCCTCGTCGAACTTGCCTTGGGCTAAGTATACCTTGCCGAGCGCGTGATGAGCTTCCGGCGTCGGCTTCGTTCGCACAGCTTCCGCGAGATGCAACTCGGCAAGCCTGAGCTGATCCGTGCGTTGATCGCCGTCACCGGATCCGCGCGTTTGCGAAAACTTCGCGTAAGGAAGTGCCGAAACCCGCGGTTGGATGGGTCGCTCTACGGAATAAGCCGTTTGCAGCGCCGCCAGTCCTTTGTCAAACTCGGATTCACCACCCCTGAGCCCGTACCAAACTCCGAAAGACAGTCCAACAACAATCAGGATCGAAGCCGCGATGCGCAACTCCGGCGAAGGCAGCCAACGCTTTGGTGCAACTGCCGTTTGGCGTTCTTTCAGCGCCTCCGCGATTCTTAACTTTTCGCGCCGCGCGGGCGAAGCGAAGAAATATCGCTCCATCTGCTCGCGCTCCGTGCCCTTAACTTCTCCCGTAACGTATTGATCCGTTAATTCATCAACAACAATGTCAAACTCTTCCACGTAAATCGGGTCGCTCAGCAGTCTCACCTCTACCCGTTCTTCATCTTCGTCCCTGAGCCGGCCGAGAAGATAGTCTTTTAATTCCGTTTTTTCAGTATGATTAATGATGAGAACCCCCCACTAAAACCCCGCCTACAGGTTATGGCTTGAAGACTAGTTTTCGTTTGACTTCATCCGCTCAATACACTGCTGTATGCATTTTTCAAGGTTTCCGCGAACCTGGTGCGCCCGGCCGCGGAGGGCGCCTTCCGTAATCCCGAGCTCGCTGGCCATCCGCCGGTGTTGAACGATTTTGTCACGCCCGTCGTAGATGTAATAGTCCAGAATCAACTCGCGCTTGTCTGTCGGCAGAAACCGGAGACACTTGAGTAAACAGTCGTATTCGTCGCTGTGAACCTCATTCTCGCCGGAAAACACCGGCACCACTTCGACGGTAACTTCCTTGCGCCGGATCATCTCGCGAACGATGAAACGCGCAACGCCGTGGAAGTAACGGACAGGCTCGCCGACATACGTGTCGCGGATTTCAGGCAGTCGCTTCATCACGCGGTTGATCGCCTCGTCGGCAAGATCCTCCGCGTCGCTGAATCCTTTGGACACAAATATCCTGATCAAACCAGCGCGGATTACTTCGTATTTTTGCCCGGCTTTGTCGCGGTCTGGGTCAAGCCAGGCCAACAGAGCTTCGAACGGTTCTTCGTTGATAGTTAACGGTCTCCTAAGAGAAGGGCAAAGGCAAACGTAGTATAAGCCAGATCCGCGTTTATATCCGCGTTCACCTGTGGCTTATACTACAGCCATGACAATCGACGAGCTGGTTTACGACTGGAATACAATCGAACCGTCTTTCACCGCGCCCAATCGTCACATCGGCATTGACGACGAAACGCTGCGCGACGGTTTGCAATCGCCGTCTGTTTGCGAGCCGCCAGTCGAACAAAAGCTCGAGCTGCTGCACCTGATGGAAGCGCTCGGCATCGATACTGCAGACATCGGATTGCCCGGCGCAGGCGGCACACACGCAGCCGGAGTCGAACGATTGGCCCGCGAGATCGCCGAAAAGAAACTCAAGATTCGTCCTAACTGCGCCGCACGTACACATCGCAACGACATCATACCGATCGTCGAGATCTCGCAGCGCGCCGGAATTCCGATTGAAGCGTGTACGTTTATTGGTTCTTCATCAGTCCGATTTTTTGCTGAAGACTGGACGCTCGAAAAGTTGTTACAGATGACCGAGGAGGCAGTCTCGTTTGCTGTGGGTGAGGGACTGCCGGTCATGTACGTCACTGAAGACACGACTCGCGCGAAACCAGAAACAATCCGCGCCCTCTACACGACTGCCATTCGCTGCGGCGCCAAGGCAGTTTGCGTTTGCGACACTGTCGGACATTCGACACCCGACGGCGCGCGTGCTGTCGTGAGTTTCGTCAAAAGCATCATCGAGGAACAGGGCGGTGGCATTCGTCTCGACTGGCACGGTCATCAGGATCGTGGCCTGGGCGTGATCAATTCGCTCGCAGCGATCCATGCCGGCGCGGATCAGGTGCACGGCTCTGCGCTCGGAATGGGCGAGCGCGTGGGCAACACACCGCTCGATCAGTTGCTCGTAAATCTTAAATTGCTGGGTTGGATCGATAACGATCTGTCGCGTCTCGGCGAGTATTGCCAGACGGCGGCGCGCGCGTGTCGCTGGACTGTGCCGTTGAACTATCCGGTGTTTGGTCGTGATGCGTTTCGCACGGCGACTGGAGTTCACGCGGCGGCAGTGATCAAGAGTTATAAGAAAGGCGATCATCGACTCGCGGACATTGTTTACTCGGGAGTTCCGGCCGGTGAGTTCGGACTCGAGCAAGTGATCGAAATCGGACCGATGAGCGGCAAATCAAATGTTATTTACTGGCTCGAAAAGCGTGGTCTCGAGCCGAGCGAAAGTCGCGTCAACCGCATTTACGAGCACGCGAAATCGGCAACGGGAGTGCTTGAAGAGAGCGAGATTCTGAGTTTGTTGTGATTCGTGTTCATCCGGGTAAATCTGTAGCTCAGCTCATGACGACGCCTCACGTCGGGCGCGCTCTCCGTTTCTTCGAAACACAAGCTGACGCAATCACTGAAGAGCACATTCGCATCTGCTCGATACCGGCGAGTCCGTTTGGCGAGCAGGAACGGGCGGAGTATCTCAGTCGAAAGTTTTCAGAGTTGGGATTGAGTGAAGTCGAGATTGACGAAGAAGGCAACTGCCTCGGACTGCTTCAAGGATCTTCGCGGTCGCCTCTCATGGTTGTAAGCGCGCACCTCGATACGGTTTTTTCGAAAGATACAAACTTCAATGTCGTGCGTCGTGATAACAAACTGTTCGCACCGGGAATTGCCGACGATGGTTGTGGTCTCGCGGCGCTTATCGCACTCGCGCAGGCAATTCAGTCAGAGCGAATACCAATCGAAGGCTCCATTCTTTTTGTAGGAACAGTCGGTGAAGAAGGCGAGGGAAATCTACGTGGCGTTCGTCATCTTTTCACCAAAGGACGTTGGGCCAAACACATCGACTCGTTTGTGAGTTTTGATGGACCAGGACTGGAGCGCATTACAAACAAAGCGCTCGGGTCGCATCGTTATCGTGTCGCCGTAACTGGACCAGGCGGTCACTCGTGGGGCGACTTCGGTTTGCCGAATCCGGTGCACGCGATTGGACGCGCAATCTCCCGGCTCGCCAGTTATCCCGCGCCGAAACATCCCCGCACGACGTTCAACGTCGGGCGCGTGGAAGGCGGGCGAAGTGTCAATGCAATACCGGCTGAGGCCTCGATGGAAGTAGATCTTCGCTCTGCTGCTGAATCTGAATTACAGAGGCTCGATGCGTTTTTCAGGCGGGCGATGCGTGACGCGGTTGATGAGGAAAATATCAGGCGACGTGTTGGTGATTCGTTGTTGAAACTTAACGTGGAGTTGATTGGTGAAAGACCAACTGGTGAGACTCCCGCGGATTCACCGCTTGTAGAGCTCGCGATCGAAGCTACGAAACTTCTCGGTGTCGATCCGCGACTCGATCAATCGTCGACTGATTCAAACTTGCCGATCTCGTTGGGGATACCGGCGATAACGCTTGGGGCTGGAGGAAGCTCAGCGTTTTCACACAGTCTTGATGAGTGGTACGACCCACGCGGCCGCGACCTCGGGTTGAAACGTGGATTGTTAGTAATTCTCGGAACGGTATCTTGTAAATCCTGTGAAATCTTGTAATCCTGTCAAACGACTTAGACAGGATTTACAAGATTTTCCAGGATTTACAGGAGATCAATTGATCGGTATCGACACGGTCGCCGATCCAGCTTTCCCCGGCGGGAAACGCTTCTGCCGCGCGATACGCAACGCATTCGGATCACCACCCGACGCCTGCGTCACGCGACCTGACTCATCGTAAGTCACCGTAACGACAACTCGCTTCGCACCAGGCTTCACACCTTCAGGTGCCGGCGCAGCAGCAGCAGCCGTATCGCTCTCAGCATTCTTCGCTTCACGAGCCTTGCGCTCTTTCTCACGCTGCCGTTTAGCTGCCGCTGCCGGATCTTCAGCAACCGGTGCGGCTTCCGTGGTCGCTGGCTGCGGCTGCGATGAAGTCTCCGTGGCCGTACTCGCCGGAACAGCAGGCTGGCTTACAGTTGCCGCCGCTGCCGGAGCAGGCTTCCTGCTATACCAACCAGCAGGCACGCCAATCACCGCCACACTAGCCACAACCGCTACGCCAATCGCGCCGATGAAAAGCGGCTTGCGACGACTCGCTGTCTCTCTCCCAAACGCGAGAAACGCGGGCGCAAACGATTTCTCAACATCCGATTGCGTTTCGACCGGAACTGACTTGCCTTCGAGCTCGTCCGGCTCAGGCACGTAACTCGGAGGAAATGCGACACCCGGCGCGATGTTCTCATCCAATCGCCGCAGTCCTTCCAACACCACCTGTGTCCACGGCTGATTGATCGTGCGGGTCTTTGCTTCTACATCAACACTGAATTCAAATTGTGCATTCGGAAGTGTCAGCGCGAAGAAAACCGCGTCGATTCCATGCAACACGCCGATGCGTGCATCAACAACTGAGCCCGTCTGCAAGTAAAAATAGCCTGCCCCTTGCGGGTACAAGACTTTGAGCCGGCCGCTCTTTCGCTGGTTACAGAAAAACTCGATTAGCTCGGAAAGTGAAAGGTCACTGAGGTGTCCAGTTAATGCCATGAGAACTAGTCCCTTCTAGATCGCAATAGGTTGGAAAGAGGGGGAGAATGGCGCGCCGAGGGATCGGCGCGCCACTGAAGGAAGGTCACGGAGCCAGCGCGAATTTGTAGTGAATCACGCCGGAAACCTTTACCGGTTGACCGGAAAGCTTCGTGGGAGAAAACCGCGCTTTGAGTGCTGCCTGCACCGCCGCATCGCGGAGGATCCCCGGACCATTCGAGGCGTTTGCCGAAACTACTTTGCCTGACTCGTCGAGGATCACATCGACTGTAACCACGCCCTGCGTTCTCATGCGCTTCGCAGCGTCAGGATAAACCGGAGGCGGCAGCGTGATCGCAGTGCCGTTGAGAACTCCACCGGACACCGGCTTGAGAATCGGCTTCGGACCGGGACTCGGCGGTGGCTCATCGATAGCTATGATCGGCATCTGCTGACTAGTGCTCATCGTCTGTACCTTCACATCAACTGGACCAGAGGCAAGCTTGGCCGCTGAAGTCGATGCTTGCGGTAACTCGGGAGCGGCAGTCGCTTTCTTGTTGTTCTTGTTATTAGCTGGAGTTGACTTCGGTTCAGCCGGCTTGTTGACTGGCGGCGCAGCGACCGGAGCCGTTGGCTGCGGCGTCGTGGCTGCACCCGGCGTGACCATCCGGACCATGTTCTCGTCGAGGTAATACATGATCGAGCGATAGGTCACTTCAGTCGGCTCGAACGTGATGCCTTTCGCATCAACCATCGCGACCGACGTAGTCATCTTGCTCCAATTGCCGAGAAAGTCGAATTCGTATTTGTAGATTTCCTTGCTCAGCAGAGTCCCATCGGGATTGAGCATGGTCATCTCGCTGATATTTCCCTTTTCGTCGTACTTGTAGACTTCCTTGCCCGTCAGCGTGGAGCCGGCAACCGGGAAATACTGGTTCTCGATCTTGTTACCCTTAATGTCATAGGCGACGATCTCGACGACCTGATGTTTGCCCTCTTCCTGGCTTCCGTTGGCAGTCAGAAGCTTGGCGACTTCCGTGCGGACGCGCCGGACGGGGCCAATCAAACCATCCCGGGACCTGTCGCTTTCGACCACAGGGGCGGTGGCGGGGGCACTACCGGCCTTGGCTGTCATGTTTGACTGGGCACTTGCCGCGGCGCCCAAACAGAATAGGCAAAGCGTAACTAAGCTTAATCTAGTGAACATTCTGAACATTGTTTGTCTCCATAATTCGCTGAGGCAGGCCAAATTTGGATAGATTTTGCGTGAGGCTGGGCAGGTCACGCGGCCCAACCCATACTAACGAAGTTCAACAATGTTTGTCTATAAGGAATTTAGCCGCGGCTAAATATCTGGTCGGTGCGGCTAATGGCGAGGAGTTCGTGGGCGGCCCGGTAGACGTCAGCGACGGGAATTTCGCTGATTTTAGCCCCTGGAATGAAGCGGTTTTGCTCGCCAAATGGCAGGAAGCTGTTCAGGCGAGGCTGGTCTAGAATCACGACCACCGGCGTCCCGACGGCTGCGGCGATGTGGGCCGGGCCGGTATCGTTCGAGATAAAGATGGTCAATCGCGCCTGGGCTGAAGCCAGTTGCGGGATCGTCAACCGGTCAAAAAAGATCGTCCCAGAGGGGAAGATTGTCTTCATCTGCGGAACGAGTGCCCGTTCTTCCGGCCCGGCGAAGACGATTACGCGCACGCGGTCGTTGCGAATCAGGTGATCGGCGACTTCGGCAAACTTCTCGAGCGGCCACAGGCGACTCGCATTTCCGGCGCCGGGGAAAATGCCGACCAGCAGCTCGCGGGATTGTGCCTTCTCTTTCTTCAACATTCCTTCGACCGCCTGATCATCAGTCGTACGCGTCTGCAACACCGGAGTTCTCGCTACGTTCTCGATGCCGAGCGGTTTCAGCAGGTCGAGATAACGATCGACGAGGTGGGCTTTCTGGTCTTCCCTGGCCGGCTGCGGTTTGAAGTTGGCGAGAAAGTCGAGCGAGCGATTCTCACGGCGCGAGTAAAGCCGGTGAGGTGCGCCCGAAAGAAAACCGAGGATGTTCGTTTCGTAATAGCTGTGCAGGTCGATGACAAAGTCAAACTTTTCTTTGCGTACCTGCGACACGAATTTCGCGATGCGCCCGATCGAGATCAACGTTGGACCATCTCGTAGTGCTACACGATCGACTTCGAGGATCTCATTCGCGTAACTTGAAAGACTCAGCAGCTCTTTACCGGGCTTGCCGACGGCGACCGTGATCTTTGCGTACGGAAACCTCTCGCGTATCGCCCGCAGCGCAGGCAGACTCATAACGATGTCTCCGAGCTGCCCAAAATCAATGACGAGTATGTTGCGCGGATCGAATTGCATCCGTGTTATCCGTGGTTAAAGTTCTCGCAGATCGCGACCCGTCATTTCAGTTGGCTTCTCGAGATCAAGTAAACCGAGCAGAGTCGGTGCGACATCTTCGAGCGCGCCGCCGCTTCGCAGCTTCACTCCGATCGACTCTTCATCGATCAAGTGAAACGGAACTGGATTGGTTGTGTGCGCTGTGTGCGGGCTGCCTGTTACCGGATCGATCATTTGCTCAGCATTGCCGTGATCGGCAGTGATCAGCGTGATGCCCTTCGCGGTCCGCATACGTTTCGTGATCCAACCGAGACACGTATCAACGTACTGGCACGCTTCGATCGTCTTGTCCAACTTGCCCGTATGGCCCACCATGTCAGGATTCGCAAAGTTGATCACGAAAACGTCCGTCTCGCCCTCGTCGATCGCGCGCAACACTTTGTCAGTGACTTTGAACGCCGACATCTCGGGTTCGAGATCGTACGTCGCAACCTTCGGCGACGGCACGAGCAGCCGCCGTTCGCACGGATACTCCTGCTCGACTCCGCCGTTGAAGAAATATGTGACGTGCGCATACTTCTCAGTCTCGGCGAGTCGATAGTTGCGCACGCGCAGGTTGCCCCACGCTTCGGCGAGCACGTTGCGATGGTGTCGCGGCGGAAATGCAATCGGCAGGTTGAACGTGTTGTCGTACATCGTGAAGCAAACGAAATGCACACGCGGACGATCGGAAACGTCAAACTCTTTGAAATCCGGAATCGTGAGAGCCCGGGTTAACTGTCGGGCGCGATCGGGACGGAAGTTGAAGAAGATCACCGAATCGTCGTCTTTGATCGTCGCGACTGGCGAGCCATCTTTACGCACGATCGCGATTGGCTCGACAAACTCGTCCGTCACACCGCGCGCGTACGACTCGTTGATTCCTGTCATCGGATCGAGTTCTCGCTCGCCAATCGCCTTGGTTAAGAGATCATAAGCACGCTGCGTTCGCTCCCAGCGCTTGTCGCGGTCCATCGCGTAGTAACGTCCGACGACAGTGGCGATCTCACCACATCCGATCTCGGCCAACTTTCGTTGCAACTGAGCAACATACTGCGAGCCCGACGACGGCGGAGTGTCACGCCCGTCGAGAAAGCAGTGAACGTAGACTTGCTCCAAACCGTGGTCCTTCGCCATCTTCAAGATCGCGTAGAGATGTGTGAGTGAAGAGTGGACCTGGCCGTCGGAAATGAGTCCCAGCAAGTGCAACGCTTTGCCGCGCGACTTCGCGCCATCCATCGATTCGACCAAAACTTTATTGCGGAAGAACTCGCCCGTTTCGATCTCGTGATCGACGAGTGACACGTCCATGCGGATCACGCGTCCTGAGCCGATGTTCAAATGTCCGACTTCAGAATTTCCCATGACTCCCGCAGGCAGACCGACGCGCGATCCGTGCGCCTCGAGCAGAGTTTGCGGATACTTTTCCGAGAGCGCGTCGTAAAAAGGCGTGGTAGCGAGCGCGATCGCGTTACCTTCGCGCGACGCCGAATAGCCCCAGCCGTCGATAATAATCAGGGCCAGCGGCCCGCGTTTTTTAGTCATAAATTAAAGGCTTTGCGGCCGGGGAAGCGTGC
>DASTTS010000667.1:0-4795 GCA_035760085.1 Pyrinomonadaceae bacterium
GCCCTCATGTTCATTCTGGGCACGAGCTCAGTCATCGCATTTATTCCGCGCGATCATATTGATGTGATTGGACCAATTCCGCAGGTGCTTTCGATCGGGTTCGGTTCACTCGGTTGGGTCGGAGCAGTAGGATCCATCGCGATTCTCGGCATCGCCGTTCGCACGATAGCCTTGATGAGTATCTATTTTGTCGGCAACACGCGTCTGCCGATGGTGGCGGGCTGGGACCGGTTGCTGCCGGCCTGGTTTAGCCGGTTGCACGCGAAGTACAAGACGCCGGTTAACTCGATTCTATTTGTGGGCGTAGTGACGTTGGTGATTGGCGCGGCCAGCTTGAGCGGTGTCCACGCGCACGAAGCGTTTCAATTGATCGACAATGCCGGCGGAGTTTTTTATGCCCTGACATACCTGGTCCTGTTCGCGATTCCGCTGTTTGGCATGAAAGCGCTCGGCGTCAAAGCGCCATGGTGGCTCAAGATTGCCTGCGCGTCCGGTTTTATCGTCACTCTGATCTACATTCGTTACTCGATCGTTCCGATTACGAGTGTGGAGAACCTGCAAACCTTCGGTCTAAAGATTATCGTCACTGTCGTAGTAGCGAATATCGTGGGCGTCGCGCTCTATGTCATTAGAAAACAAAGATAAGACGTTAGCCGTTGTTAACTGTTCGCAGCTCGTGACACTGGCTGGTCCCGCGCGTCCGCGCACCGGTCCGGAGCTACGTGAGCTCGAAATCATTGCGAACGGTGGGATGTTTGTTCGTGACGGATTGATCGAGCGCGTTGGGAGCAGTGATGACATCGAGACGCTGATCGATAGCAAGACTGAAGTCGTGGACGCGCTCGGGCGAGTTGTGTTGCCGGGGTTTGTTGATGCGCACACGCATCCGGTTTTCGGCGGCACGCGCGTCGATGAGTTTGAAGAGCGTAGCAAAGGCGCAACATACGAGGAGATCGCGGCGCGTGGCGGTGGGATTCAGTCAACTGTTAACGCGACGCGCGCGACGTACGAGGAGGTGTTGACGTATGAATGCTGGCGCTACTCGGATTGGTTTCTGCGATCGGGTACGACGACGATCGAGGCGAAATCTGGTTACGGATTGTCGCTCGAAGACGAGCTCAAGATGCTGCGCATCATTAAACGACTCGGCAGCGAAACTCCGTTACGTTACGTCCCGACTTTTCTTGGCGCG
The DNA here is from genome assembly GCA_035760085.1 of Pyrinomonadaceae bacterium. Lineage (GTDB taxonomy): Bacteria > Acidobacteriota > Blastocatellia > Pyrinomonadales > Pyrinomonadaceae > PSRF01. Next base: position 1,193 of record DASTTS010000667.1, read on the forward strand.
CACAGCGTTCCGGCGGAGTATCGATCACGACGCGACGATTACGTTGCGCTGATTATTGAAGAGATGCTGCCTGCCGTCGCGGAGCAAAAGCTCGCAGAGTTTTGTGATGTGTTCTGCGAGCAGAAAGTGTTCACAACGGATGAAGCGTGGAAGATCCTGTCTGCGGCGCGGTGTCAGGGAATGCGTTTGCGGATTCATGCGGATCAGTTGTCGCTTTCCGGTGGCGCCCAACTCGCAGCAGAGCTGGGTACAGTTACTGCCGATCATCTCGAGCATACCGACGCCGCGGGAATTGCAGCATTGAAAGAAGCTGGTGTGCAGCCGGTGCTGTTGCCGGGTTCCGTTTACGCGCTTGGATCGTCACGATATCCGGCTGCGCGCGAGATGATCGATGCTGGTTTAGCTGTCGTACTGGCGACCGATTTCAATCCCGGATCTTCTCCTACACCATCGATCCCGATGGTCCTTTCGCTCGCGTCAACGCACATGAAGATGACGCCTGCTGAAGGGATCACTGCCGTGACGATCAATGCGGCGTACAGTCTGCACCGCGGCGCGCAACTCGGATCACTCGAAGCGGGAAAGATTGCTGACTTCGTGATTCACGATTCCAGCGACTACCGCGACCTCGCTTACTTCTTCGGCATGGAGCACGCATCGAGCGTTTACGTTCGAGGTGAGTTGATCGAATAGGTCGTATAAGTCCGATAGGACCTATAAAAATTACTGGTTGACGCTCACTCTCTTGTGTCTTATCATCGCTGCAACACTGGAAAGGAGGTGATTCTAAAATTTATGAGTTCTTATCACAGTGAGGTGGCTGCGGCCTGACCTCTGAACCAGCTAACCGTTAGGATTCTGGTTCCGAAGTCTCACTGCAAAGTGCTCCTCCTTTCTGGAAGTTGCACACAGTAGCCATCAGGCCAATCCCAACAGTTCACCGGCCGTCCACGGGCAACCGTGGACGGCTTTTAATTTCCCCAGGATTCAACTGTAGGGGCGGCCCTCCGTGGCCGCCCCTACAGTTGTATTCCATAAGCCAAAATCCATAAAGAAGACGCAAAAGAATGAAAGATGGCGCGGCGCTACTCGTGGTTCCATTCCACAGTGGCTCACGAACTTTTGTGGCAAGCTCCTGCCGACGGCAGCGACATGCCAGCCTCCGAATCTCCCGTTTTTCATGACCCCCACGGCAAACGTTGGCGGCGCGTGCGTCGTGTATGGCTCGCCCTGTCAGTGCTCGTCACAGCGCTCGCAATCGTCTTCATCGTCAGCGTGTTCGCGAATCCGGTTCTTCCGAGTTTCAACTTAAGACCCATTCCGAACCTGCCGCGCACCACGGATCTGAAACCGAAGCCGCCGAATCTTCCCGCAAACCCGAGTGAACGAAAGGCAAAGAAAGCCCAGGCCGAGTTGCAACACGCACTCGCGATCACCAGGTACGTCGTTCCAGGTCGCCGCCGCTCGCACCTTTCGGTCGTTCCCGCGCCGCCGGCAGTGCCCGCGCCCGTTGTTCCGGCAACCCGCCCGCTCTCAGTCGGTTTCTTTATCAACTGGGACGAGTCGAGCTACGAATCGCTCAAGCGAAACCTCGATCATCTCGACTGGGTCGTAGCTGAATGGTCGCACCTGCAAAACAATCCCGATGCGTCGAACCCGCTCGTCACAGACGTTCACATTCCCGCGCTCAACTGGATTCGCGTCACGCGTCCCGAAGTTCGCATCCTGCCGATGGTGCAGAACCTTATCGACGAAAAATGGCAAGGCGATCTGCTCGCGCGCACCGTCGCCGACGAGCCACACCGCCAACGACTCATCAACGCACTCACGTCGTTCGTGCAGGACAACAAGTTCGCGGGCATCTGCATCGATTTCGAAGAGCCACCCGCATCTGCACAAGCCAACCTGCTCACGTTCATGCAGGAGCTGCATACGACGTTTGCCGCTAAGGGTCTTTTAGTCGTTCAAGCTGTTCCTTTTGACAATCCCGATTGGAACTACAAAGCCTATTCAGCCGCGAACGATTACTCGATCCTGATGGCTTACGATCAGCACTGGACCGGCAGCGACGCGGGCCCGGTCGCGGCACAAGACTGGTTCGAACAGAACCTCATCAAGCGCATGCACGAGCTCGATTCCGCGAAGACGATCATCGCGCTCGGCAACTACGGCTACAACTGGAGCGACGCCAGCGACACCGCCGACGAAGTCACATTTCAGGAAGCGCTGATCAGTGCTCGCGAGTCGAGCGCGGCGCCAACTTTCGATTCAGCTTCGCGCAATCCTTACTTCGAATACGACGAGGAAGATCAGTCGCATCACAAGGTGTGGTTCCTCGACGCGGTAACGGCTTACAACCAGATGCGAGCCGCGAGTGGTTACAAGCCGGCGGGTTTCGGCATCTGGCGGCTCGGATCTGAAGATCCGTCGGTGTGGTCCATCCTCGGTACGCAGAACAGCTCGCCGGAATCGCTGCGCACGATCAACTACGGTTACGAAGTCGACTTCGAAGGCAATGGCGAATTGTTGAAAGTCATGTCGCGGCCGCAGAAGGGCGCGCGCGATCTGGAAGTTGATTCGTCAAACGGCTTCGTCAAGTCGGAACAATTCACGGCGTTGCCGTCGTCGTACGTCGTCCAACGAACAGGCGATCGGCCCGGTTTGCTTGCGTTGACGTTTGATGATGGTCCGGATCCGCGTTGGACGCCCGCAATCCTCGACATTCTCAAACGTGAAAACGTTCCGGCGACGTTCTTCATCATCGGCAAGAACGGTCAGGCGAATCCGGATCTCGTGCGTCGCATCGCTGATGAGGGTCACGAGATCGGGAACCACTCGTTCACACATCCAAACCTCGGTGAAATTCCACTCTCGTTGACTGAGCTCGAATTGAACGCGACGCAGCGGTTGATCGAGTCGGAAATTGGTCGCTCGACGGTATTGTTTCGTCCGCCTTACTTCGGCGACGCGGAAGCGGACAAGCCGCAGGAAGTCGAGCCCGCACTCGTCGCGCAAAATCTCGGCTACGTTATGGTTGGCGTGCGTATCGATCCTGACGACTGGCAACTTCCGGTCACCGCGGATCAAATCGTCAAACGCACTGTCGATCGTGCGCTGGACACGAATCCGGAAACACGTGGCGAAGTGATATTGCTGCACGATTCGGGCGGCGATCGGTCGGCGACAGTCGAAGCGTTGCCGCGTTTAATTCATGAGTTGAAGTCGCGCGGCTTCAAGTTTGTGCCAGTGTCTGAGCTGGGCGGATTTTCGCGAGACCAGGTGATGCCGGCGATTCCGCCGAACCAGCGCGTTTTCACGCGCGCGGATGCGATCGCGTTTTTCTTTTTGTCGACAGGCAGTTGGGTGTTGCAGTGGATTTTTCTGATCGGGATCCTGCTGGGCCTTGCGCGACTGCTCTTCATCGGCTCACTCGCGGTCGGACAGTGGTTCAGATCCTACCATCGCGAACGCATTCACGCCGGCAGCAACTACGCGCCGTTCGTTTCGATCATCGTGCCCGCGTACAACGAACAGCTCGTCATCGAGAATACGATCCGTAGTCTGCTTGCTTCAGATTATTCCGCTTACGAGATCATCGTTGTA
>DASTTS010000668.1:0-10127 GCA_035760085.1 Pyrinomonadaceae bacterium
GGATCTCACGGGCGGGCTGCGTTATGCCTCCGGTGATGAAAACGTCGAGCAGTCGCTAAAGATTTTGTTAATGACGAATCTGGGCCAACGCGTGATGCGATTCGATTTCGGCAGCAAGGCGCCGAGTTACGTCTTCTCACCGGGAAGTGTTCAGTACCTCGGCTTGTTGGAAACAACGATCCGCGAAGCAGTGCGCGACTGGGAGCCGCGCGTGGATCTCGAGGAGGTGCGCGCGGAGCCGGATCTCGATGACGAGTCGCGCATAACCGTGAACATCGGTTATCGCGTGCGCACGACGAACACGCGTAACAGCCTCGTGTTTCCGTTTTACCTCGGCAAAGTGGAGCGAGCTTAATGTCTATCGAGCCCGTAAAACTCGACGATCTGACCTGGAATGAGATGGTCATTGCCACCCGGCGGCGCATCCCTGCTGCGTCGGCGGGGCAGTGGACGCTCCATGCTCCGGTCGATCCGGGAATCACGCTGCTCGATCTCTTCGCATACCTGCTCGAGCAACGCGTGTACTGGATGGACCACGCGCCCGACTCGCTCATCCGCGGTGCGCTGTCGTTAATCGGTGAGAAACCGTTGCCCACGCAGGTGGCGGCAACGGTGATGCATTTCCCGAAGGTCGAAGACTTTCTCGTGTTGCCCAGAGCCGCCCGCTTTACTCTCGCCGGTTCCACGCCGCCGCTGATCTTTACGGCCGACAACAGAAGTCTGTTGCTTCCATTCGCGCAAAAACGCGAGCCAGTTGGACTGAAGATCGATGGCGAAGATCGAACTGCTGATCTCGGTCACGGCAAAGTCCTGTGCTTGTTCCCCGCTGATGGTAAAGCGGCGGAAGTCAAGATTGTTCTTTACCTGAGCCGGCGTCTCCCCCCAAATGTTGGACCAAGACGTTTTTCATTGCTGGTTGAACTGTTCGAGTCGAGCAATGTCGTGCCGCAGTGGTCACCTAAAGCTCCGTCGCCACCGCCCGCGGCAGCGAAAGTTAAGTGGTTCTACAGCGGTGAAGATGGAAAACAAGTGCCTTTCGCTGAGGGTGAAGTCAAAGACGGCACTGCGGGATTGCGCCGTTCCGGACTCGTGACGTTGCCAGTCAAGGCAGATTGGGCCGTGGATCCCGAAGAGAAAGAGCCGCATGCCTACTCGCTTTGGATGGGTGTCGAGAAGGCGACGTTCAGCGCGCCGCCAAGGGTCAAGCGTTTGCTTCCCAACGTCGTGATCGCGCGTCACCAGAGAAAGTCGATCAAGCACCGGTTAAACCGTGAATGGTTGCCGTTGCCTGGAAACGAGATCGTAATTGCCGATCTACCTGAGAACGAGATCATCAAAGATTATCCGCCGATCGAGGGCTCGATCGGACTGAAGATCCGCGAGCGTGACGGCAAATGGCATCGTTGGGAACGTACGACCGATCTCGAGTTTCACGGTCCAGCCGATCGCGTCTTTGTAGCCGATCGAACGCTGGGAAAGATCAGTTTCGGTAATGGCTTGACCGGACGCTTGCCCGTGCTCCTGAGAGCCAACGAACAGATACGAATCCACTACCTCGTCGGCGGCGGCGCGGCCGGCAAACTGGGCACGAACCGATCCTGGAACACCTCGCTGACGTTGCTCGACAGAACGTTACTAGCCGACAAGATTGATGCAGTAAACGTCGTGGAAACGATTGGTGGCGAAGAGCCGGAAACGATCCCGGCGTTTCGCGAGCGTGCGGCGGCAGCGCTGAAAGCGAGGACGCGCGCAGTCATTCGCGAAGACTTCGAAGAGATCGCACGCACCGTGCCCGGAGTTGCGATCAAGCGCGCTCACGCGGCCGTCGGATTCCATCCTAATCACCCCGGCACGCCGATTCCCGGCGCTGTGACTGTGTTCATTCTGCCGGACGTTTCGCGAGACGTTCTCGACGAGAGTTTCGACGAATCGATTGCGGAGAGTGCGTTTGTGGCGGCGCCCGTACCTGACGAAGGCGCGCTGGCTATGGTCCGTCAAAAACTGGACGAAACGAGATTGGTCGGCACCGAGGTATTCGTCCTTTCGCCTTTCTATCGCAGTGTGAAATTAACGCTTGCTGTTGAATCGAATGCTGCGAATCGAATTGAGCTGAGTCATCGGATCAAACTACGACTGCGGCGGTTTTTCGATCCGCTGATTGGCGGTGACGATCGCGAGGGCTGGTCGTTTGGTGAACCGGTTCGACCGTCTGCGATTCTTCGTGAAGCCCAGGCCGAGCTTGGCGATGACGGCACGCTCGTCAACGTTTTCATCGATCTGCCTGACGCCCGATTGGACCAGGCTGATACGCCAGTGTCGGCTGCTGCTGACTGTAACCAACTTTTGAGCCCCGGCGATGGGCCAGTGGCCGCTGCGCCTGCTTGTGAGGACGTCGAGATCGGCGCTCATCATCTAGTCAAATTAGAAAAAATCCACGTGCGCTTCGAAAGGGCCTCGGAGAACCAGGGAGGTCTGCGATGAGCGAAGTGTGGTGGGGCAAAGAATCTCGCGCCGGAGCCGAGCCGAAGAAGACGCTTACGCCTGAGCTGATGCCTGCGTCACGCCAGGCCATCAAAAAGGAAGTGCTCGGTCGCATCAAAGACTTCACGCCCGAATGGACCAACCAGCGTCCTGACGATGCCGGCGTTGCGCTAACGCAACTCTTCAGCGAGCAGATGGAGCCGGTGATCGAACGTCTCAATCGACTGCCGGATAAAGCGTTTGTCGAGTTTCTCAACCTCGCGGGCATACAAGCCGCGCAAGCATCGCCTGCCGCAGCGCTCCTGGAATTCGAGATCTCGGACAGCTCGCCGCAATCGGTTTTCGTAAGCAAAGGCTTTCAGGTTGGTGCACAGCCCGCCGATGGCTCGAGCGATGTAGTTATTTTCGAGACGTTGCGCGATCTGAACGCAGCGCCCGCAAAGATCGCAGAACTTCATGTTCGCATCGACAACGTCTTTCAAAAGATCACCGCGGCTGATGGCCAGACGTTCCTTCCGTTTGCAAACCAACCGGAACCCGGGCGTGCGCTCTTCATCGGCATCGCCAGCAATATCACGCCTGGTCCAACTATCTCGCTCGGGATTCGCATCGCGGCGGCACCCGGCGCACCACCGCCGGTCCCGGCTGGTGGAGTCGTGCCGCTTCCAATCGCACCTGGACCACGACTCGAATGGAGCGTGCTCAATGGCTCGAAGTTTGAGCCGGTCGAGAGCCTGATCGACGAAACGGGCGGCTTGATCCACAGCGGAACTATCGAATTGCAAGTGCCGCGCGAGTGGCAACCGGGTCGTCCGGGTGGACTCGCCGGAACAGAACTGCTGCGCTGGCTGCGACTCGAAATCGCTTCGGGATCGTTTGAACAGTCGCCGGAGCTGAGCTCCATCAAACTCAACATCGTACGGGCGCTCGCGGCACGTTCGATCTTCAACGAAGCACTCGAACCCGTGCCCAACAGTCGCAACCGGCAGATGAGTTTGAGCCAGAAGCCGGTGTTGCCCAGGTCGCTGATCATCGAAGTCGAGGAAGGTGGTTTTGCACCGGAAGAGCCGGAAGTGAACCTGCCCGCGGCGGCCGGTGAGGAGACTGGCCTGCGATCAAAAGTTCGTCGCTGGAAACAGGTTTCAGATCTCTTGTCGTTTGGACCAGACGACGAAGTCTACACGCTCGATCCACTCTCAGGCATCGTCACATTCGGCGACGGCGTGCACGGCGCTGAAGTTCCGCAAGGCTTCCGCAACGTACGCGCTCGCACTTACCAGGTGGGCGGCGGAAAAGCCGGCGCGGTCGCTGCTGATGCCATCAACAACGTCCGCTCGTCAGTACCTTTCATCAAAAAGGTGACGAACCCGTGGCCTGCGACTGGCGGACTCGATACCGAGAAGCGCGAACAGACACTCAAGCGTGGCCCACAGGAAATTCGCGCGCGCGAACGAGCCGTAACCACTGCCGATTACGCATTGCTGGCGCGCGAAGCTGAAGGCGCTTTGATCGAACGCGCCCATGCGGTTTCGGGTCTTCATCCGGCATATCCGGGACGACCGATTCCCGGTGTCGTCGGTGTGTTTGTAGTTCCGCCCGATCGCGGCGAAGGACCTGCACCGATCGCCGACGAGGACACGTTACGCGCGGTCGCGACTCACCTCAGTAAATTTGCGGCGCCTGCTGGAGTGGAAGTCGTTGTCTCGGCGACAAAGTTTCACCGCATCAAGATCGAAGCCGCGATCGCTGTTCGCACTGGTGCGGACGAAGGCAAAGTTGTTCGAGACGCCGTCAAAGCATTGAACGACTTTTTGCATCCGCTGAAAGGCGGCGCTGAGGGTAACGGCTGGCCGTTTGGCGGCACGTTGCACTATCAAACACTGGTTCGCCGGCTGACTAACATCCCTGATATCACGTCCGTTCCGACGCTCAACATCATCGCGGATGGCTCGCGTTCTCTACGCTGTAAGAATTTTGTTCCCGATGCGAATGCGTTGTTCTGGCCCGGGATTCACCAGGTGGTGATCCAGTCGCGTAAGGAGGTTGCATGAGCTGCGGCGGCGACATGCTGAAGTTCCGTTTGCTCGATCCTTACGTCGGTTGGGACGAAGCGAGTTGTGAGCACCTTACCGGCCTGGCGAACGACGACGTCAGCGGTGTGCGGCTGGCGCAGGCTGGTGCAAGCGCGAGTTGCACTGCGGAAGATCCGTTCATTTCAGCCGCTGAAATCCTGGAGCACATTCCACCGCCGCAACTGGCGAGAGGCTGTGGGCACTGTGACTGGCTCCTGGTCCACGAGTCGCAGCTACTTCATCACGATTGCTGCACGGAAGGCTGGTCGTCAGTTTGGAGTAAAGCCTGTAACCAAAAGGTGCTGAAGCACGCAGTGGCTGTTGCTACGCGTGGACATCGCATCGCTGTCGCCGATGACGGAGCGAAACGCGTGTGGATTTGGGAAGTTGATGGCGAGCAGCTTGTCAGCTCGATCGACACAGACGACCTCTCCGGCATTCCTGAATGCGATGGTTACCTCGACAAGATCGAGCGCGTTGGTCCAATTGCCTTCACGCCGTGGAGCGAGCTGCTCGTAACGGACGTGCAGAACCACGCGCTTTGGCGTTTCAGTGCCGCGGGCGAGTTGCTTGAACCATTGTCGATTTCCTTACCGCCGCGAAACGAGAGTGGAGAGATCAGGCGCCTGGCGGTCAGTCAGAATTATTCGATCTGGCTCGTCACCGGGAAAGACGAGAAATCGCTGCAACTGTGGCGTGCCGCGCGGTCAGACAAGGAATTCACCCAGGGCACTGTGAAGCAGCTTCGCGAATCATTCAAGCGCGCCGGGCTGACCGCTGCGCGGGACGAGGGGTTCTGCATCGAGAAGTGCGGCCCTGAGGGAATACCGGAACCAGTTTGTTTTCAGTGGAACGGAGAACCAGCGCCTAAACCGATCCCGGCTCCTGAAGCACCGGACAGATACGGCGAAGGCAAGCTGCTCACAAAAGCAATCGACAGCGGTATTCCCCGATGTCGCTGGCACCGTCTCACGCTCGATGCTGAAGTTCCGTCAGGAACGACACTCGAAGTTGCAGTGGCGACAGGCGAATTGAACAGGGAAGGGAAACACGATCTGCCACATGAGCGCGATTGGCAAGTTGCACGAGCTGGATCATCCGATTTTCTGATCAATCAACCGCCAGGCAGATACTTGTTTGTCCGTTTGATATTCAAAGGCAAAGGTGCCGTCACGCCACTTGTGCGGCGCATCAAGTTGGAGTTTCCGCGAGTTACGAGTCTCGATCTTTTGCCGCCGATCTATCGTGAGAATCCCGATGCTGAAGACTTCACAGAGCGTTTCCTCGCATTGTTTGACGCGTCGATAGCCGATCTCGATCGTGCGATCGAGCGCGCGCCGGCGTTGCTTGATGCGGGTGGAGTGCCCGACGCTGTTTTGCCGTGGCTCGGAAGTTTTCTCGATCTGACTTTCGATCCGTCGTGGGGACCGGAGCTCAGACGCAAAGTGTTGCGGGCGCTGCCGGATCTCTATCGCAAACGCGGCACCGTGGCAGGGTTGAAAGAGACGATCAAGCTCATTTTCGACGTCACCCCGGCGATACAGGAGTTAGCCACAGAGCGCAGTTGGGGCACCGTCACTGCAAAGACGAGCGACACGTCGCTGCAAAAACTTGCCAACGCACAACTGTCACGATTGCTTGGTTGTCCAACCAGCACAAACGGCAACGTTAAGACCACTTGCACGGAATTTAAGAACCCTGCGCGTCTAGGCGCGACTCGACTCTTCGGCAAGTCACGCGCTCGTTTTCGACTCAACACCTCAGCTCTCAACACAGCACCGCTGCGCAGCTACGGCAATCCCGATCACGATCCGTTGCTGGCCCAGGCTTACCGCCTGCGAATACTCGTGCCCGCACTGCGCAATGCGGATGCTCGTCAAAAACTCGAACAACTCGTTGCGAGTCAAAGGCCTGCACACACGCTGGCCACGATTCGCGTCGGTGGCGACCGTTTCATTCTCGGAGACACGTCTGCGGTCGGCATCGACACAGTCATCGCACCGCTGCCGCGTCCCGTGCTCGGCAGCAAAGGCAACGTGCGGCTGAGTCGCGCCAGTGTTGTCTGGCATGGAAAACACGGCACGCCGTTAGGAATCTCGCTGGGACACAACAGTCTCATCGGCACACAAAAGGTTAGCGCCTGATTAACCATATTCATTAGGAGCAAAAGCTATGGAACCCGAATCCAATATCAACTATGAAAAAGAAGAGCACGCGCATGAAGTGCACGATACGGCTTGCAATGCAATGCCTGACTCAACGAGGTTGCGGTACTTCCATGGTCAGATGCTCGTGGCCAGCGATCTCCAAACAGAGCAAGACTACTTCAGAGAAAAACTGAAGCTGCTCAATCGCTGTTTGCACGGATATGGAACCGTCTGCGGTCTCAAAGTGGTGTCAGTGAAGGGCGACTCTAAGTACGAGTCAGACTACGAAGCGCCCGAACCGTACGAACAGCCGCAGCAGCAAGGTGGCTCATACGACGACGAGCAACAGCAACAACAACAACAACAACAGTACCACGGACACGAGAGACACCGGCGACACGCGCGGGTCAGAGTCGAGTGTGGCCTGGCCCTCGATTGTGAAGGTAACGAGCTGATCGTCCGCGAGCCGATCTCCGTCGATTTGTGGCGGGAGTTATCTGAGAACGAGCGGAAACAGTTGGAAGATGATATCGAACGCCATGAGCGTCCGCGGCCGCGCGTGTATGTGAGCATCTGTTACTGCGTGGAGCCGATCGATCCGGTGCGGCCGGTGATTCCTGATGCTTGTAGCGCGGTTGAAAAGGAGTGTGTCTACAGCAAGTTGCGCGACAAGGTGAAGGTCAAAGTCTCTTTGCGCCGTCCCGACGCCGATCATTGTCACGACAACTGCTGCGGCAAGTGCAAAGACAAGTGCCTGTTGCTGGCGATGGTCCTGTTCGAGAGAGGCAAGCCGATCGTTGTCAAAAACGATGTGCGACGTTGGGTGACGCCCTATGAGCCCGTGACGATCACCGGCGTTAACTGGGTCCACGCCGCAGAGAACTACACGCCCGCGGAGGCGCGCAAGATTCTTCAGCGCGATGGTCTAACAATTCAGTTCTCCAGGCCGATTCTTCCGGAGACGGTAAACAAAGGTGTTGTTGACGTCTTTGTATTCCAGGGTGGTCGCGGCCAGCACGGCGGCATCTACTATCTCGACGGCGAGGTCACCACAACCAACGACAATCGTCACATCGTGTTCAAGTACACCGCGCGCGAGTCGCTACAGCATTTAGATCGTGTGTTTATCGTAGTGCGCACCGATTTCATTTTGGATCGCTGTTGCCGGCCGGTAGACGGAAACCACACGGGCGGTCGTGTGCCGCTCTTGCCGACGTTTCAGGACAACATTCCCGAGGCGGGGATGCCAAAGGCGGCTACGGTTTGCGTCGATCCTCCGCGTCGTTACGGCAATTGGGTTTCCGGCAACGGGGCATCCGGTGGCGCGTTCGAGAGCTGGTTCTACATAGAAGACAAAGATATGGGCGGCTATGGCGGCCAAGCCAGCGATCAAAGGCCGCGCTATGTTGACATCGATGAAGAGTAATAGTTTTTCATCCATTCGAGAACGCTTGCGTAGTGGAGGAACGAAATGATTTCGAACCTAAGTAGTAAGGAATCAGGTTGTGGCTGCGGCGGGGGATCGACTTCCGGTTCCCCGTGCGGTTGTGGTGGTGCAGGCTGCGGTTCGTGCGTTGCACAGGGAATTGTCCGTCCGCGCTTCTTCGCCGGCCAACTGCTAACCGAAGACGACCTGCAATTGTTGAGCGACTACGTGGGCCAAAAGAACCGGCTACACAACCGTCACTTGTTCGGCGCGGGGGTTGTTTGCGGACTTGAAGTCGCCTGCGACCCCTGCGGTGATGGTCGCGTCATTGTTCACCCGGGCTACGCCATTGATTGTTGCGGCAACGATCTTTCTCTCAGTTGTCCACAGGTGGTGGATCTGAATGCCCTCGTGCGGGACTTGCGCAAAGACGATTGTGTAGATCCTTGTCCGGAACCAAAGAAGCTCAAAGGTAAAACGGAAACACCGATCGGCGATGACACGCCAAAGCCGAACTTTCGCTTCTGCCTCTACATTCGTTACTGCGAAAAACCCACAGATCCAGTGACACCGTATTCAACGGGTGAAGACTGTGTGCAGGTCGGTTGTGAGCCAACGAGGATTCGCGAAGGCGTCACTTTCGAGCTGCGTTGCGTCGATCCGCACATGGCTCGTAATCCGTTGATCGAGAAACTCTGCCTTGTTCTTGGCGATCTCGACAAGTTGCCAAGGGTATTTAGATCGTTCAAACGGTTGCCTGAGGCCGTTAATGGCTTCGTCGAGGAGAAGAAGAAAGCTATCTCGCGAGCCGAGCTCTTGCGCCTCAAGTTAGGAAAAGGAAAGGGCCTCATCAATCCCGACGACGACATTGCACCGGTTGATAATAACGAGTCGAAAACTGGAGGTCTTGACCCCAAGAATCTGCTGGTAACGAAAGCTGACTTCGATATCGTTCGCAACTGGCTGCTCGAACGTCTGAATAAATCCCAATTTATTACCGACTGCACACTCAAGCACCGCGTGTACAACCTCAGCCTGCCACGTCTTCAGGACCAAACGGAGGGAGAACTCGGTGTAGCCGCCGAGAACACAAAAGACCTCGCGGTTATGTTCATCGACTACCTGCGTGGATCTGTGTCTCGCGTGTTGAATCCGGCTTGTTCGCCGTGTGAGGACCCGGCCGTGTTGCTGGCTTGTCTGGATTGGGAAGAGTGTGAAGTCAAAAGAATCTGCAACATGGAACGGACGTATGTCCTGTCGCCGGCGGCGCTCAGGTACTGGGTGCCACCAATACAGTTGGCAGGCAATCTTCTCGAAAAGCTCACTTGTGTCCCCTGGGAAGATCTTCCGAAAAAAGATGATGGGGAAGATCTAAATCTGCTGGCGCTGCTTAGAGAAGAGGTCGAACGGCTTATCAAAGACTCGCTGTGTGGGATCTCGGACAAGAACCTTGAGGATGTGTTGGATCGTGTCGAGGAATTCTTCGGCGGTAGTTCGGACGACGATGAGACTATGAACGTGGATATGAGTGGCGTCGCGCCACCCGAGCAACCTGCGCCGCAGAAAGGCGACGCTATACCAGTCAACGCAGCGATCGGGTCAACACCCGCACCTGCGGCAAGCAAAGCGAGCGCTAAGAAAACCTCGACAAAGTCAGGCAAGAAAGGCTCGATAAAGACTGCGTTGAAGAATTTGAAAGGTGCGACTGGAACAAGCAAGACGACTGGGACAGCCAAACCTGTTGAAGCACAACCAGCACCGACTCCGGCCCCGACGCCGGCTGCCACGCCAGTCGCCACACCGGCCGCCACGCCAACTCCGGCCGCAGACACCGGTTCCACTACGACGCCGAAAGGAGAAGAGAAGTGAGTAGCGCAATTGAGCGGCCAGTCTTCTTCGAAAACCAGATCCTTGGCGCTGCGGATCTGACCGCTGCTGTTGATCTCGGTCGCGGTCAGCAGGCGCGTCACAATCGTTATCTTCATCTCTGGGGAATCGCGG
>DASTTS010000669.1:0-2926 GCA_035760085.1 Pyrinomonadaceae bacterium
GTGATCGTCGTTTTGCCCGCGCCGGTTGGACCAACAAGCGCCGCGAGCTGACCAGGCTCGACTCGCAGATTCACGTCAGTCAAAGTCCGGTAACCGTTTTCATAGCCAAAATAAACGTGATCGAACTCGATCTCGCCTCTGAAGTCGGGAGCTTTTCGCGCGCCCGGCAGATTGCGGACCTCGTTTTCAGTCTCAATCACTGCGTGTATGCGCTCATATCCGACTGCTGCTTTCGACATCGTGTCAGTCATCTTCGACAGGTCGCGCATTGGCTTGTACATCTTCCCGAGATAGAGCAGGAAGACGAGCAGTGAACCGGACGTCATCTGTTCGGTCAGCACGAGGTTGACGCCATACCAGAGCACGAGACACGTTCCCACTGCGACTATCACCTGGACCACGGGAGCCAGCTTTGCTTTCAGACTGCGTGCCTTCAGCGCGATCTCGACATTCTCCAAACTCTGTTGGGCCAGACGTGCCTCTTCGTAATCTTCGCGCGCAAATGCTTTGACGACGCGTATCGACGAGAGCACTTCAGCCACGACAGAAACGACTTCGCCTTCTTTTTTGCGCAAGTCGCGTGACGCTTGCTTGATGCGATGTGTGTACGTGTAGACAACGGCAAACAGGAATGGTGTTACTGAAAGCGCGATCAGCGTAAAGCGCCAGTTGAGATAAAACATCACGCCGAGCATGCCGACGAGCGTCAGCACACTCACAAGGATGCCGAGCAATGCCTGCGAAATGAAATCCTGAATGGCATCGATGTCAGCCGTGACGGTGCTTATAAGATCGCCTGTGGATTTGTGATCGTGATACGCAAGCGAGAGTCGTTGAATATGATGATAGAGAACGCGTCGCAGATCGTGCATCACCCATTGACCGACTGATGTGGTCAGGTATTTTTCGGCGTACGCGCTGAGCGCGCCTGCCAGGGCGATGACGATAACCGCGAGGACCGCGAAGTGCAGTATGGAGACTTTACTGAGGCCAAACGTGGCGCTGATCAGCCCGGACATCCACGACGGCATGTGCTTTGTTCCGAAGACGTAATCGAAAACGATCTTGAGCGGCCATGGCTCGAGTAGATCGGTAGCGGCCTCACCGAGTACGGCAATGAACGCAAGCGCGAGCATGCCGCGGTGAGGGTGCAGTAAGTGATGCAGTTTGAAATTCTTTTTGTTTGGCAAAGTAGTAGACAGGATTTACAAGATTTGACAGGATTTACATGTTAATCCTGAAAAATCTTGTAAATCCTGTCTAACATCAATCAGTGATCACAGCGCCGCCCGGAAAGCTTTCGGCGTGGCTCCCGCCAGCCTGCGGAACGCCGTCGTAAAGTGGCTCTGACTGGAGAAGCCCGAACGCAGGGCAATCTCGGAGATTGGCAATTCCGTCTCCTCCAGCATCTTCTTCGCCCGTTCGATACGGCGTTCCGCTATGTAGTTAGTCGCAGTCATTCCCATCGATTGCTTGAATGCACGCGAGAAGTGGAAGTAGCTCATGCGCACCGCTCTCGCAACAGCGCGTAGCGCGACACGTCCTTCCTCTTCGTCAGAAAGATGATGATCGATCAACGCGACTGCTTTTCGTAACTTGTGTGGCGCCATGCCGCCGTGACCCACATGGACGTCGCGCAACGCGCTGTAACGTCTGACGAGTTGGATCGCGAGTCCTGGCGCGAGTGAGTCGGCATAAAGTCGACCAACCACATTCGCTTCATTCAATTCGTGCAGAAGCGACATCGCGACGTGGCAGATGTTCTTGTCTTTAAAACCGATTTGCGGAGTCAGTCCAATCTCGTTATGAGAGATGTTCAATTCGCCCGCTGCCGAACGCACAAACAGCGGTCGCAAATAGAGCAGCAACAGATCAAGCGACTCAGAATCTGACTGGCAAGACCACGACGAGCCGGCGGGAATGATCGCGATTTCGCTGGACAGCACCTCGCCTTCGAACCTGCGTTTGCCGTGATAAACATTTGTGAAAAACGAGTCGCCCAGGTTTTTCACGATGCAGTGATCGTCGGAAGCCGGAATCACCACCTCTTTCGAGGTGTGGCGAAAATGCACCGCGCGCACATTTTGCCACCCGCTGGCGTCGCTCGATCTCAGCACTGATTCGGGATAGATAACTGAGAGATCGGCCGATTGCTTCGGAACTACGGCCAGCACATGTTTTGGCAGTGGATTCACCACGCGTGCGGCCAAAGGTTGATAATTCAAAGCACTAGCAGTTTGTAACATCGCCTTTACCCTTTTCGTTTTTAACTCTTATCCAAACCGGCGGTGATTGCTCCCAGCAGCGAATCCTCACTGAACGGTTTTTGGAGGAAGGCAATCGCTCCTTCCCGCAAGCCTCGTGCCCGCGCGTCTTTGTCGTCATGGGCCGAGATGAAAACTATCGGCACGGTAGAGCCGGCGGCGTGCAGCCGCTCCTGGAGTTCGAGACCGCTCATTCCCGGCATCCGGACGTCGGCAATCAGGCAGTCCGTTTTCGAGAGGTAAGGCGACTTCAGAAATTCCTCTCCCGAGCCGAACACCTCCGCCCGAAACCCTACCGAGTCGATCAGGCTCTTCAGCGCGATTCGCACCGAGTCGTCGTCGTCAACAATTGAAATCACCGGGATATTCATTACGTGAGGAGATTACGATTGTGGCGGGTGAGAAAACTATTATACGGAGGTATTCACTACCTATACTTTGGTATAGCCAATTTTTCAGCCATGCGGACGAGGTCGGCGAGGGAGTCGGCGCGCATTTTTTCCATGACCTGGCGGCGATGGAGTTTGACGGTGATCTCGCTCGTGCCTAATTGGAGCGCGATCTGTTTGTTGAGCAGTCCTGTCAAGACGAGGGCGAACACTTCAGTCTCGCGTGGCGTCAGCGAGTTATAACGAGTGCGAAGCTCGGCGCTATCGGCTTGG
>DASTTS010000670.1:0-19683 GCA_035760085.1 Pyrinomonadaceae bacterium
GCCTGGTTGGGAATCTGGCGGATGCCGGTGTCGGTTATCACAACGCCTGACTTCGGCTCAACGTAGAGCGCGCGGTAAGTAATCACGCCACCCGCAGTGGCTATCAACACGCCTACGATGAGGAGGAGAGCCTTCAACTACTTTCCTTTGAACGCGGGCTTGCGCTTCTCCAGAAACGCGCTGACGCCCTCGTCCTTATCTTCCGTCGAAAAACACAACGCGAAGAGATCCACTTCACGCCGCAAACCTTCATCGAGATTCGAGCGCGAGGCTAGCTTCACTGCCTCCTTCGCGAGCTGCAACGCGATCGGACTCTTATCCGCAATACGATTCGCGATCTCCATCGTCTTTGCCTGGAGCTGCTCCGCGGGAACGACCTGATTCACGAGACCGATTGCGTACGCAGAGCGCGCGTCGATGATCTCGCCCGTGAGTATCATCTCCATCGCTTTGCCTTCGCCAACCAGGCGCGTCAACCGCTGTGTTCCTCCGCCACCGGGAATGATCCCGAGATTGATCTCCGGCTGCCCGAACGATGCCGTCTCACTCGCGATGCGAATGTCGCACGCAAGCGCGAGCTCACAACCACCACCAAGACAGTAACCATTGATCATCGCGATCACCGGTTTTGGAAAACTATCGATCGCGGTGAACAAAGATCGACCCATCATCACGTCGCGCTGCGTAATCGACGTTCGCCCGGCAAACTCGCCGATGTCAGCGCCCGCGATAAATGCCTTGTCGCCCGCGCCCGTGAACACAACCACGCCAACCGAACTATCATTACGCAGCTCCTCGAGCAGCGCCGCGCCCTCTTCGCGAGTTTTAATGTTTAAAGCATTCCGCTTGTCAGGACGATTAATGGTGATGATGGCAACACGCTCGCGTTTTTCGAGCAGCAACGTCTCGTAAGTTTCCGGCATTGATTGACTCCTGTTAATCATGTAAATCCTGTAATCCTGTCTAAAACCCGTAACAACTAGACAGGACTACAGGATTTACAGAATTAACATGATTACTCTGAGGGAGGACCTTCGGGATCGGTTGTTGCCGGTTGCTCATCCGCAACCCACGATACGAACAGCCGCAGCCAGTTTTCGGCAGGTTCGGCAATCTGAACACCGACGCGCGCCGTTCCATAAATCGCTGCCGCAACTCTCACCACGTGCGCCGTCGCTTCGATCGGCGTGCCGTCGGGCCGGTGCGCGCGAATGTACAACCGTTCGCCGCGACTAACCTTCTGGTTCAAATGAAAGAGCGCGCCCGATGTGGAAATGTCGTCCGTTTCAGTCGGCTCGCTCCAGGCGGAGCCATCTTCCGCACGGCCGGAAATCACGACCGGCAGTCGCAGCGACATCCGTAACGCAAACCGTCTCTCTTCGTGGTTATAAGGCGTACTCATCGCCAATCATAAAACCCCTGACCCGTTTTCTTTCCCAATTTTCCTTCGCTCACCATCCGTCGCAAAACTTCAGGTGGCTTGAATGCTTCTGAACCAAGCTCGCGATGCAGATACTCGGCAATGTTCAATCGCACGTCGAGTCCAACGAGATCCGTTAACTTCAACGGTCCCATCGGATGGTTGTAGCCGAGTTCCATCGCGGTGTCGATGTCCTGCGCGCTGGCTACGCCCTGCTCAAACATTCTCATCGCTTCAAGACCGAGCACCACGCCCAACCGGCTCGAAGCAAAGCCGGGAACGTCTTTCACGACGATCGGCTCTTTCCGCATCTTCCGACCGACTGCGGTCACAGTCTCAACAGTCTCAGCGCTCGTCTTTTCACCTACCACGATTTCAACCAGTCGCATGATATGGACCGGATTGAAAAAGTGCATACCAATAACAGCTTCGGGGCGTTTAGAAGAACTGGCTATCCCGGTAATTGATAGCGACGAAGTATTGCTAGCGAAAATGAAAGGGTGGTCGGACGCGGAATCGAGCTGCCGGAGAATATCTTTCTTTAGCTCCAGTTTCTCCGGCGCGGCCTCAATGACCAGATCGGCTGCCGCACACTCTTGCAGATTCGTGGTTCCGTGAATCTGCTGCAAGGTGCGGTCGCGGTCGTCTTCCGTCAGCTTGCCGCGCTCAATTCCTTTTGCAAGGTTCGCTTCGATTGACGAAACTCCTCGCGCCAGCGACTCACGATCGACGTCGTTGAGCCAGACCCGAAAACCCGCGGCCGCAGCCACCTGAGCAATGCCATGACCCATGGTGCCGGCACCGATCACGGCAATCGTTTCAATCTTTTCCGAACCGCTTCCTGGGCTGCTCATCGTGCGAAAAACCGGGCTCAAGCGCTTCAAGACACTAGAAGCCACACGGTTCGACTACCCCAATAACCGTAGTTATACTATACGCTCAGCCGAAAAGGCTATACTGCTGAGAAAATCCCTATGGACAACAAAACGATCAAAAGAGACGTGGTCATCATCGGCTCAGGCCCGGCTGGCCTGACTGCCGCCATTTACACCGCTCGCGCGAGCTTGAAACCGCTGCTGATTGACGCTCCCGCCAACGCCGAAAAACAGACGACGCCCGGCGGTCAACTCATGATCACGACTGACGTGGAGAACTATCCCGGCTTCTCAGAAGGAATCCAGGGCCCCGAGCTGATGCACGAATTTCGCAAGCAGGCCGAGCGGTTTGGGACCGAGTTTATGGAAGCGTGGATCACCGATGTCGATCTCTCGGAGCGCCCCTTTCAGCTCTACACGAACACGCACACAATCTCGGCCGAGACGCTGATCATCGCGACCGGCGCGTCGGCCAAGTGGCTCGGGATTCCGGGTGAAGCGAAAGTGCCTGACGGGTTCGGCGGCAACGGAGTTTCGGCATGTGCGACGTGTGACGGTCCATTGCCGGCGTTTCGGAATAAAGAGCTGGTCGTGGTCGGTGGTGGTGATACCGCGATGGAAGAGGCGACTTTCCTGACGCGCTACGCTGCGAAAGTTTATGTGGTTCACCGTCGCGACAAGTTGCGCGCGTCGAAGATCATGCAGGAGAAGGCATTTGGAAACGAGAAGATCGAGTTTATCTGGGACTCGGAATTGAAAGAGATTCTCGGCACGCAGGAAGATGGCGTGACGGGTGTTCGTTTGCACAATTTAAAGACCGGGCAGGAGCGCACGTTTCCTTGCGCAGGTGTGTTTGTGGCGATCGGTCACAAGCCGAACACTGATCTGTTCAAGGGCCAACTCGACATGGATGAGGTTGGTTATTTGAAGACGTCGGGCCACTCGACGGCGACGAATGTTCCCGGCGTGTTTGCGTGTGGTGACGTTCAGGATTCAGTTTATCGCCAGGCGGTGACAGCGGCCGGAACTGGTTGCATGTCGGCGATTGATGCTGAGCGCTTTTTGGACCACCTGCCAGTGGCGATGCCGAGCGGCGAGGAAGTCACGATGGAAGGCGAGCACGTCACACAGGATCACAAGGCGATCATCACGCCCGATGGTCACTTAATTCCTAATCAACAGCCAGTAGAAGAATTAGCCGCCGAAAAAGCGGATTAAAGCAAAACGATAGATTCATCTTTGGGGCGGCGCGTGGATGGAAGTTCAGCGCCGCTCTCGTTGTATGGGCAGGGTTCGCAGTAAGCGCCGACGCGTTTCAGTCGATCTTCACATTCGTTGCACTTCAAAGCGAGGCCGAGCTGGCGCAGCGATTCGAGCAGCGGTATCAACAACATTCCACGTTCAGTCAACGCATACTCGATGTGTGGCGGGTTGCCGCCGAAGTCTGTGCGCTCGACCAGCCGATCGTTCTCCATATCGCGCAGGCGCTGCACAAGTGTGCGACTGCTGATCGGAAACAGATTGTTCAGCAGCTCCATCGTACGCTTTGGACCAGCGAGCAACTCCCTCACGATCAGCATGGTCCATTTGTCACCGAGCATCTGCAATGCGCCGGTGATCGGACAGCCATCGAGTTCGCGTCGTTTCATCGCGTGGGCGTTGATCTCAGGGTCTCAGGTTGATGTTGTAAGTTTTGATTTTTGAGTTAAGCGTCGTGGCGTTCATGCCGAGTAAACGCGCGGCGCGAGATTGATGACCGCCAGTTTGTTCCAGTGCCCGCCTGATCAGATCGATTTCAAAACGCCGGACTTCTTCGTAGAAGTTGATACCGCGGCCGATGTCGCCGACTGCCGCGTTGCTCGCACCGTCGTGATGTCCGGAGACGACCGACTTCGGATCGCTGATCTCCGTGCGCAGGCATTCCTTCGTGATCTCGTCGCCGGGCGCGATCACGACGGCGCGCTCGATCGTGTTCTCGAGCTCACGCACGTTGCCCGGCCACGAGTAGGCTTCGAGTAGCGCGAGCACGTCAGGCGCGAACTGCTCCGACACGTTACGGCCGTTCTCTTCGTTGTACTTCTGAGTGAAGTGTTGGGCCAGCGGCAGAATGTCTTCGACTCGATCGCGTAGCGGCGGCAACTCGATCGGCACGACGGCGAGACGATAGTAAAGATCCTCGCGAAAGCTTCCCTGCCGTACAGCTTCTTTCAAGTCGATGTTTGTCGCAGCGATGATGCGCACGTCAACGCGACGCGGCGACGTATCGCCGAGTGGCGTAAACTCGCGCTCCTGAATCACGCGCAACAGTCGCACTTGTGTTTCCGGTGGGATATCGCCGATTTCATCCAGGAAAATCGAGCCACCGTCAGCGACCTCAAACAAGCCTTTCTTCGCCGCGACAGCTCCCGTGAACGCGCCACGCGTGTGACCAAACAATTCCGATTCGAGTAACTCAGACGGAATGTTTGAGCTGTTAACCGTCACAAACGGACGACCAGCGCGCGTGCTCGCTTCGTGAATCGCCTTCGCGATCAACTCCTTACCGGTACCGCTCTCGCCTGTGATCAGAACCGTCGAACGCGCCGGAGCTACTTGTTCAACTAGCCGAAAAACTTCCTGCATCAGATCGGAGCGACCAACGATCTCGCCGCGATCGACGGCTTTACTCATCGCGCGACGCAGCGTCCGGCGTTCTTCTTCTTTCCGGCGGCGCTTAATACCCGCGCCGATCTGCGCTGTGATCTGTTCGTTCTGAAAAGGCTTTCTGATGCAGCCGAAGGCACCGCGTTCCCAGGCGGCGATCGCGGTGTCGAAAGTCGCGTAAGCGGTGATCATCAGAATCACGGCATCCGGATCCATCTTCAAAAACTCTTCGAGCGCGCGCAATCCGCCGATGCCGGGCATCGAGACGTCGAGCAGCACCACGTCGTAGGCGCGGCGGCCGTAAGCTTCGAGACCTTCTTCACCGGTCTTGGCGAGATCGACGCGATAGCCTTCGTTGGTGAGGAGCGTCTCCAGCACCTCGCGCATGATCTCCTCGTCGTCGACGACGAGGACTGATCCTTTTCGGGAGTTGCGTCTTTCTGGCTTCATCACAAGAACCGTAAGTGTACACAAAAAAGCACAAAAGAGAGAGGCCACTGTCTCTTTAGTGGTGTCTTAAATTGAGCGATTTTCTCTGCGCCCCCGGCGTATCTCGGTGTTCTCTGCGTTAAAGGGCAACTCAAACGCAGAGGGCGCAGAGATACGCCGAGAACCGCAGAGAGGATTTCAAATTAAGACTTTCTTGTGCTTTTTGCGGTTAGTCTCCGACGGCCTGGAGGCGGGCGCGGACGCGTGCGGTCGGCAAGGTGATGCGGAATGTTGTGCCGTGTCCCGGCGTGCTGTCGACAGTGATGCGGCCGGCGTGTTCCTGAACGATTCCGTACGACACCGCGAGACCGAGGCCCGTTCCCTGTCCGACACCTTTCGTCGTGTAGAACGGATCGTAGATCTTCGCGACATTCTCCGGTGCGATGCCGATGCCTGTATCGGAGATCTCGGCCACGAGCGATCCGTCGTCCGCAGTTTCCGTCGCGACGATGATTCGTCCGCCATCAGGAATCGCATCGCGCGCGTTGAGGATCAGGTTCGTGAACACCTGTTGCAGCTTGCCGGCATTGGCATAGGCTTCGGGCGCGTCTTTGTCGTAACGTCGCACGAGCTCGATCTGGCTGCGACGCAGTTGCGGTTCGAGTAACTGCAACGTGTCGTCGAGTACGCGCGCCACGTCGACTTCGCAAAACTCCGTCGCGCTGCCGGTGCGTGAAAAGTTCAGAAGATTGTTAACGATGTTTGTCGCGCGTTCGGCTTGCGTGCGCACTTTTTGAAGCAACGCGTGCTTCGGATCGGTCTCGTTCAACATGCCGAGCAGCATCTGCGTGTAAGACGAAACACCGGTCAACGGTGTGTTCACTTCGTGCGCGACACCCGCCGCGAGCAGACCAATCGACGAAAGCTTCTCGCGTTGTTGTAACTGTTCTTCGAGCGTGATGCGCGCGGTGACATCTTCCAAAACCACGAGCGCGCCAGTCTGGCCTTGCCCGTCCTGCAACGGCGCGAGCGCGATGTTCAGCACGAGCGAGCGATTACCACGCGTGGCGGTGTGGAGTTTGTAGATGTTGCGAATCTCTTTGAGTCGCCAGCCATCTTTGCCCAGCACCTGTTTGAGCGTGTCAGCAAAATCTTCCGAGAACAGGTCTTCGACACGACGACCAACCGCCGCATCGCGACGCAGATCGAGAATGTGTTCGAGCGCCGAGTTCAGTCGTGTTACGCATCCTTCCAAATCGACCGCCAGCAGTCCAACGTTAATCGATTCGATGATCGATTCATTGAACTCTTTCAACAGCTTCAACTCGGCCGCGCGTTCCTGCTGGTCTGTGTAAAGCAGACTGTTTTCAATCGCGACGGCGACGTAACCCGAAACGGTGCGAAGAATCTCAACGTCTTCCGACGAAAGAATCCCGCCATCGACAGATCGTCCGAGACCAATCACCGCAACCATGCGTCCACGCACAACGCACGGCACGTAGTAATGAAGCGAGCGTCGCACATGGCCATTCGATTCGGGGTCGAGATCGAGATCGTCGGCGCGCACGACGCCTGTGTCGGCTGAGCGCACGCGAATCATCTCGCGGAAATCAGAAGGCACTGCAACGGACGGCAGTCCCGCTGAACGTGCCACCACGTAGCCCGTCTTCGAATGTTTCGACTCGATAAAGATCGCGACGCGCTCAACGTTCATCACTTCCTGAAGTCGACTGACCAGCGAGTCGAGCAGCGGATCGAGCGCCGTCGTCGCGGCAAGCGTGCGGCCAAAGTCGAGCAGGCTATGTCGCAGGTCGTAACGCTCGCCGTAGAACAATCGATCGACCTGTTCCTGGAGAAAGTTTTTCACCGGCGCCGCGACCATCACGATCGCCGCCATCGCCAGCACCGCAACCACGACGCGTAAAGTGATCTCGCCGGAAGTGAATCCCTGATCGCTGCCGAAGGCGTACAAGCCGCCGTAATACACGACCACGCCGATCAGCAATGCGACCGCGAGCGTCGTGAGCGCGTAAACAAAAACGCGACGGACCACCAGTTCCACGTCCATCAAGCGATAACGCATCACCGAATAGCCGAAGGCAAACGGAATCAGACCAAGCGGCAGTATCGCGACGTCGGTGAGCCAGCGATCGGTGGGCGCGCCAAAGAGATAAACGAGTGCGTAAAGAAAGATAAATGGCGTGATTGACAGTAACGTGCCCCACGCAACCCATTTCACCTGCTGTCGCGCAACCGTGCTCTTTGCTTTGATGAAAGTCCGTACCAGCAGCGCTGCGCCAGCGACGAGCGCAACTCCGAGATGCAGGATGTAAAGCCAATAGAGAAACCCGACTACTTGTTCTGAAACAGGGATTCGTGCGAAGACGGAAATTCCCTTCGCCAGCTCATCGCGCAACAACACGAGGACTGTAAACGCGAGCAGGAAAAGCGCCGGCACGTAAAGCAGGACCGCACGCCAGCGCCGTGTTGGGAAGAGTTGTTGTCGCGACGGGTAAAGCGCACAGAAGTGCAGGAACAGCGGCGCAAAGAGAATCAGTGCGGCGTTATCGAGAAATGCAACGGCTAGATCGAGATCGCGATAAGCGCCGACCGGCGTGTAGAAGAGAAAGACAAATGCCGCGAGACAGAACGTCGCAAAGTGCAGCACGAAGGGCGCACGTCCGCCTTGTTTGAAGAGAACGAAGAAGCCGACGAACAGGTAGATCAACCCGATCAGGTTGATGTAGAGCACGCGCGGCGTCCATCGATGAAGTGCGCCGAGATGATCGAGATCGGCCCAGTAAGCTCCGACTTCCGGTGAGTAAGCCGGGCGCGTCATGAGGTAATGCAGTTGACCTCCGACGCGTGCCTGCTCGAGATAAATCTGGACGTCGCGTGCGGCAGCGACCTGCTCGGCCCGGGCGTTAGGATCGAGAGTGATACCGATCAAACGATCGCCGGGCAACAGCCACGCACGATCAGCAGCGGAACCGCGCTCGATGCTTTTCGCAATCACGCCTTCTTTAGTATCGACCCACTCGACGCCGTCCCACGGTGGCGTTTCCTGTCGCGCGCGCTGGCGAAAGTTGAGGACGCCGGCGCTGATCAAGAGCGCTGCGCCAATGAGCAGAAACCAGGTCTTGGTTGTGATGATCGAGCCCTTCACTGCTACCTCAACTACGCGACCAATTCTCGGGAATTGGCAGATCCGACTTCTTTAAGCAAGGTATGTTCCGGCCACTTCTTCTCTGCGTAACCTCTGCGTTCTCTGCGCTTCAGCGGTGATTATTACCGCGGAGACGCCGAGAACGCAGAGGTTACGCAGAGAGGTCTATCCAACTTTTCGGAATTTCCGAGAATTTGGAAGACCGGCCTTTATACGTGAAGGAAGCAGAAACGCGTGGCGAGAAGGGATGTTAGCGGTCTGCTCTCTTCGTTTGGTCCTAAAACCTGACCGAGATTCCACCACGAACAGACCGTCGATTGTTACCGATGATGGTCAGGATCTCTCCGTTCTCGTTACTCGTTTGCGCGTCCAGCAAGTTACGCGCGTCGAGAATGGCTTCCGCCCGAACCGGCAATCCAAAACTCGGCAACTCTTGCGTGACTTGAATACTCAACGATGGATCGTAAACACCCAATCGACCCGCAAACGGATCGATCGCGAATACAGTCGCCTCCGGCGAGAACCGTAGGACGGTTCGCACCTGCGTGCCACTGCGGAACACACCGCCTAGCTGCAACGCTGCTGTTTGGAACATTCCGCTTTCGAAAAGCTCGGCCGGGGTTGAGAAACGCTCTGCCGAAAGCTGTTGTCCGCGTCCGAATGCGTAGCCCGCCGAAGCAGTCCAAACGCGATTCAAACGGCGCGTGTAAACCACGCGAATGCCGCGCGAGGATCCCTGCTGGTTCGCAACGTCCATAAATGCATCGCCGGCTCTGCCTGAGAACGCGCTGGCAGGTCCACTCAGCAAACCGACACCGCGTCCAGTGGTCGTATCGAAAAACGCTGTCGCCTCGACGTTTGAGCTGTTGTCCAAAACTCTTTCAACTCCAAACTCGAGCCGGTGACTACGCTCGAGAACGGCTTGTCCGTCGATGAACGCGACGGGTCGTGCGGGCTGGTCGCGGAAAATGACTTGATCGTTTTCGAAAGTCGCAACACTCTGAATGCCGTCTTCTTCTCCACCTGAAGCGAATGCGGCTTTCACACGTGTGCGCGCGTTGGCGTCATACTGAACACCGAAGCGCGGCGTGATCGCGTGTGCGCCACCGGCGCCAATGAAACGTGAATAGTCGAGCCCCATCACGATCACGATGCCGTCGCGCACGATCCACTCATCAACGGCGCGTAATGAAACTTGACCCTGAAGATCCTGGTAGTTGATCTTGTTGGTCCAAACCGGACTTGCGAAACGCATTCCGGACGCAGTCAGACCGACGCGATGACGATCGTTGACGCGCACTCGTGACGTTGCTTCAAAACGTCCCGGCGCATCACCGAGTCCTGTTTGTCCTGAGAAGATAAGCTCGACGTGTTCGGAAACTGGCGTTGCTACGGCGAAGTTGAATCCAACATACGAGGTGCCATACGCGTTACTCGCGAAATAGCTTTCTAAAACGCCGTGCGGTCTTATTTTCGAATCTGAATTTGTTTCGCTGGCAGGTCCGGTAACTTCGGACGCGCTCTCCATCGGAGCGGCTTCGGCAGTCTGCGCCTCGGCTTCAGTTACTGCTTTGACGGTTGCGTCTTCGCCTTCATTGTTCTGGAAGATTGAGCGTTTGCTTTGTGCTGATCGCAACGTCCACTTCACGTCGTCGTGATCTCGTCTGCGCTCGGGCAACGTTCTGCCCGAGCCGACCGGTTCAAGGTTGAACTTGTAAACAAGCTCCTCCTGAGCCTTCACGTCGACTTCAGTGAAGACCACTTCACTGAAACCATTCGCAATCGCCTTGATGCCGTAGCGGCCGGGGAGAACCTTCGTAATGAAGTTGCCCTGCTTATCAGTGCGCGCTTGCTTGACGGTCTTGAAACCTTCTCGCATTAAGGAGACGAGTGCGCCTGCCAGTGGGTTACCACGGTTATCGCGAACTGTTCCGCTGATGGTAGCGAGTGATTTGTTGGAGCCTGCTGCTGCGAGCGCATCGCTGGTGACAAAAGACACCAACGCGATAAGAGACAAACTAAAACCAAATGCTCTTCTCATGCGACAAAGACCTCCGCGGCCAAAGTCCCTTTTGGAAGCCATGGACATGCGAACTGGTTCAGGAGAGGAGACGAACCCGGAACCCCCAGAAACAAGCCGTTATTGTCCGCCACGGCGTAAATTGCTGTCAAGTAATGGACTCGCTCTTTCTCGGCGTTCTCTGCGTACCTTCTGCGGCTCTCTGCGTGAAAATAATTGTTTTTACGCAGAGAACGCGGAGGATCGCCGAGGGCCGCAGAGCGGGATTGCCCGCCACTTGGGGGCGTGCTAGGATCCAACACCCCTTTCACACAACTGAGAAATTTCGCCCCTTTTTGGGTCTCCGAAACAAAATGATAGACGACGTTCAAGCTACAAAACTCCCCAATGGAATCGCAGTTCTGACCGAACATATGCCGGGTCTCAGGTCCGTGACGACGGGAATCTGGGTTCGCAGGGGATCGCGCCACGAATCGGCCGAATTAAACGGAATTTGCCACTTTATCGAACATGCCGTCTTCAAAGGCACCCAACACCGGAGCGCCAGGGACATCGCCGTTGAAACTGACCGGCTGGGCGGGAACCTGGATGCCTATACGACCCATGAGATGACAGGTTTTACGACAAAGGTTGCGGACACTGCACTTCCGCAGGCCGTAGCTTTACTTGCCGACCTCATTTCGCATCCCCGTTTTGAACAGGAAGACCTTGAACGCGAGCAAAAAGTCATCCTCGAAGAGATGAAAATGGTCGAGGACACGCCTGACGAGCTGCTCGGAGAGCTTTTCAACGCGGCTTATTTCCCCAATCAACCGCTCGGCCGCCCGATCGAGGGTACGAGGGAAACTGTTCCGACTTTCGATCACAAAACTACCGTTGGTTTCCACGCGCGCGAATTCAACTACAACAATCTCGTGGTCGCGGCAGCAGGAAATGTCGATCACAAACGTCTGGTCGAGCTGGTCGGCACGGCATTCGATGGTTGTGAAAGTGGTACCGCAATCCGACCACAGGCGCTCGACGCTGGCAAACCGCGTCCAGCAGCGCCGATTCTGATCGTGCAGAAGAGCGAGCTCGAACAGGCGCATCTCGTAGTCGCAACGCCCTGGCCACACGCGCTCAGCAACGATCGTTATGCGGCGAGCCTTTTGGCTTCAGTGATTGGTGGCGGAACGTCGAGTCGTCTCTGGCAGGAGATTCGTGAAGAGCGCGGGCTCGCTTATTCAGTCGGCGCTGCGGGAAGTGCGTTTTCCGATATTGGTGTTTTTAATATTTATGCAGGAACGTCGCCCGAGTATCTCGATGAAGTGTTCGAGCTCTCGCTTAGCGCGTTACGTGAAGTTGTAACCAACCGCGTGACCGATGAAGAGCTGCGCATCGCGAAGGACCAGGCCATCTCATCGATCCTGCTCGGACTCGAATCATCAAGCGCGCGCGCCGGCACACTCGCGCGACAAGAGATCATTCACGGTCGTCGCATCTCACCTGACGAAGTGATCGAGAAGATCCGCAACACGACTGTTGAAGACCTTCAGGAAGTTGCGCGCACGTATTTCAAATCAGAAACAATCGCGATCGGCGTACTCGGAAATCTCAACGGCTTCAAAGTCGATCGCTCACGATTGGAAATTTAGCCACAAAAGGCACAAAAAGCACACAACGTTTGATATAGTGGGTTCACATTTGAGTTCCTTCTATATTTTGTGCTTCTTGTGCCTTTTGAGGCTAGATGAAACTTACTGTTCTTGGCAGTGGCTCAACTGGTAACGCAGTCCTGATCGTTGCCGGAAACACACGCGTACTCGTCGACGCGGGCTTGAGTGCAAAAGAGATCACACGCCGTCTCGCAATGGTCGGCGAAGACGCGCAACGACTCGATGCAGTACTCGTCACTCACGAACACGGCGATCACGCCGGTGGCCTGCGCGTACTGCTCAACTCCGTCGATTGTCCCGTTTACATTTCAGGCAAAACACTCGACGCTTACGTCAGCGAGCGCGTCAACGTCAGCAACGAAGAGCCACGTCGTCGCGCGAAAGCTTTGCGCGATCGCGTGGAGCAGATCGAGTCAAGCAAAGATTTTCGGATCGGTGAGATCGATTTTCATCCGTTCACGATTCCACACGACGCCGTCGATAACTTCGGTTTCACCGCCACGCATCACGGCGTGAAGATCGCGACCGTGATGGACTTTGGTCACATCACGACCCTCGTCACCGAACGTCTGCGTGGTTGTGCCGCGATCGTGATGGAGTCGAATCACAGTCGCGACATGCTCAAGGCCTGCGACAATTACCCGTGGGAGTTGAAACAACGTATCCTTTCTCGTTTGGGACACCTTTCCAACGAAGATCTCGCCGATTGGATTCGCAAGGGCTTCGACGGCTGCGCGAAATACATCGTGCTGGCCCACCTTTCACAGCGCGCAAACAACCCGTACCTGGCCAAGATCAACGCCGAAGTCGCCTTGCAGGAAAGAGCACCGCTGTTTGTTGGTTTCACCGAGGTCAGTCTCTCCTATCCAAAGGAGCCGACGCCCTGGATCGAGGTATGAAGACTTTCTCACGCAGCGGCGCAACGGCGCAGCGTAAGACGAGAGTTTTTCGTTGCGCCGTTGCGCCGCTGCGTGAGAGAAGCTGCTCAGAAAAGCGTCACCTATCCATCTTCCTAATCTTCTTATCGAGTTTGACCGTGTCAGCGTGCCGGCAGGACGCTGGCGGCGGGCGTGTACCGGCTGAAGTAAATGAAGTGATCGCCAGTGTCGGTGAAAATATCACTCAGGAACGTTACGAGCAGATCTACAACGAGTCCTCGGATCTGTGGAAAAAGGACGTCACGCTCGACCAGTCAAATGAGGCGTTCAAGACTTTGCGAACGAAGCTCGGTAAAGTGGAATCGCGTACGCTTCATTCGGCCACCGAGCAGCAAAATTCAGGTGGCGCGCTGAAGGGGCACGTCTACATTCTGACTTACCAAACGAAGTTCGAACGCGGCGACGCGATGGAGACTTTTACATTAATAGAAGAGAATGGGCGGTGGCGGATGGCGCGTTACTTTGTAAACTCCACCGCACTCCAGTGAAGAAATAATGATCGATCGTTACACCTTGCCCGAGATGGGCGCGCTCTGGTCCGAGCAGAACAAGTTCCAGAAATGGCTCGACGTGGAAATCGCGGTGTGCGAAGTACACGCCGAGATGGGCACGATTCCGCGCGACGCGCTGGAGCAGATCAAAGCGCGCGCGCAGTTTTCCGTCGAGCGTATCAATGAGATCGAGAAGACGACGAACCACGATGTGATCGCGTTCACGACAAACCTCGCTGAGTCGATTGGTGAAGCGAGCCGGTTTGTTCACTACGGGCTGACGTCGTCAGATGTTGTCGACACTGCGAATGCGTTGTTGCTGCGTGATGCTGCCGACATCCTGCTGAAGAAAGTCGAGCAGATGATCGAGACGCTCAAGCGTCGCGCGCTGGAGTTCAAAAACACGCCACAGGTTGGACGCACGCATGGAATTCACGCGGAGCCGACGTCGTTTGGTTTGACGTTCGCGCTCTGGTTCGACGAGATGCGGCGCAATCATGAGCGCTTGTTACGCGCACGCGAAGCAGTTGCGGTGGGAAAGATCAGTGGTGCAGTCGGCGCGTTTGCGCATCTGGATCCGGCGGTCGAGGAAAGCGTTTGCGCACGGCTCGGATTGAAGGCCGCGCCTGTCTCGACGCAGGTGATCCAGCGCGACATTTACGCCGAGTATTTAACGACGCTCGCCATCATCGCGTCGTCGTTGGACAAGTTTGCGTTGAATGTTCGTCACTGGCAGCGCACCGAGGTTCGCGAGGCGCAGGAGCGTTTCACGAAAGGTCAGAAGGGTTCGAGCGCGATGCCGCACAAGCGCAATCCAATCATCTCGGAACGCATTTGCGGCATTGCGCGCGTGATTCGCGCGAACAGTATCGTGGGGCTCGAGAATGTCGCGTTGTGGCACGAGCGCGACATTTCACACTCGTCAGCGGAGCGCGTCGTGTTGCCGGATTCAAGCATCGGGCTCGATTACATCCTGCAAAAAGCGATCGGGTTAATTGATGGGCTCGTGGTCTATCCCGATCGTATGCTCGAGAATCTTAACGCGACGAAGGGTTTGATTTTCAGTGGTCAACTGCTGCTGGCGCTGACTAATAAAGGACTGTCGCGCGAGACGGCGTACGAGTGGGTGCAGCGTAATGCAATGCGGGTTTGGGATGAAGGTCGGGATTTTCAGGAGCTGGTGAAAGCGGACGAAGATATCAAGTCACAGCTTTCGGTTGCAGAGATCGAGCGGATCTTCTCGCTCGATCATTACCTGCGAAACGTTGACGAGATCTACCGAAGGCTAAGTCTTATTTAGACAGGATGAACAAGATTTTTCATGATTTACCTGTTCATCCTGTTCAGATCTTGTAAATCCTGTCCAAGACTTACTTCGTCGAGAACTTCTCGGCAAGATTCCCGATCACGGGCAGTTTGAAATATTGGCTTTGAAACGCCTTGACCAGGCACAGTACCCACCCGGCGAGGATGCCAATGCCGAAAACTAACCAAACTAATATCGAGACCAAACTTAGCACTGTCGCCAAAGCACCGGACACCTGGCTAACAATTAAGAAGACAACAAACAACACGACCCAGAGCGCAATAGCGACGACGCCAACCACAACATTGAACAACAACGATTGCATCGCATGAAATCGAACCAGGCGACTGTCTTTCTCAATCAGGAAGAAAATCAGCCCGGAGAGCCAGCCGAAAATGTATGACAGCAACGCGGCAATGTTTTCATCAAGCCCCGTACTGGATTTGCCGGCCTGGACGGGTGGCTGGCTGCTCACTTGGACGGGCGGAGGGTTTTGCATTATAAGTTTCTCCTGTTAGATAAGGGTTTGATCCGGGCGCGACAGGTCTGCAAGCCGGAGATATTATTCCAACAACTGCTTTTTAAGCAACGATTTGTTGATCCCAGGCGGGTGGCACTTAACGCCTCAGGTAAATAGATGAAAGCCAAAGTTTACGTAAACCTTAAATCCGGAGTGCTCGACCCGCAGGGAAAAGCCATCCAGCATTCGGTTGAGCTACTCGGCTTCTCGGGAATTTCCGATGTGCGGCAGGGGAAATATTTCGAGATCTCGCTCGACGGTTCGCTGGACAACCAGAGCGCGCTTGAATCAATCGAGAAAATGGCGCGCGAAGTCCTCTCGAATCCAATAATTGAAGACTACCGCGTGGAGATAGAAGCGTGAAATTCGGAGTTATCGTTTTTCCGGGATCCAATTGCGACCACGACGCCTATCACGTGATTTCAAAGCACGTTGGTCAGCCAGTCGATTTCATCTGGCACCGCGAAACAGATCTTTCGACTTACGACGCGGTGATCCTTCCCGGTGGCTTTTCGTACGGCGACTATTTACGCGCCGGCGCCCTCGCGCGCTTCTCGCCCGTGATGAATTCGGTCAAGAAGTTTGCGGAAAGCGGTCGCTTCGTACTCGGCATCTGCAACGGATTTCAGATCCTTTGCGAAGCCGGTCTGCTTCCTGGCGCTTTGATTCGCAATCGCGATTTGCACTTCATCTGCGAACACATTCACGTGCGCGTAGAAACGTCTGACAGTCCTTTTACTAACGAGCTGACGCGCGGCACTGTGCTCCGTATTCCGATCGCACACGCCGAAGGAAACTTCATCTGCGACGACAACACGCTCGCCGAGTTGCAACGAGAAGATCGCATCGTCTTTCGCTATTGCGATAAAGACGGCAACGTCACTGACGCTGCGAATCCAAACGGCTCGCGCGACAACATCGCCGGGATTTGTAGTCGCGGACGGAATGTCATGGGACTAATGCCGCATCCGGAACGCGCGTGTGAAGATTTACTCGGTTCGAGTGACGGCCGCGATATTTTCCGTTCACTCGCAGCCACGGTGGCAGCGGCAGTCTAAAATCATCCAGGCATCATATGAAGCGAATACTACCGTTCATCATCATCCTCGTCGTTCTCGGCGCCGCACTCGGCAGCGCGTGGTACTTAACCCGAACCATTCCCGCTTCGCCGACAACTCCGGTGGCGCCAGCATCGGGTTCGCCCGCTTCTACGGCGCAAGGACCAACGGCACAACCGCAGCAACCTGTCGTGCAGGGTGTTCCGGGTGCAGAACCAGCGCACGTACTTGGACCAGCTAATGCGCCCGTGCGTCTCGAAGAGTTCGGTGATTTCGAGTGTCCGCCGTGCGGCATTTTTCATCCGATACTCGAACAGATGCGGGCGGAGTTTGGCGATAAGTTGCAGATCACTTTTCGCGAGTTTCCACTCGTGCCGACACACCAGCACGCGCTCGCTGCTGCGTCAGCCGCTGAAGCCGCGGGCCTACAGAACAAGTTTTGGGAAATGCACGATCTGCTTTACGAGCACCAGGCGGATTGGAAGAAAGAGTTTGACGTGCGCCCGATCTTTGAAGGGTATGCGAAACAGATCGGTCTCGACGTGGAGCGTTACAAACGCGATATGAACAGCGAACTTGTCGCGCAACGAATTTTTCAGGATGGAAAGCGTGGGCACTCACTCGGTGTGAAGGGCACGCCGACCGTCTTCCTCAATGGCCGCGAAGTGTCGTTCGAGAATCTGCCTGCTGAAAAGCTGCGCGTTGTGATTCAAAACGAGCTCCGCAGTAGTGGTCGATGAAGAAGCTTTACGTCGTCGCCGCGCTGCTTTCACTGTTGGGACTTGCCGACGCGCTTTACCTCACGATCGAACACGTCACAGGACAGAGTGTCCGCTGCACGATTCTCGCAGGCTGCTCGGCGGTTTTGAGCAGCCCGTATGCGGTGGTGGCCGGCATTCCGCTGGCGGCGGTTGGCGCGGCGGCGTACTTCACGGTCTTCAGTCTCGCCATTCTCACGCTCTTCGGTTACCCCCAGGCCGGCAGGCTTTTATTTGTCGTTGTGATTGCGATGTTTTTGGTTAGTCTGTGGTTGATCTATCTACAGGCTTTTGTCATTCGCGAGTTTTGCCAGTACTGTTTACTATCAGCCCTAATCACAACGACGTTATTGGTAGTAGTTTTTATAAGCCGCAGATTACACGGATAGAGAAAAACAGATGGCGCAACAGCAATCCACCGTCGCGGACATTTTTCGTCGCGCGCAGTCTATGCGACAGGAGCATCCGGACTGGTCGTACAAACAAGTGAAGGAGCAGTTGGTCAAAGATTTTTCGGGCGCGGACTTTCCACCACTGTACAATTTGACGATTCCCGAACAGGACGCGCGCGCGCCGGAGGAAGATTGGACGGCCGGACTTCCGATCGTGCGGCGAGGCATTCAGTTTCAGGACTGGAAGGAAGTCATGGAAGGCATCATGATCAGTCTGGAGCAGACTG
Source organism: Pyrinomonadaceae bacterium (assembly GCA_035760085.1). Lineage (GTDB taxonomy): Bacteria > Acidobacteriota > Blastocatellia > Pyrinomonadales > Pyrinomonadaceae > PSRF01. The sequence goes on from DASTTS010000670.1 coordinate 17,959, forward strand.
AAAACTATGAACGCCAACGCGGCCCTGAAGGAGATCGTGACGACTGGCACGACAGAACTGTCGGCATTGACGACGCTGTCGCAAAAGGCGTCGGCAAATGGATGCCCGAAGAGTTGATCGCCCTCGCGGAACGAAAAGGAAAGAAAACTATCTTGTAAATTCTGAAAATCCTGTAATCCTGTCTACAACTACGTCAATCATTAGACAGGATTACAGGATTTACAGAATTAACAAGATAAGTGAATTTGCTATGAGCTTTTTAAATAATCTATTCCAGGATCCGAAATACCAGAACAACGATCCGCGTAAGCCGGAAGAGATCGAAGATGCGGACGTCATCATCAGCCCTGATACGCGGCGCGATAAGCGCATCCCACCGGGACAATCGCGCACGAAGAAGTGGCCGGTGCTCGATGCACACGGAACGCCTGACATCGATCTCGCGAACTGGCAATTCGAAGTTGAAGGCCTCGTCGAAAAACCACTGAACTGGTCCCTCGATGAGTTCATGCAACTACCTGCCGTGCGCGTCTATGCGGACTTTCACTGCGTGACGCGCTGGTCGCGTCTCGACAACGTCTGGAGCGGCGTTTCAACGCGCGAGATCGCGCGACTCGCCGGGGTTAAGCCTGAAGCAAAATTCGTTTTAGCACTCGCTTACGATTACGGTTGGACCACCAACGTTCCGATCGAATACTTCCTGAAAGAAGACTCACTCTTCGCGTGGGCCCACGACGGCCAGCCGATTCCACCCGAGCACGGTGGACCAGTGCGTTTGATCATTCCGCAGCTTTACGCGTGGAAGTCGGCGAAGTGGGTCAAAGGTGTGCGTTTCCTCGAGCACGATCAAGCGGGCTTTTGGGAAGAAGGCGGCTACCACATGCGCGGTGTGCCGTGGGGTCCGGGTGATGGTGAGCGATTCCGTTGGTCGTGAATAGACGCCGTGAAGTAAGTAATGTCTGAACGACCAGCAAACACACCGCGAGACGCTGCCGCGATCATCCTCTTGCGGCACGATACTAATCCCGACAATCCGGAAGTCTTCTGGGTCAAGCGCAGCGAGAAGCTTGCGTTTCTGCCTGGATTTCACGCCTTTCCCGGCGGGCAGATCGACGCCGGCGACGCTGAAGTCGTCGTGCGCAATGCGCCGAATCCGCAGACAGCGGCGATGATTAGCGGCGCCGCTCGTGAGCTGTTTGAAGAGTTAGGTGTGCTGGTCGCGCGCGGCGGTGAGACGCTCACGAAGGGACAAAGAGTTTCGTTGCTTGATGACCTGGAGTCGGGACGAATGTCCTGGGCGGACATGTTGCATCACTACGAGCTACACCTTGACGCTGATGATTTCACGTACGTCGGACGTTGGGTGACGCCGCCGTTCAACGCGCGACGATTCGATACGTGGTTCTTTCTCGCTAAGTGTCCGCCGAAGCAGGAGCCGAATGTAATCGCGGGCGAGTTGGAAAGTGGTGAATGGATTAAAGCGAGCGATGCTTACGATCGTTGGATGAACGATCAGGTCGTCGCTGTGCCCCCGACGTTGCACGCGTTGCGAACGCTCGGCGAGGGTATTCGTCCCGATCTGGTAGAGCGTTTCTTGTCGATACCTCAAGCGCATGGCGAACCAGCACGACGCATCACGTTTCGACCGAATTACATCTGCTTTCCCGTGCGCACGCCGACGCGGCCGCCGGCGACGCACACCTGCTGCTACATCGTTCACAACTC
>DASTTS010000671.1:0-8038 GCA_035760085.1 Pyrinomonadaceae bacterium
CGACCACCATCCAGAGTTTCACCACTGTCGACGGTGCAGATCTGATGGCCCGGCTTGAAGCCGCGCAGTCACGCGCACGCAGTCAACAAACACCTTACTGGTCTGCTTATGCTTTCGACGTGCGTCCCGGCATTGCAGTCGATCCCGGCCTTCGCGATTTCAACGGCACCATCAACACGATGGGCGACACGACCGTCTTCATCGGCACGAACGCTGCCGGAGTAACTGTCGAGACACGTAATCTTGCGATCTTTCTGCTGCGCGAGCCGTCGAGCAACCAGATCACCCGCATGGAGGTCTACAACCTCGAGCGCAAACGCGAGTACAGCGGCTATCCCGTTTACTGGCTAGGCCGTGCGAACAACGAAGAGAGCCTGAACTACTTACGCGCCATCGCCGCCGCGACGCCGCTCGACATGTTGAGCGAGCGCGCCGTGCTCGGTATCGCGCTGCATGATGATGCGCGAGTCGGCGGGATGTTGAAAAACTTCATCGCGACTTCGCCAAACCAGCACATCCGCGCGAGCGCGGTGACGTGGTTGGGCCGTGTCGGCGGCGAACAGGCGTTTCTCGCGTCGCTCGTGCGCAATGACGCCGAAGACAAAAAGATCCGGCGCTCAGCCGCACACTCGATCGGTCAGAGCCGTGAGCGTGGCGCAATCGCAACGCTTCAAGGTCTTTATGAAAGCGTGAAGGATCTGGAAGTTCGCCGGAGCGTGATCTCGGCAGCAGGCAACAGCATCGACGAGCAGCCGGCATTCGCGTTTTTGCTAAACGTTGCGAAGAACGATGCTGACTGGGAAGCACGCCGGACCGCAGTGCGACAGCTCGGACATTTTCAACGTGACGACACTGCCGACGAGTTGATGAAGATCTACCAGAACGACGGGAACCTCGAAGTTAAGCGCGCGGCGTTGCGTTCGCTCGCGGAGACGAAGAACCCGCGCGCGCAGGCGCGTCTGCTGGAGATTGCTCGGAGCGATGCTAATCCCGAGTTGCGGAAGACAGCGATTCGCGTGATGAGCGAGCGCGGTGAAGCGGCTGTGGACGATCTGTTGAAGTTGTTTGATTCGGAGCAGGTGCCGGACGTCAAGCGGTCAGTGCTGCAAACGCTTTCAGACATCAAGAGCACGCGTGTTGAAGACAAGCTGTTTGAAGTAGCTCGTGGTAACGATCAAATGGACGTGCGACGCCAGGCGATCCGGTTGCTCGGTGAACGGGTGAGCAAGCGCAGCTTCGAGTTCTTGAGCCAGACAGCGCAGAGCGCAGATGGTAATGCGGAAGTGCAGGTTCAGGCGGTGAGGGCGATCAGTGAGCGACGCTCTGAAGAGTCAGTGCCGATCCTGATCAAAATCGCACGCACCCATCCGAACCAAATGGTACGCAAGCAGGCGATCCGCTCCCTCGGTGAGTCTGGAGATCCCAGGGCAGTGGATTTCTTTAAGGAAGTGCTTTCGAAGTAGATCTCTCACGCAGCGGCGCAACGACGTCTTCACTGCGCCGTTGCGCCGCTGCGTGAGAAAAGTTCTTAGATACCAGCGCTTTTTGCGGCTATTTCTCAATCTCAAAATCCGCCCACTGGACCACCGGCACCACTTTCTTCTTCCCTCCAACTTCCGCAACCGCAACCTGCAAATAGTAATTTCCCGGTTCCAGATCCGGCGGCAACCGCAGTGAGCCGCTCGTAATCACGCGACTCAGATCCGTTTGATTTGCACCCGCTCTAATTGGCACTTCCGGACCAGTGAAAACGTCCTTGTCGTCGCGCATCAGTCTCGCCTGCATCACGAGGTTCCGTAACGCTCCGCTTTCATTCGTCCCGTTGTAAATCATGAAAGCAAAATGGACTTCGGAGTTTGGCGTAAAACGTCGTGCGCCCGGACTCGCAAGATCGTGGCTCGCAGCATCGCTACCAGTTCCGAGGATAACTCCCGACACAGCGAGCTTCTTGTCGCCCAGATTCGGAACCACAACAAACTGTCCCGCCGAACCAATCTTCGACGACGCTCGATCTCGCGCGGCAATACGCACTTGATAAGCCCCGGGCTTCCGCACCGGAATATCAAACGTGAGCTGCATGCCATTCCGCATCGCCATCTCGTAATCACGTTGACTCAGGCTCACCGTGGCCCCACGCGTACGCTGCTCAACAACCGAACCATTGTCGCCGAAGATCACGCCGTGCAGGTCGAACGCCGCCTGCTGCCGTCCCTCCGGACCAGGTGTAAAAGTCATGTCCTTCGCTTCGAGGTAAACAAACGATCGGACCACCGAACCGTTTATCTTATCGTTTGCGAAAAACGGGCTGATGTCGATGTTGATGTCCTGAGCGGCGAACGGAGATGCGAGCGCAAGGTTAGTCAGATCGCGCGCGGTTCTCTTCCCGCGGTTCGCTTCTTCTTCACTGACGCCGAAGAACCCGTAACGTGTTCGCAGGGTCATTCCCGAGCGCTTCACTTTCGCCTTGATGTGGTGAAAGCGACGGTTAAATGTTTCCTCACCCGGTCGATAACCAAGCAGGTAGTAACCGCTCTGGTCGGTCATGATCTGCTCGATCTTGAAACTGTTTGAGTTGCGGATTTGATAGCCACCCGTTTGCCTCGCGATCAGGTCGCCACCTTCTCGTCGCTGCCAGAGTTGTCGCGAACGCGATGCGATCAGATCATTTATCGTATGCGTAATCATGCGGGAATCGCCGCGGAGATTGTCGGCCGCCGTGGGACCAAGAACCTGCAAACCTTGCGTATCAACTGAGTAAATAACCACCGAAGCGCGAATTGCTTTTTCGGCGATCCTTTGCAACAGGCCCGACATGTCGATGGTATTCCCGAACTGGTCAAACTCTCTGCCCAGATCACCGCTATTCGATCGACCCGACAACGACTCACGCTGGAGTGGACCATCGCCGCCAAGGCGAAGTTCCTGAGTTTCACGGGGCATGTCGTCTGACATGAGGACGAGCGATTTACGACCCGGAAGCTCACCCATGCCGTCGAGAATGAAACGCAAAGCGCGGAAGGTTTGGTTATAGGTGTTGCCGCAGCGATAAGGAGCAGTCGGATCCTCTGAACCCACAGGGGTGAAAACACTCATGCCGACCCGGCTACAACCATTCCATCGCAACCGCTCCATTGCGCGCATCAGCAAACGCTTGTCGTTAGTGAACTGTTGCAACACGCCGAGCTCGCCGCCGGTGCGGATGATGGCCACCAGATCGTTCGGCTGCTGTTGTTCTGTAATGAACTTTTTCAACTGCTTACGTACCTGGCCCATGCTTTCGCCTGACAAGCCGAGATCGTCGACGACAAAGGCGACAATGCGACGCGGTTCGTTCGGAGTTACGCGCGGATTCGGTGGACCAAGCGGCTTATTTTTGTCGACAGGTACCGGCTGCGGCGCGGGTGCGCTCGGAACGTTGGAAATGTAGGCAAAACTCGTGATCGTCTGTTTGCGACCGTCTTCATAGATCTCGAAATCGTCCGCGGTAAGATCCGTCACCGGCTTTCCGTCTTTGGTCACGACAGCATCAACCTGCACCAGGTTGGTAGTGATGCGGACGACATCGTCCTGATCGTCGCCTGGTTTTTGCTTGTCCGCTGGTTTTTGCGGTGGTGGCGGAGGCGCAGGCAGCGTCTGGGCCAGCACTGGCAAAAACATACAGAGCGATAGCAACAAGGCGAGGAAGGCTTTGATCTTCATTAGGGAATAGTCTCCTTTAACGGTCAGCGTTTAGGGAGAGTAGGGATTACCGCTGGTCTGTCTTGCAAGTGTAAAGCACAACCCGAAAACTACAAAATACCCACCGTAAAACACGGAACAAGGTGTATTATCGGCGCGCTCTTCCATCCCGCAAACAGGGAACATCAAAATGTCGAAATTTTTCCTTTTAATGACATGCATTCTGGCTGGTCTATTAGTACTCGCGTGTGGTGCGCCCACGAATCGCAATGCTGACGCGCCGTCAACGGCAGCTCCGGCAGGTACACCGGCAACCACCACGAACCGGAACGACAATTCAGTACCAGGAGGGGATAAGGTCGGTATCGCCGAGTGCGATAACTTCATTACTGCTTACGAAACGTGTGTCTCCGGCAAAGTGCCTGAACAGGCGCGCGCGAACTTGAAAGCTTCCGTCGTCACCTGGCGCACCGAGTGGAAGAAACTGGCTGACAATCCACAAACACGCGGAACTCTCGCCGCTGCCTGCACGCGCCAACGCGAGACGACGATGGCCGCAATGAAAAGCTATAACTGCGCCTGGTAACTGAAACTTGAAATCGTTGTAGGGGTGGCCCTCCGTGGCCACCCCTGTTCGCCTCCTCGCTTCCCTAGTGAAACTTAGACGGCACGTTCGCGCGTCCCCACTTCAACACGCGGCTCATCCAAACAAGCTCATCCAGAAAAGCCGACACTCGTGGTTCGAAGGCCTGGTCCAGGAGTTTGCCTGCGTCGTCGAATGTTCTCTGCACGAACGGGAAATTCAGATCGGTAAAACAGACGGCCAGTCCGAGCTCACGACACATCGGCACCATCGCTTCGATCACGCGCGTGCCGCCCCATGGACCAGCCGAGACACCGACAAACGCGACGGCCTTGTGCACGTATTCACGCAACAGCAGATCGAGCACCGCTTTCAACGCTCCGGGATAGCCGTGGTTGTACTCCGGAGTGACGATCACGAGACCATCCGCTTGCACAATCGCATCGCGCCATTCGGGAAATTTGTCTTTGATTTCCTGCCCGTAGTCGTCGTGCGGAAGATCAAACTGGGCGACGTCAAAGAGCCGCGGGCGAATCTCGGGCCGCTTCTCCATCTCGCCCACCACCCACTTCGCGACCGCTTCGCTCTTCCTTACCTTCCGGTTCGTGCCCAGCAGCACAGGTATATTCAGTTGGTCCATATCATGTGCCCTTTTACGGCTAATTCTTCATAGTCATTATCGCGGCCCAGATCTCGATGCCGTCCCAGAAGTTTTGCAGTCGGATGTTTTCGTTCTCGGCGTGCTGGTTGTTGTCGTAGTTTGCGATCGGGACGGAGATCGTCACCGTCTTCAATCGTTCAGTGATGATCGAGAGTGGCAGGCTGCCACCAGATGTCGGCAACAACACGATCTTCTCCGTCGAAGTCGACTGCACTGCATCAATAATAGATTTCGAAATCGGCAAATCCATGCGCGTGCGCTCAGCGTTGTAACCTCCAGGTCTCACAGTGACGCCCGCGAGTAACGGATACTGCGCCCGCTCAGCATCGGTCGGATCACGATCGGTGACGTGATATCCCTGTTTACGAATGTGATCGATGAGTCGTTGCACCTGGCGCTTATGATCGTTGCCTTTCACGAGCCGTAGATCGAGCACGGCTGTGGCTGTTGTCGGAATCACATTTCGAGCGAGCGCACCAACATCACCACTCGCAAAGCCATTGATGTTCAACGAAGGCAAGTTGATCAACTCGAGCAGCGACTTGCCACCACCTTCGGTGCGCTTGAGACCTAATTGGCCTTTCAACTCATCATCGTATTGAGGCGCGTCAGCAATCGCCCGGCGCTCAGCTTCGCCGAGTGGCTCGGTGTCGGAATACCAATCCTCGATCGTGACGCGCCCATCGTCGTCTTTCATCGACGCGAGCAGCCGCGCGAGCAAATTCGCCGGATTCGGCGACCAGTTGCCGTAGTGACCGCTATGCAATGGTCGTTTGGCCGCGTAAATCCTTACATCGACATTCGTATCTCCGCGCGCGCCAAAGACAACCTGCTTGCGTCCCGACTGGTGCACTGGCCCATCACCGATAATCCATGCGTCGGCAGCGAGTAACTCTTTGTTGCGGTTGATGATGTCTCCGAGATGTGGCGAACCGGCTTCTTCCTCGCCTTCGAAAAAGAACTTGATGTTCGAAGTCAGCGCGATGCCTTTGTCTTTGAGTGCACTAAACGCGGTGAGAATCGCCATCACACCCGCTTTGTCGTCTGACGCTGAGCGCGCGTAGAGCCGTAAGCGCGGATTGATTGCGCCCGTGGGAGCCAGGCTCATAATCGTTCCGCCTTCTTCGATCGTGCCCGATCGGAAGACAGGTTCCCACGGCAACGTTCCGGTCCATTGCCTGGGATCGGTTGGCTGGCCGTCGTAGTGGGCGTAGACGAGGATGGTCCGTTGTGCGCCGGGCGTGTTCCACTCGCCGTAAACAGCCGGCGGCGTGTCGGGTGTCGAGCCTTCGAGCAAACGTGGATTCAGGCCACGTTGCTTCATCATCTCGACGATTAGCGCTGCGTTCCGGCGGATGTTCTGCGTGTCGGAAGCGACGTTGGGGATCGCGAGCAGCGTGGTGAATTCTTTTAAGATCCGGCGCTCGTTCGCGCGCCGGTACTCACGCACTTTGTCCTGCGTTTGGGCAAAGATCGGCGACGGGAGAAGGATCAAAAGCAATAAGCTGCGCAGCATGCGCCGGATTATAGCTAAATCCGTGTGATCTGGGGTTAAGGTTTGTCTATCCCACCATTGTCGAAACCACGAACGAAGTGGGTTGCCCAGGCAGACATAGACAGGATTAACAAGATTTCCATGATGAACATGTAAATCCTGAAAATCTTGTAATCCTGTCTAAGGTTTTTTCATCAAGTCAAGCACCGCGGAGGTCATTGCTTTGACTCCGGTCCGCAGTGTCGGTTCGGGAATTGGCGCGAAGAGGGCGGAATGGAGGCCCGGGAGGGCGACGCCCGATTCGCGGCTCGCCTTCACCTTTGCCGGATCCGACGCGCCAAGCCAGAAGATCGTCGCCGGTATCGAGTGATCCAAACTGAAATACCCAAAGTCCTCGCTCGCCATCATCGGCGGCATCTGCACCACGTTCTCATCCCCAAGCGCCTGCTTGAAACTTCCCACCAGCCGCTCAATCAACTTTGGATCGTTATAAGTCGATCCCGTCCCTTCAGCGATCTTTACTACCGGCGCGCGATCCTCCGGAATGCCGGCCGTCGTTGCCACACCCTTCACGATCCGCTCAATCGAGGCCAGCACACGCTTCCGTACTTCTTCCTTGTACGTGCGCACCGTCAGTTGCAGGTTAACTTCGTCGGGAATGATGTTGTAACGAGTGCCGCCGTGAATCGAGCCGACAGTCACCACTGCCGGATCGAGCGGCGAATTCTCACGACTCACAATCGTCTGCAACGCCATCACCACTTGCGCCGCAACCACGATCGGATCCTTCGTCGTCTCGGGCGCTGAGCCGTGTCCGCCGACACCGCGAATCTTGATGTCGATCGACGTCGCACTCGCCATCGCATAACCCGGCGTGTAGCCCACCTTGCCGGTTTCGAGTTCCGGTTTGTCGTGCAGCGCGATCGCAAAATCAGGTTTCGGGAAATTCGCGTAGAGGTTGTCGCGCAGCATCGCGTTCGCGCCGTCGCCGGTTTCCTCAGCCGGTTGGCCCAACATCACGAGCGTTCCACTCCAACGGCTTTTCAATTCAGTCAGCATCTTGGCAGTGCCGAGAAAGCTCGTCATGTGCATGTCGTGACCGCACGCATGCATCACACTGACGTCGACGCCCGCGTCGTTCTTCGTCTTCACGCTGCTCGAGTAAGGCAGTCCGGTTTTTTCTTCGACTGGTAACGCATCAAGCTCGGTTCGAACGAGGACCGTCGGACCTGGACCATTCTTCATCACTGCCACGACGCCGTAGCCCGTCCACTGCGCGTTTTGAAACTTGCCGATGCGCTCAGTGACGGTGAATCCGAGTTTGCGCAGCTCGCCGGCGACGAATGCGGACGTCTTTTCCTCGCGATGCGACAGCTCTGGCGCGGCGTGGAGATTCCGATACGTCGTGAGCCACGAAGCGATGTCGCGATCGATCATTGCATCGAGCGACGGTTGTTGTGCGTTGATGGTTGGCGCGAACAGAGGCAGAACTAACAGAACGAGCAGAATTTTGGGCATCGTGGTCTCCGGAGAATTTTTTTCACGCAAAGGCGCAAAGGGACGCAAAGGCGCAACGGCGAGCTAAATTCTACTTTGCGTCTTTGCGTTAACTTTACGACTT
>DASTTS010000672.1:0-4093 GCA_035760085.1 Pyrinomonadaceae bacterium
CAACGCAGAGAACGCAGAGATACGCGGAGAACCGCAGAGATGACGCAGAGAGAGGATTTCAACATTGATCTCTGAACAACAATTGAATGACTATCGCGATCGTGGGTATCTCGTGTTCGAGGGGTTTGCGAGCGAGTTGGAGTGTGAGGAGTTGCGGGGAAGGGCGGAGGAGATGGTTCAGGGGTTTGATCCCGGCGAGATTGTTTCGATCTTCTCCACACATGAACAGAGCCGCATGGCGGATGATTATTTCCTGACGTCGGGAGATAAGATCAGGTTCTTCTTCGAAGAGAACGCTTTCAACGCTGATGGCACGCTGAAGTATAAAAAAGAAAAATCGATTAACAAGATTGGACACGCGCTGCACGATCTCGATCCAGTCTTCGAACGCTTTTCGCGCAACAACAAGATCAAACAACTCGCAGAGTCGATCGGATTTGCTGATTCACTACTGCTCCAGTCGATGTACATCTTCAAGCAACCAAACATTGGGGGCGAAGTTACATGTCATCAGGACAGCACGTTTCTCTACACTGAACCGACCGACATCGTTGGTCTTTGGTTTGCCCTGGAGGATGCGACAGTCGAGAACGGATGCCTTTGGGCCATACCGGGCGGACACCGGCATGGACTCAAGTCGCGTTGGGTGCGCACGCCGGAGAACAAGATGAGGTTTGAGACATTCGACGAAGCGCCGTGGCCGGAAGATCAATTAGTGCCGCTCGAAGTGTCAAAAGGAAGCTTGATACTGCTCGATGGACTGCTGCCGCATCGTAGCTTCGAGAACAGATCCGCGCAGTCGAGACATGCGTACACGCTGCATCTCATACATGGCGATGCGACATATCCAAAAGATAATTGGTTGCAGAGAGCAGATTCAATGCCACCAAGAGGCTTTAATTAGATTTCTCACGCAAAGACGCGAAGGCGCAAAGGAAGACGCAAAGAAATATGCCTTCTTGTAGCTAATTACTGGGCCTTAACAAACCGCGGAAGATTCCCTGCACACGCACCTGGCTGGCGGGAACTGTGAGTGGTTGTAACTGAGAATTCGCGGGCTGAAGCTCGATATTCATGCCGCGACGGTAAAGCCTCTTCAAAGTCGCCTGGTTTTCTTCGATTAGCAACGCCACGACGATCTCGCCATCACGCGCGTCGGTACGGTTCTCGATCAACGCGATGTCGCCGTCGCAAATATGCTCGTCGATCATCGAGTCGCCTTTCACACGCAACGCGTAAACACGATCCGGCTTCACACGTCCGAGCAGAAAACGCGGCACTGGAATCCGTTCTTCGTAGTCGACGACTTCGAGTGGAGCACCCGCTGCGATCCGGCCAAGCAACTTAACTTCACACAACGAGTCGCTACTCTTGTCTTCGACTTTAACATTCAGCGCAAACGATCCGTCTTCGTGTTCACGAACCAACAGACCGCGACGCTCGAGCGCAGCGATATGCTTCGCTATCGTGGCACGCGACTTCACTCCAAACTGGCGCGCAATCTGTGCGTACGAAGGGATGTAACCGTGGCGTTCCTGAAAACGTGTGATGTAATCGAGAATTTCTTTTTGTCGCTGCGTTCGTGGGAGCATCTGAATCTGCTATTCCCGATCACGTTGCCCGCTTGTAGGTGGAGAGATCGAATCTACCGCTAAGGGTGACGAAGCATTCTAGGTCGCATAGTTAAAAGCGTCAAGGGTTTGATGCGATCAATTTTAGCGAATCGAATAACGCACGAGAGTGCGCGGGAAAATGCGCACGGATGGAGGCATCTGGTTAAACGTCAAGTTTGGACCTTTGAGCAACTCGTCAGCCTTCTTTCCATAGATCGCTTCGTTCAGATCGTTGTCGGGACTAATCACTGCACCTTTCAACGCGGCACCTATGAACGCACCCTTGCTGCGTGAGTAAGAAAGAATGCCTGCGTCGAGTCGCGGATTAGTCGACGCCGCTGCCTCACGACCGACTGGACCAGCAGCGATACCGGCTTCACCACCGAGCTCGAACTTGTCTTTCAGCAAACCATCAAGACCGCTCGGGTTCATGATGAGTAGCACGTAGTCAGTTTTCTGCGCTCCGATTTGTGCACCAAAACTCCCGCCCCCGAGATTAAAGAATGCCGGTGCGCTCCAACCACCTTTAACGCGACGACTGATCACGCCCTGACCACCACGACCCCCAATAACAAATGCTGCCTTGATCACTCCAGGGAAAACTGCGATCGCCTCAGCCGTGTCGAGTAGCTCTTTCGGGATCGCCTTGTCTTTGACGTTCATGATCTCGGTAAAAGTTTTCGCGGCGTCGCTTGCATGACGCGCGGCGTCCTGAGTGCGAGATTTCTTCTGAGCGGGAGTGATGACCGCTGAGAAAATAAGAAGCGCGATAAGAACTGCTGCACAAGAAAGACGAAGCGATGACATCGTAATGTTCCCCCTGATCATTATGTATTGAGCCCTCAGATCTGTTGGCGATCGTTGTGCGACTTTTTGCCACACTTTTTTCTTGACTTTCGCCTGTGAGGAATAATACATTGCGCGCCACTTTAGTTACTACTTGGTCCTTCGGTTTTCCCACGGAAGCTGGAACGAACAAGTTTCTACTCACTGCCTTTGGTGGCCGTTGAACTGTCTTTTGCCATTCCCCCGGCACAACACCACCAACACTCAAATTAGTCCGAAAGTGATTTTTCAAGGGGTTTACTTTCTTTAGCAATAACCTGTCGAGCCATTGCCTAACCTAACGGCGCTTCGTCGGTGGTGTGCCTCGACCCAAAAAATCAAACAACAATGAGTCGTTGCGGTAAATAACTGACCCGCAAAGTCTCACAACGTCAATCAAGTCAGAAACGCGTCTGGCCCGCGCATAACCGCCAGACGCTATAGGAGGAGTTCCAGATGGCGTACATCTCCAAACGGAATAGAAGAAAAGAGAAAGACAGGCAAACTGCTGCGAATAATCGCAGCGAGCTGATTGCCGCCGGCTTCAAGCGGCGCGATCTGCTGAAGATGGGATTGCTCACCAGTGCCGGTATGCTGATCCCGAAAAAAGGTTTGAGTGCCCACCCGATCACGAGTGCCGGGATGGTATTCGACGACCCGCAAAGTCCACCGACGACTCCATTCGTCGAAAACATGCCGAGATTGCAGGTATTGGCTCCCGTCGCGTCACTTACACCTGCACCAACAGCCGTACCCAACACTGCGGCAGGCGAAGGACGCACGCAAACACACCAGGCGTTCACGCTGTATCCACCCCAGCGGTTTTATGAACTATCCCAACAACAAGGGACGGTGTTGATGGCTCCCGCCGGTGAGCTTCCCCCGCAAACTATCTGGGGTTTCAACGGCATCACGCCGGGTCCGATGATCGTCGAGCGATATGGAGTCCTCGGCAGTCCAGGCAATGGCTCGATTCTCGTGCGACAACGAAACAATCTCCCCGCCAACAACGGTGGATTTGGGTTTCCCTCAGTAACAACGCACCTGCATAACGGACATACACCGCTCGAGAGTGACGGTTTTCCGTGTTTCTTCTTCGAACGCGGCCAGTTTTACGACTATCACTATCCGAACGTCTATGCCGGAGTCCTATCGACACATCCAGGCACGGGCGATATCAAGGAAGCGATGCATTCGCTGTGGTATCACGATCACCGTATCGATCACACGGCGGAAAACACGTACAAAGGCCTTGCAGGCACTTACATTCTCTTCAACGAGTTCGATACTGGTGATGAAAACACCGGTTTCCGTCTACCGAGCTTCGGCGACGGACAAAACCCGTTGACGAGTTTCGATATCTATATGGTCTTCAACGACAAGGTGTTTGACGAAGACACAGGATTGCTGAGGTTCGATCTGTTCAATACCGACGGAATTCTCGGGGACAAGTATCTCGTCAACGGCAAGATCAATCCGGTGTTGCACGTGAGTCCGCGGCGCTATCGCTTCCGCTGGCTGAACACCGGACCATCGCGCTTCTACCAGTTGTTTGTGCTCGGGCCAAACAACACAACCAAGTCGTTCTGGCAGATCTCGACGGACGGCAACCTGCTGGAGAGACCCGTACAGGTAACCAGCTCGCGCTTCTCAGT
>DASTTS010000673.1:0-2854 GCA_035760085.1 Pyrinomonadaceae bacterium
GTTCTTCTCGCCGCCAAACGGGCAGTTTGGCAGGTCGTTTACCGGCGAGTCGTTCACGTGAGTCATTCCTGCTTCCAGCCGGAGTGCGAAACGATTACCACGCTCGAGGTCGCGAGTCCACACGGCACTCGACAATCCGTATGTCGTATCGTTCGCCACGGCTAGTGCCTCATTCTCATCGCGGACCTTGATGATTGACACCACTGGTCCAAACAACTCCTCCTGCGCGATCGACATTTCATTCGTGGCGTTTATAAAAATGTGCGGCGGCAATACAAGGCCTTCGGGCTCGCCGTCGATCACGTCCTTCGCGCCTTCCGAACGTGCTTTCGAGATGTGTTCCAACAGTTTTTGTAACTGCTGCTTGTTAATGAGTGGGCCGACAATCGTGTCGTCGTCATTAGGATTTCCGTATTTCAACTGACGCACGCGCTCGGTGAACACCTCGACAAATTCATCGTGCACCCTGGCGTCCACGATGATCCGGTTGATGGCCATGCAGATCTGACCCTGATGCAAAAACTTTCCGAAGACGGCGGAATTTACGGCCAGACCTACGTCGGCGTCGTCGAGCACGACGAGTGGACTGTTGCCGCCGAGCTCAAGCACCACGCGCTTCAGTGTCCGCCCTTGTGAGGCAGTTTCCATGATGTGACGGCCGACTTCAGTTGAGCCGGTGAACGAGAGCACGCGCGGGGTTGGATGCCGGATAAACGCATCGCCAATCACACTGCCCTGACCAATGACGACGTTGAGAACGCCCGCCGGAAGTCCGGCTTCTTCGTAGATTTTGCCGAGTAGTAATCCACCCGTGACTGGCGTGTCAGAGGCCGGCTTGATTACTACGGTGTTCCCCAGCGCAATTGCAGGCGCGATAGAGCGGCTGCTCAGATGAAAAGGAAAATTCCACGGACTGATCATGCCGACGACGCCGACGGGTTGACGATAGACGCGATTCTCCTTGCCCGGGATATCGCACGGCATGATGGGTCCCTCAATGCGCGAAGGAAACGTTGCCGCTTCGAGTGTGATTCCGTGTGCGTATTGCCACTCGACATTGGCTTTGATACGAGTGCTGCCAGACTCCCGTATCAGCCAGCCGACAATCTCTTCGCGTCGTTCTTCCATGATGTCCGCGGCGCGCCGGAGAATCTTGGACCGCTCCGCCGGCAACATGCGACACCAGTTCGGCTGAGCAGATCTCGCGGCATGAAACGCTTCGTTCAGGTCACCTTCGTTGGCGAGAGGAATGCTAACCAACACTTCGTTTGTATAAGGATTGGTATCGTCGTAAGCCTGATCGCTGCTGCCGTGACGCCACTTGCCGTTAAGGAATATATTGTCGAAACCGTCGAAAGGCTTTTTGGAGATCGCCTGCTGGGCTGTTGATGATGCTGTCGCCATGAACAGCGTTGTGGCAACCAACGTGCCTTCTATTCGATGACAAAAACGAGGTGTAAAGCAGATTCGGATCGTTGCTGGGTCAGGTCACCCGGCCGAATGGGCTAAAGCACCCAAGAATCAGAGGCAGGAGGAGAAACATGCGGGAAGCGACACAACTTGATCACGCGCCGAGAGTGAGAACCACGCCGTTGCCTTCGGGACGGCCAATTCCTGTGCTTGGTCAGGGAACATGGGGTATGGGCGAAGATCCTTCGCGACGTGAGTCCGAAATCGCGGCACTGCGGTTCGGTTTGAAGCTCGGCATGAACCTCATCGACACCGCCGAGATGTACGGTGAAGGTGGTGCGGAAGAGATCGTTGGGGAGGCGATTGCCGAAGGTCGCGAGGATGTGTTTGTGGTCAGCAAAGTTTATCCGCACAACGCTTCGCGAAGCGGCGCGATTAAGGCGTGTGAGCGAAGTTTGCGGCGACTCAAGACGGACTACATCGATCTATATCTCTTGCACTGGCGCGGCGACGTGCCTTTGGCGGAAACAGTTGAAGCATTTCAGCAGTTAAGGGAAACAGGAAAGATCCTCGAGTACGGCGTGAGCAACTTTGACGTCGTAGACATGGAAGAGTGGGTTGCTGTGGCGGGCGGTGATGAGGTCGCTACCAATCAGGTGTTTTACAACCTGATGCATCGCGGGATCGAGTGGGATTTGATTCCATGGAGTCGCGAGCGGCAAATTCCGATCATGGCGTATTCTCCGGTGGCGCATAAAACGGACGAGCAGAAGCGCATGTTCAATGATCGCACTATCAAGTTGATCGCCACCGAACACGGCGCCACACCGGCTCAAATCGCGCTGGCCTGGGTGCTTCGCGAGCCGGACCTGATTGCAATTCCCAAAGCCAGCCGGGCGGAACACATTCGCCAGAACCGCGCTGCGTTCGATATCCAGCTTACCGACGACGATCTCGAAAAGCTGGACGAGATTTTCCCACCTCCAAAACGAAAGATCCCACTCGAGATGATCTGACGTCTTCTCTGTTGCACAGAGATCCATCGCCGAGTTACTGAAGGACCGTATCGTATTCCACGAACTCGCGAATCACTGGATCGTTTGATTTCCAGAATAGTTCATCCGGACCTTCAAAAATGATTCGGCCGTGGTGCAGCATCATGACTTTTGTATTTGCCAAACAGAAACGCTCTCCTTCGTTTTCGATCTGAGTTCGGTTTCCTGGCGCAACGCGTGCAGTTTTGGAAGCCAGGAAGCGAACGTCCTCGATGCGATGCGTGACCCAGATGGAACTCACACCAAGTACGTCCCGAAGTTTCAGACCCAGTGCACAAATGGTTCCCGCGGTGGGAGGATCAAGGCCGGTAGTGGGTTCATCGAACAAAACAATTTCCGGTTCGTCCACAACTGCACGAGCAATCGCGACCCGTCGCTTCATGCCGCCT
>DASTTS010000674.1:0-11944 GCA_035760085.1 Pyrinomonadaceae bacterium
TGTCAGCGGCCAAACATAGCGCAGACGATTGTTCTCGGGATTGTGGTCGCCGAGCGTGTCGCGCAAAATCGACACAAGTGGCACCCAGTTGTCGTTCTCAGTCGACTGCTCTGTGGAGTCCTCTGTGGAATTGAGGCCAGCGAGCTTCGCGTGAACAGTAATCAACTCGGCGCCGCCCGGTACTTCAACGCGCTCGAGCCGCAGTATCTGAGATAGCGCCGTCGCTGGGTCATTTTCCTCAGTGTTGCGGAGATTTGGGCCTTGAGCCCTGCTGATTGTGGGGAGTAGCGGTGAGAAAACGAGCAGTAAAGCTAATAAAAAGCTCGCCCTCAGGTGCCAGTGCCTACGGCTTTGGGTCGTCATCCTGATCAGTACTCAAAATTCTGGCAGATGGGGAGTTTGCGCTGCATTTAAAACTAAAACTCTGAACAGATCCTTGATGAAACTTCAGTTTAGGTTTTCAACAGCAATACTCATGCCCTCACGGGCGCGATATTAAATATACATTAGTCTAAGCCGTCGTGGACCAAATTTGTCGTGCGTGTGTGACACGTTGTGCATTGTAACAAGGCAATAATTTGCCACGGATTTCACGAAATTTAAGACGATTGTTACTGGAAGAATGTTAACGAGAGCCGGCTTTTTCAGGATGAGCGGCTTGACCAGCGGTTTCGACGTCCTTGTTTTCTTTTTCAGGTGCTTGCCAACCGCTTCGCACGAGTAGTGGAACTCCGAAGCGGATCGGAACCGCAAAATTCGATGCCTGGTTCTCAGTGAAGACGGCAAAGTTTACTCCAATCACGCGACCTGATGGCCCAAAAAGGGGCGCGCCCGATCCGCCTTCGGCAGTTCGTGCGTCGTATACGATTCTCCGCACGTCAAGATCGGTAATGCTGCCTTGCGTCGTGAGTGGTTGGATGCGTTTCGTCTCCGCGAGGTAGGCAAGTTGGGCCATCGGTGTGCCGTAACGTTGCTGAATCCCTCTCGACTCGGCATCGTCAAGTAATGCGAGGAGTCGATCGGGACCTGAAGGATAACCCATCATCACGACCGTCTTTCCTACGGCGACCGCATCAGAATCGATTTCCAACGGCAGTGCCGGGATCGTTTCCGGAACCGCAGGAATGTCTAAGCTGCACACGGCGAGGTCGTCTTTTTGCGCAGAGCCTTTGAACTTGAGTGGAATCGCCTGCGGGATGTTTGGAAAGTAAGCGATCAATTTTCTGAGACGCGGCTGTGCGTTGAGACCGCCGGTGATGCTTTGCGCGCGATCGTCTGCAATCCAGGGCTGAGCGATGTGCCGGTTCGTGAGCACGTAACCTTGTCCCACGTGAAAACCACTGCCGACGAATTCATACTCCGCAATTGCAGCGTTGCCTTCCGGCGTCAAGGCCTCCTGACCGCCGCTCTGAACCGCGCCGCCGCTGTCGCTCAACTGTGCTTCGGCGTAACGTAGGGGTCTTCCTGTTCCTGCCTCGACGAAGTAGTAAGAACCCGCAATCAAACAAACACCGCTGCCGTACTCGGCGCGCAGTTTTACAGCGAGTGAAAGGCTGTACTGGATTTGTTTGTTCGACTCGTCGATGTTGACGATCTGCTCGTTGGTTTTCGAGACCTGGTCTTTCATCTGGCCGAGCGCTTCTCCCTGCTCGGCGATTAGCCGGCGGCTGCGCTGCAACTCCTTGTACATCGCGAAACCGAGATAGAGCATGCCGCCGACGAGCGCGATGGCGATGCCGAGTACGATTATCTTCGTGCTGGGGTTGATTTCGTGCACCAGCTCGCGGGTGAACTGGCGCAGAAAGACTTTCGCGTCGTCGCGCCGTGCAGTAGCTGCCGATTCGATTGCCGCGGCTTCGATAAATGGCGCGACGTGAGTCTCGCGGGGAGACTGCGGAACAATCGCGGGAAGATCGCGAACCGGGAAAAAGTGGAGTATTAAATCTGAGTCAGCGAGGCGAAACTCGTCGCCGTCGCGGATCTCGTTCCCCACGGCAACGGGCTGCCCGTTCTGCGTCAGCGAAACATTGGGATCGAAATCCGAGATGCGATAAGAAACATTCTTCCGGGTCAGTTCGAGCAAAACGGTGTTTGCTGCGCTTTTGGGCAGACTGGAAGCGCGGAGCCGCAGATCACAGGTCTCGCAAGCACCAATGCGAAGGTTGTCGTCGGAGAGGATTTCGGTGTGCCGGTCTTCGCCCGAGGAGATGTGGATAACCAGGCCGGTAGCCATAAAGAGTTACTAACCAAACGTCTGATCGAAGTCGAGCAACATGCTCGAACGATTCATTCTACAAGAAGCACAAGAAGTACAAAAGGTGGTAGCATGAGCGACGTGGAATTTATTGAAGACTGCGATCGATTAGTTGAGCTTGCGCCGATTGCCGCGGCGGCCATTCAGTATCACGTTTTTGTGTGTACGGGTAAGTCGTGTTCGGCGAATGATAGTGCCGCAGTTAAGGACGCGTTCGAGCGCGAGTTGAAGGGGCGCGGGCTACAGTATGGGAAAGTGTCGAAGGGATGTAGTCCGAATGGGACGGTCGTGTTGACGGAATGTGGATCAGTTGGCTTTTGCGCGGTTGGTGCCGCGGTGATGGTCTATCCGGATGGTGTTTGGTACGCGCAAGTGCGGGCCGCGGATGTGCCCGAGATCATCGAGGAGCACATTCTGAATGGCAGGCCCGTTGAAAGATTGGCGTTGCTGAGAGTGCCGAATAAACCTTAGACAGGATTTACAAGATTTTTCAGGATTAACATGTGAATCCTGTTCAAATCTTGTAAATCCTGTCTACGACTGAGTTTCCTTCCAACGCAAGATCGGTTTACGCGCGGCTTTAGCCTCATCAAGTCGCCCAACGCGTGTATCGTGTGGTGCATTCAACACCAGGTCAGGATTTTCAACAGCCTCCACCGCGATTGACTTCATTGCCTCAATGAACTGATCAAGTTCCTGCCGTCCCACCGATTCGGTCGGCTCTATGAGCATCGCGCCCTGCACGATCAACGGAAAGTAGATCGTCATCGGATGGAATCCGTAGTCGATCAAACGCTTCGCGATGTCGAGCGTATGCACACCCTTCCGCGACTGCCGCTTATCAGTGAACACGACCTCATGCATCGGCGCACCCGCGAACGGCTTGTCGTAATCATCGATCAAGCCCGCTGCGACGTAGCGCGCATTGAGCACCGCCGCTTCGGTCGCTTCACGCAAGCCATCGTTCCCGTGGGTTAGCGTGTATGAAAGTGCGCGTAGCATCATGCCGTAGTTACCGAGGAATGCTTTCACACGTCCGATCGACTTGGGCTGATCGTAGTCGAGCGCGTACGTAGAATCGGAAGACTTCACGATGCGCGGCACCGGCAGGTACGGCTCGAGCTCTTTAGTGCAGCAGCATGGACCAGAGCCTGGTCCACCTCCGCCGTGCGGAGTTGAAAAAGTTTTATGCAGGTTCAGGTGAATGACGTCGACGCCCATGTCGCCCGGGCGCGCCACACCGACGAGCGCGTTCATGTTGGCGCCGTCCATGTAAACGAGGCCACCGGCTTCATGAACGATTTCGCAGATCTGTTTGATGTTGCGCTCGAAAAGACCGAGCGTGTTTGGGTTGGTTAACATCAACCCGGCGACTTCGCCGTGTGCACAGAGCTCGCGCAGGTGATCGAGATCGGTCAGACCTTCGGCGGTCGAGCGAATCGTTTTTACTGAGAACCCGGAGAGATGCGCTGAGGCCGGGTTTGTACCGTGAGCTGAATCGGGGATCAGCATCGTGCGGCGGTGTGACGCTGCGGCTCCGTCGCGCGCATCGAGAAACGCGCGAATGATCATGATACCCGTCATCTCACCGTGTGCGCCTGCTGCGGGTTGCAGTGAGATTCCGGGTAGTCCGGTGATCTCCGCGAGGTGCTGTTGTAATTCGTAGATCACTTGCAGCGCGCCTTGTGCGTCGCGTTCTTCAGTTAACGGGTGAAGGTTGGCGAAACCGGCGATTCGAGCGACTTTTTCGTTCAGTCGCGAGTTGTATTTCATCGTGCACGAACCCAGCGGGTACATGCCGAGATCGATTGAATAGTTCCACGTGGACATGCGAACGAAGTGACGAATGACGTCGACTTCGCTGACTTCGGGCATGCCTTCGAGATCGTCGTCACGACGAAACTCACTTGGGATGTTCAGCTCGACCTCATCGACGTCGAGAGCCGGCAGGCGATATCCAATGCGACCCGTTTGCGATCGCTCGAAGATGAGCTGCTCGTTCGGACTGATGTGACTGGTGACTTTTGTGATCGTCATAGAAACTGATGAGGCCCTATATTGACCTTAATCCTTCTACGAGTGCGTCGATCTGCGCGCGGCTGTTTGTCTCGGTGACGCAAACCAGGAAATCATTGGGCCGGTCGGGCACAAACCGCGACAGCGCGATCCCGCCATCGATCGCTTTCTCCTTGCCGAGACGCGCCAGCAAGTCCACCGCTCGGCCTGGTCCACGGACGATGAATTCATTGAAATAAGGACCAGAGAAGGGAAGTGAATAGCCATTCAGCTTTCCTATTGCACGCGCGGCGTAGGCTGCTTTTTGCGCGCACTGGTGGGCGGCCTCCTGCACACCGCGCCGGCCCATCGTCTCTAAATAGACAGTCGCTGCAAGCGCGATCAGCCCTTCATTAGTACAAATGTTCGACGTCGCTTTCTCACGTCGAATATGCTGTTCGCGCGTGGCGAGTGTGAGCACGAAACCACGACGGCCTTCCTTGTCGTAAGCCTCTCCGACGAGCCGTCCGGGAATCTGCCGCGCATATTTTTCGCGCGTCGCAAACAAACCAACGTATGGACCACCGAAAGAAAGTGGAACTCCATACGACTGTCCCTCAGCCACGACAATGTCGGCACCGCACGCGCCAGGCGATTTCAGTAGTCCGAGTGACATCGCCTCGGTGATCGCAACCACGAGCAACGCGCCTTTTGCGTGAGCGGCATCGGCAAGTGCCGCAACGTCTTCGATACAACCAAAGAAATTTGGTGATTGGACCACGAGCGCCGCTGTTTCATTGTCGATCGCGCCGGCCAGCGCTTGCCACGACTGGCCCGTCTTTTCATCAAATGGAACCAGCTCGAGATGAATCCCCGCGTGTTGCACGTACGTTTGGATCACTTCCAGGTACTGCGGGTGTGTCGCAGTCGAAGCCACAGCTTTCGATCGCTTCGTCACGCGCTCGGCCATCAACACCGCTTCCGCAAGCGCGGTTGAGCCGTCGTACATCGACGCATTCGCCACTTCCATGCCCGTCAACTGGCACACGAGTGTTTGAAATTCGAAGATGACTTGCAGTGTGCCCTGGGAAATCTCCGGCTGGTACGGCGTGTAGGCAGTGAAAAACTCGGAGCGCGAGAGAATGTGATCGACGATCGTCGGGATGTAATGAGAATAGGCGCCGCCGCCCATGAAGCTGATGCGACGTGCGCCCGTGTTGCGCGCGCTCATCTGTTCGAAGCGCTCGAGCAGTTCTATTTCTGAAAGTGCTGCGGGAGTGTTGAGCGGTCGCTTTAAGCGCAGATCTTCAGGAATGGAATCGAATAGTTCTTCGGCCGATCCGAGCCCCATTGCCTCGAGCATTTCGCTGCGCTCTTCCGGCGAGTTAGGAATGTAGCGCAAGATTATTCGCTCTCAGCTTTCGTAAAATCTTCATACTCCGCGGCGGTCAGGAGGCTATCGACTTCGCCTGGGTTAGACATCTTCAGCCGGATCATCCAGCCGTCGCCGTATGGATCCGAGTTAACGGTTTCAGGTTCGTCGGCGAGCGATTCGTTGATCTTTACTACGACGCCGGCAACCGGAGTGAAGACTTCGGAGACTGCCTTCACCGACTCGACCGAGCCAAACGACTCATTCGCTGCAAACTCATCTTCCGCCTTCGGCAACTCGACATACACTACGTCACCCAATGAGTTTTGTGCGTAGTCAGTGATGCCGATGATGGCCTGATCACCGTCTACCCTCACCCATTCATGATCTTTGCTGTAGTGCAGGTCTTCCGGAACGTTCGCCATGGATCCTCCATCCTATCTAGTCAATCTTGTTAATCCTGTAATCCTGTCTACTTCTGTCTCTTGTAAAAAGGCGTCTTCACGATCTGGGCGCCCACCAGTCTTCCGCGCACATCAATCTGTATCTCCTGCCCGACGCTCGCGAATTCGACGGGTACGTAAGCAAGTCCGATATTCTTCTTCAAAAACGGCGCCGGACTACCCGATGTTACATGTCCAACTCGCTGACCATCGATGACAACTTCCTGGTGATCGCGTGCGATGCCGCGCTCAGTTACCTCGAAGCCGGCGAGTTTGAGCTTCACGCCTTCTTGTTTCTGACGCGCCAGCGCTTCGCGGCCGATGAAGTCGCCTTTATCCAACTTGCAGATCCAACCGAGGTTCGCTTCGAGCAACGTGGTAGTGTCGTCGATGTCGTTGCCGTAGAGTGCCATGCCTGCTTCGAGTCGCAGAGTGTTGCGAGCGGCCAGACCACATGGCAACACGCCCGTTGGCGTGCCTGTTTGACCAACGTCGAGAATCTTGTTCCAGAGTTGCTCTGCACGATTCGCCGGAGCGTAAACTTCGAAACCATCTTCGCCGGTGTAACCGGTGCGAGAAACGATTCCAAAGACGCCATCAACGTTGCCGTGTGCGAAGTGATAATACTTGATCTCGCTGAGCGGCAGATCGGTAAGCTTTTCGAGAATCGATTGGGCGTCAGGGCCTTGCAGCGCGAGTTGGCAGTAGTCGTCGCTTGCGTTCTTCAGATCGACCATCTCACCCGCGTATTGCGAGTTGATCCAATCCCAGTCCTTTTCAGTAGTGCTGGCATTGACGACGAGCAGCAGGTGAACGGACGAGAGACGATACACGAGTAGATCGTCGATCACGGTGCCTTGTGGAGTGGTTAGAGCCGAGTACTGCGCCTGCCCGTCGACGAGCTTCGTGACGTCGTTTGATGTTAAGCGATTGATGAATGCGATTGCTCCCGGCCCTCTGACGTCAATCTCGCCCATGTGGGAAACGTCGAAGAGTCCGGCATGTGTGCGAGTGCGGAGGTGTTCTTCGATAGTTCCGGCTGGATACTGGACGGGCATGTCCCAGCCACCGAAGTCCACCATCCGTCCACCCAACTGCCGGTGGATGGCATTTAGTGGAGTCTGTTTTAATTGCGGAGCAGATGCGGTCAATTTAGTCACCACGCGCCCTGTTTGCGGGACGCCTGCGTTGTTTTAAATACGAATAACAGGTGAAGCCGCAAGCTAGCATGCGCCGTGCGGTGCGTCAAGCGAGGCGGCCATTGGAAAATTGCGGCGTAGTGCTTGCAAAGCAGGTGGAGTTATTTCCCTCTACTGAGGTGGAACTTTTTGATCAGCGGTATCGCCGCAGTATAGGTGCTCATGTTTTTTTGCAGGGCCGTATTCGATTGTATCAACTTTACCGGACTGAACCTGGTACATTATTCCCTCGTCATCATTGATGTAGTAGACGATCCCACCCACATGCTGGTCGATGACTTTTCTAAATTTATTGGGGTCGAGCTTGAGGCTGGATATTCGCTTCCCGTGCTTCGGCGAAAAGCTAACGCTAACAACAACGTTTTCGGGCACGTTCCAACCGCCTTTGCGTCCTGGCCTGCAGGGCCCACTTGAATACTCAATAAACAGACTGCCCTCTTTGAGTTTATAGATAGCAAAATATACTTCTTTAGTTGACCCGAGGAGGCGCTCGACATCCGCCCGCGTGGATTGCAAAGGAACAATCTGTCGCCAATCTTGACGGTTTGTGTCGTGTCTCTGCGTCACTATCATAAAAACCAACAACAGCATGGTGACGATTTTCACTGATTTACTCCCCAGTCAACGAACGACAGTGTAGCTTGAATAGACTATGAAAATACACGCTATTTACCTCTACATTGCTTGTTTTCGGCAGAGGGTTTTGTGCGCGCTGTTCAGGTGTTAGCAACGTAAAGATCGCCCGCGATAATGTGCGATCATCGTAAAGACCCGACTTTCTTGCATGATGCACGATCTCATTCAAGGCCGTTACGGCATATGCATTCTGTGTGTGCTCGATCAGACGAGGATCACTTGAGGATAGCACGGGATTGATATAAATCACGCGTTTGTTTCCTTCTCTCGTCGCTTGCCCGCCGTAGGGACTAGTGTTCTTCAATTTAAATCCAGCTTGCCTATTTACTCGTTCAAACAGCTTCATCGGGTCATCTGAGTAAGTGTCGCCTTTTATGCCGGCGACAGCGGCGAACAACCTTTGAATGAAATTGGCACAGTCAGTGTTTTGATTGTTCACTATACCTGCCACTCTATCCTTTAGGTCTGAAGGCAACGGAACCTGTGTCTGTCGTTGCACAGGGGCATTAGGGAGTTGCAAACCGTCGGACGCAGTAATGAAGTACCCGTAATTTTCCGCGATAGTCGTCACAGTCGGCCCTTGGGGCATGGATGCCGATCCGTCAGGACCGATTACTATTAAAACGTCGGTTCCGGACACCGAATAACGCAATTGCCACTCATCAACCCAGACGCTGCTGCCATAATTCACGACAGTACCTGACGTGTAGACATTTCCCTTTCGGTCCGTCTTTTCTAGGTTGATAGAACCATTACCTACGCGCCGCTGAAACTCAGCTTCAGACACAGGAATACCATCAATCTCTCTGCCCGTGCTGTAATCAAAGGGATCACCACCTTCGATGTAGAGCGGCTCGCCAAACCTGTAATCCACATAGTGCTGTGTTGACGGATAAGGGTTAGAAATCGGGATCTCAGCGGCAAACGAGTCGCGCTCTTCTCTGTTAGTAGCGCGATAACTTGAGTGGCCGGCTGAGTTGACGCGGCTACCAGTTATGGGGTTGGTATGCTCGAAGGTAATATTGTCCCACTCGTCCCGGGCGATACGCTGTCCTCCAGCATATACATTGACTATGTCGCTTGAGCCGGGACCGTTCAGTTCCACCACTGCAACTCCGAGAACGCTGGATCTCACGTAAAACGTAGTCTGAGTGTCTTCAATCGGTGGTCCTTCACCCGCATTAAGAAAATCAGGTTGTCGCGAGATCTGCACACGCTTTGCCGGTGCTCCGGCGCCGTCGTAATTCTGTGCGATATCTAAGCGAGGTTGGTGGGGATAAGTTGAACCATCACCGACCTGCGCTAGCGAGACTGAGTGCGACGGCTTTCCGGCGGCGTTAAATGTCTGGGTAAAATTTGGATCGACAGTGGTGTTTCCGTCTGCGTCGTACTGCCAGCCAGAATTAGTGCGTCGATTATTGACCCAAGTGCCAACGTCGCTCGGTTCACCAGTGTAAAGCAGGCCAGTACGACTGGTGTGATTGAAAGCATCGTAGGTGATGTTTTGGTAGTAAGGGTCGGGATTCTGAGTAGAGGGGCTCAAACCACGTGCCCGCCGGTAGGTGGTCGCCTCATTCAGACGACCAGCATGGTCATATTTGTAAGCGCGATCGAACCAATCGTTGCTCGAATCCCACGCCGTCTTAATACGACCGTCGTTGTAGTAGTCATAGGACCACGTCATCGTGCTGTAGCTCGGATGAGGACAACAGATGCTCGTGTTTTGGTAATTCATGTTGTTGAGCGTCAAGGTAGTCGGCTGCAAGCGTGAGTTGAAAGTAGTCTGTTCACTTGTGGTGTTTCCGTAGGTCATGCTCTTGCGTGCGCCCCAGGCTCGATACTCGATGTTGGAGGCAAAACTGGTTACATTTTGCGTGTACTGGGTGGATCCCAACCAGTAGTTTGCCGCAAACCCACTGCCCGTCACACCCGATAAGCGACCTGCATTGTCGTAGTTGTAGCCAATCTGCTGCGAGCGAAATGGAATTGAGAGCACCGTTAGAGCATTGGCGAGGTTGTAGGAATAATTCAAAGCGTAGGTACCACCGAGATCGGTGAACGTGCGCGATTCTGAACTCAAGCGCGACAGAGAATCGTAACCATAGCTGGTTGTGCCGGTGCTATCAGTCATGGAGGTGCGATTGGACGCACCGTCATAGGCGTAAGTGATTGGCCCCGGTACCGGAATCTGCGAACCTGACGGAACTGTGTAGTTGATGCCAGTTAACAGGTGACGTTGGTTGTAAGCATAGTTGGTCGCGGCGCCACGGCCATCCGTGATCTTTTGAATCGTGTTATCCGCGTTGTAGTCCCATACCGTATTCGCATTCGCACTCTGCTCCGGTACATGCTTGGTTTTCAGGCGGCCGTAGCCGTCATAGGTTAGCGTCGTCTCCTGGTAAGTACCGCTGCCTTCCGGGCCCGCATATTGTCTGACTTGCGTGACTTGATCGCGCGCGTTGTAGGTGTTAACGGTGGCTGAGTAGACACTACCGCCTTGCCAGTTAAGAAGTTCGGTCTTCCACGTGCGGCCCAGCACGTCCGCATAGATCCTTTGCTGGCGGCGCTTGGCGATGCCGGCGTCAATCGTTCCTTCGTCAGTGAGCGTGACAACTTCTCCGCCCGCACAGCCGCAGCCTGCGTAACTCACCTCTTTGGTTGTGCCATCCGGATTGGTGGTGATTCGGGGGCGTCCTTTCCAATCATAGGTCTGCTGCGTGTAGTAGAAGCCCGCTTGGTCATCACCGTCCGGTACCCAGGAGCTGTTCACTTCGGTAGGGTTGGAGACTTTCGTCGCGCGTCCCATCTGGTCATAGTTTGTGTTTACAAGACTGTAACCGCCATGGCTGCCGGGATGATTAGAAGCAGCGCCAATAACTCGGCCCAGACCGTCAACCACAGCAATCACATATGTTTCGTCCGCCACGTTATTCACGGTCGCGTAGCTCGCCGTGTAATCCGCTCCATACCAGAAACGTTTGTACGCCCCGTTGTTCGTCGTAGTGATGCGCTCGAGCTGGCCCAGGTTGTTGTAACTCATCGTCTGGATCGCACCCTGCGACTGGTCTGCGGGTGTAGGCGATTGCGTGCGCGTCATCGCGCCGAAATCAAAGTTGTACTGCACGTACGAGCTGAAGTTGTCTGCGTCGGTGATCGTGGTCGGAAAAGCAAACGTGTTGCGGTTCAAGCCGTCAGAGAATGAGTCACCGTAAGCGATGCTGCTCTGATGGCCGGCCGGATCGGTGGTCGAGATCGGCGTGCCTGTGTTGTAGTAGTTTGTATAACTGGTGAGCCTCTTCGCCGCGTTGTTGATGTCATCGACGTCCCAACGTGAAACGGCAGTAACGTTGCCGCGTGCCGTCAAAGCGAGGTTGTAATTGACATCGTGCTGTGTGGCTGACGCGGGCACGCCATGCAGCCGCGCCGGGTCGTCATAAACATAGGTCGTTTTATTGAAGGTTTGCCCGGAGCCGTTCTTGAGCTGCACCTCAGAAACAAGCCCGATGATGCGACGATCGAGATAAGCCTGGCTGAGATTGTAGTCGGTGAAACTCTGCTTGATCTCCGTGCTGCCATCAGCCGCGTACTCGTGCACGCCGTACGGTAGACCATAAGCTGCGTAAACGCCGTAATCGATCACAGTGCGGCGCCGGTTGCCGCCCGTGTCGTAGACATTTGTTTCTGTAACACGCGGATTAACTTCATAACCAACGGAAGTGTTGTCCTGCGTCCACGCCGTAGTGGTCCATTTCTGACGCACTCCCGCAGACCAGATTTCACTGAGCGTCGTCAGCCCACGCTGCCAGCCAGTGCCGTAATACTCTTTGTAGACTGTGCCGTCTGGGGCGGTCAGCACACACGCGCCATCAGCGGCCACACCGAACTGTGTCGTCACTTGCGACGGCACACCGTTCAGTCCGGTCCAGTTCTGCGCAGACACACTACTGCTGATGAGACGCGGCACATCGCTGCCCGGTGTTTCGTAAGTAAAACTCGTCGCATTGCGCTCGACCGTGCCAAAATATTTCCTGACAACAGACACTTG
>DASTTS010000675.1:0-2219 GCA_035760085.1 Pyrinomonadaceae bacterium
GGAAACTACTCGATCGGTTTTCATTATTTGAAGCTTGCGTTTGTGGTTGTGCTTGGTGGGATTGCACTCGGAATTGGCGTGGGCTGGTATTTCGGTCTGAAGATCACAGAACTCTACATGGAGTTCTTCAGGTTTCCTGTGCTGGTCTATCAACCTGGACCATTGGTCATCACCGGCGCGGTACTAATCAGTCTGGGTTCGGCAACGATCGGAGCGCTAGCCGCTGTCAGACGCGCAGTTGGACTCCCGCCAGCCGAAGCAATGCGTCCTGAACCGCCGGCTCGGTTCCGTGCCGGCTTCATTGAGCGTCTCGGTTTTCATCGCCTCGTTCCCACCTCCGTCCGGATCATTCTGCGCAATCTCGAGAGACGACCCGCAAAGGCAATGGTCTCGATATTCGGTATCGCCCTCGCAGTGAGTTTGCTGGTTGTTGGGTTCTTCCTTTACTTGGACACTATCGAGCGGATCGTCGAGGTCCAGTTTGACGCGGTCCAACGCGAGGACGTCTCGGTTACTTTTCATGAACCTCGGCCGGCAAACGTTAAATACGATCTCGCGCACCTGCCCGGCGTGATTCGCGTGGAATCCTACCGCGCGGTGCCGGCGAGACTTCGATTTGCACACCGGACACGCCGCATCGCCTTGCTTGGATTGGAAAGCGCGGCTGATCTGCGTCGAGTAGTCAGCAAGGATTTTCAGCCCGTCATGCTTCCGCCAGATGGTCTATTGCTGACGACCGAACTCGCGGACATGCTGAGTGTCAGGACCGGACAGAGTGTCACCGTTGAAGTTCTCGAAGGAGCGCGGCCCGTGCGCGACGTTGTCGTTGCCGGAACTGTCGATGAATTGGTTGGACTCTCCGCCTACATGGACCAGCGCGCCTTGAACCGATTGATGCAGGAAGGGCAGACCAGCAGCGGCGCGTTTCTGATGGTGGAGTCTCCACGCATTCCAGAGTTATATGCGCAGCTGAAACAGACGCCGGCGATCAGTTCGGTCTCGATTCCCGAAGTTGCTTTAGCCAGCTTCAACGACACTATTGCCAGGACTATCAATGTCTCAACCGTGGTCCTGATCGCCTTTGCCGTAATCATCGCTTTCGGCATGGTCTACAACGGCGCGCGCATTGCGCTCTCTGAGCGCGGCCATGAGCTTGCATCACTGCGCGTTCTTGGCTTCACCCGCGGCGAGATTGGTTTCATGTTGCTGGGCGAGCAGGCAATTCTCACCATGATTGCGATCCCGGTCGGATTCGCGTTGGGGTATGGAATCGCCGGGCTGATCACCGTCGCCATCGATACCGAGCTTATCCGGTTTCCACTCTTTATCAGCGCCAGGACTTACGCTTTGGCTTTTCTGGTGGTAGCCGGATCAGCTTTTCTTTCGGGTTACCTGGTGCAGTGGCGGCTGCGGCATCTGGATCTGGTCGCTGTCTTGAAGACGCGGGAGTGAAATGTCATGAAACGAATCTTAAACACCGTACTTTTATTACTGGTTGCCGTCGTCGTTGTTGGGCTCTTGACGATGTGGCTGCGTCCTACGCCAACGCGGGTCGATGTGGTTGGTGTTTCGCGTGATGCGATGACGGTTACCGTTGATGGTGAAGGGAAGACTCGCGTACGTGACCGGTATGTGGTTGCCGCGCCAGTTGCCGGACGTTTGCGACGCATCGCTCTCCGCCGCGGTGACGCAGTAAAGAGCGGACAACTGATCGCTCATATCGATCCTTTGCCGTTGAGTCCACTCGATCCGCGCCAAAGGGCGGAAGCAGTCGCTCGCGTTGACGCAGCGGTAGATGCAAAGCGCGAAATTGATCGAATGGTCGAACGTAACAAAGCAACCTACGAACAGGCGCGACGCGAATTGGAGCGTAGTGAGGATTTGGCACGCAACGGAGTCATCTCGCGCCAGGAGTTGGAAAGGTCACAAACTGCCGTATCCACCAGCTTGCGAGAGTATGAAGCTGCGCGGTCCAGAGCCGAGAGTGCGGCACATGAAGTCGAGGTTGCGCGTGCCGCGCTGCTCGCGGGCAACCACAGTCAGGGTTCACCAGCGGCGTCGGTAAAGGTTCACGCTCCAACAGACGGAAGAGTTCTAAGAGTTGTCGAAGAGAGCGAACGTGTCGTCATTGCGGGTGCGCCGTTGGTCGAAGTGAGCAATCCTTCAAAGCTCGAGGTCGTGATCGAGCTTTTGTCGACAGACGCCGTCAAGGTTAGTCC
>DASTTS010000676.1:0-20285 GCA_035760085.1 Pyrinomonadaceae bacterium
GTTGATCGCGACGAAAGGCTGATCGCGGCGTGCCGAAAGATGATGGACCGCACGTGCAAACAACTCCTTGCCCGTGCCCGATTCGCCGAGCAGCAGAACAGTCGCCTCGGTTTGCGCGACGCGTTGGGTTTCGCCGACGGCGCGTTTGAGCGCTTCCGACTCGCCGAGTATTCGCGGAAAGCCGTAACGACGCGACCACTCCTCACGCAACAGCACGTTCTCGGTTCTCAGTCGCGCCTGTTCCAGCGCGCGCTCGACCAGCAGCAGCAAGTGGTTCGAATCGACTGGTTTCTGGAGAAAGTCATGGGCGCCGTCTTTCATTGCCTGCACGGCTTCGTCGATCGAGCCGAAAGCCGTCATGACGATCACAGGCACGTCTGCATCAGCGGCACGCGCGGCGCGCAGCACGTCGAGACCTGAGCCGTTCGGCATACGCAGATCGGTGAGTACGAGACGATGACGCGAGTTGGCGATTTCGGTGAGGGCCTCGCGAGCGTCGATCGCTTCCGCGACGGTATATCCGGCATTCTCGAGGGTCAATCGCAGTACGCGACGGAGACTGTCTTTATCTTCGACGAGTAGGACATCGGCCATTAACCACGGATTATACAGATCCGTTTAATCAGCGGTTATAGGAATCTGACTTCTCACTACCGTAACTAAAAGTAACACGTCATAGCTCTCAGCCTCTGAGAACACTCAGCAAAGTCAGGAATTTCCCAACGATTCTCACCGGAACGGTACTTGCCCATGGTGGACCAGGATTGGTCCTGTCGGAGGTTATCGCGTAAATGAAACCCAATAGCAGAACAACGACGCAACAGCGCGGGTTCACCCTCACGCAGATGGTCATCACGTTCACGATCATCGTGGTCGTCTCGACCGGGGGCGTTCTCGGGATCAGAAACGCGCGCGCGGAATTTCGGCTTCAGAACTCCGCCCGCCTCTTCGCGACTTACGTCGAGAAGGCACGCGCCGATGCAATCAGACGCCACGCTCCCTCGGGCCAGGAGTCGTCGATCGAAACGTTTGGCCCGGGCAGCACCACTTACGCGATCACCATGGACTTCGGCGCGGGCACGGTCGAAACCCGCACCTTCGAACTCGAATCCGGTTTGAGTTTCGCTACGGCCGCTCAAAGGGTGACTTTCGACTGGCGCGGCAGAATCGCGCAAGCATGGGTGTTCCAGATACGTAGTGAATACCTCGATCGCAGTCTTCCCGTTGACGTCTCAGGATCAGGCGACATCACCGTCGGCGAACAACATTTTCCGGACCAACTTATCCCGCCTGTGGAAATAGCTGAAGTTACCGGCGACGTCGACACTTCAAATCCGACTCCGAGTCCAACCCCGTATCCCAGTCCGGATGGAACTCCGGCAGTTGATCCATCACCGAGCCCGCAAGAGAGCGTGGACCCGACACCTACGCCAACGGCAACGCCAACGCCAACTCCGACGCCCAACAACAACGGCAATGGAAACGGCAGTGACGGAAACAATGGAAACGGTAATGGAAATCCCACACCGACGCCTACGGCCACTCCAACGCCAACACCGACACCCTCGGCACAGTGCACTTCAGCGATTAGCCCGAGCACTCTTTTTCTGAGCCAGAGCGACTCAGGCAACCACACCGGAACTGCGGTGTTTACGATGGTGAACGCAACTGGAGTCCGCACCATCAGCGCTTCAATCGCCGGAAACGGAAACAGTCTGACACTCGGAGTCGGGCTGCTACGTATCGACGGCAGTGGTTCGAGCGTGATCTCCGTCACGACGAAGAACGGCGCCGGAAATCGCGGTGTGTTCATCGTCAATGTTTCGGCGGATCCTTCTTGCGGATCACCACAACAGCTCACAGTGTCCGTAAGCAACTGAGGTGGCGAATATCATGCATCAACAAATTGCCAACCGCAGAAACGATTTCGCACAGCAAGGCTTCACGCTACTCGAAGCCGCGATCGCGCTCGTCGTTCTCATGATCATCGGACTCGGCATCGCCTCGCTCTTTACGTACGCGATCCAGGCGAACAGCCGCGCCGACGATCGCGAGCTGGCGATGGCGCTCGCGCAAAGGCGAATGGAATGGCTGCGGACCATACCGTTTACCACGCAAACGCGCTCCGTGCCTTATGCATATCCAAACGGCGGGCTCGCACAAACAAGCGTTCCGGTTAACGAGACGGTAACGAACGCAGGCCGCCCTTACGTGGTGACCACAATCATCACTGACTTGAGCACAGTGCCGGTGGGAAATCCGGACGAGGGCGCGCCAACTCTGAAGCGCGTCCAGGTTTCGGTGACTCCTTTAGGAGCGGCAACTGCTTTCGAAACAGTCACCATTACTACGCAACGGTCCACACAAGTGGTCGGTATTTATTAGCGAGGGATTTATGAATTCGTCGAACAACAAGAACACGAGCGGCGGTTTCTCTCTCCTCGAGCTTCTGATCGCGATGGTGATCACGATGGCGTTGATGACTGCCGCCGCCACGCTGCTCGCGAATGCGCTGCGTGTGCGTAGTCGTGAAAACCAGAAGTCTGACGCTCTCGCCGACACGCAGCGCGCACTCAACATCATGTCGCGCGAGATCGCGAATTCCGGCTTCAACATGACGGGCAACGGCATTGTCGCTGCCGATTCCGGGCTTAACGAGATTCGCGTCCGTTCGAACCTTAACCGGTACGACTACGACCCGTCAGTGACTGACGCCTCGCGCGACAACGTTCAGGATGCAAATGAAGACATAACCTATTTCATCAACACAGCCGACAACACGATGTACCTGGCTCGACACGATCAGTATGGAAGCGGCAGCACGGTGCTGGCTAACCGTATCGACGGTATGAACATTCACTACTTCGATCAGAAGGTGACTTATACAGCACCGCCGGGCGGATCTGACATCACTGACAAATCGGTAGATGAAGTGAATCCGGCGGATGCGAAATACATCGTCATAGCAATCTCCGTAACGTTGGACGCGGTGGGCCAGCCGGGCTCGCCGGGTTATCAACCGCCTTACTCAGTTTTGCTTTGTTCAGACGTCACACTCCGTAATACAGGTCTTTGGGGTTACTAAATGAGATCACATAAACCAGCTTCATATCGCGAACATCGCGCCGGTGAACGTGGCGCGGCACTGATCACAGCGGTCCTTCTTTCACTGCTGTTGCTGGCTGCCGGTGGTGTCTTGATTTTAACTTCGACGATGACGGGTATCACCGCGCGTGACTCGACGGCTGAGATGCAGGCTTACTACGCGGCGGAAGCGGGCGTTGCAAAGACGCTGGAAATTTTACGTGGCAACGTAGAGTCGAATCCTTCGGGCACGAAGGCTTCATTTCGCAATGTCGTGTGTTCGCCGAATCTATGGACCACGACGGCTGGAGGCTACGTTAACGTCACTGCCGACGGAGGCACGCGGTTCCAGGTCACTTCGATCATCGATCCCGATAATCAGAACAGCGCCGCGATGTGTGCGATTGTTCCTCAGGCTAACTATAGGCCCGAACGTCTCCGGATTCGTGTAACCGGATTAGGGCCGAGAGATAGTCGTAAGAACATGGAAGTCGTGGTTAATCGTTACACGCTCGAGTATGACGTGAAAGCGACAGTCACACTGCCGAACGGTTCCGGAACTCCGATCAGTTTTAATCTCGGTGGCAGTAATGTGACATCGACCTCCGGCGTAGATGCCTCCGGTAGCGGAGGTACTATTGACGCATTTGCGATCAGTAACGCTGATTACAACAGAACGAACAACGTTATCGACGGTTGTGATCCGGACGGGAGCAATTGCGACGGTAGTGGTCCGAATGTGACGCCAGGTAATCCGGGGGTTTTAGGCGGCGGCAACACTCCATCATTTCTCAAAGACGTTGCCAGCGCGAGGCTCTTTATGTATGGCGACGAAGGAATGAAGCAGGCAGCCATAAATCAGGGACGGTATTTCACCAGCGGCGCGGCTGCGATAGCCAGCACTGCGGGTTTGGGCGCGAGTAATCCGGATGGTGTCTTTACGTTTGTTGACGGTGATTTAACGCTTGGACCGGGCAATCCAACCGGCCAGGGAACTCTGATCGTTACCGGCAAATTAACACTTGATGGAAACTTCCAATTCAACGGCGTGATCATGGTGCTTGGAACCGGTGAGGTCTACCGCAGCGGCGGCGGTCACGGAGACATCTTCGGCGCGTTATTCGTCGCGAAGTTCGCTTCGGCCGGTATGGACACGGACCAGTTCGGCGCGCCTGTCTTTGATACCTCCGGCGGCGGCACGTCGAACATTCAATACAGCTCCGACGCAGTCGACAAAGCGAAATCCGTCGGCGGACACGCGATTAAGGGCGTCCGCGAGTACTAAATCACAAAGATAGTTTTGGACAGGATTTACAAGATTTTTCAGGATTCACAGGACGTGTCTTGTACATTCTGAAAAATCTTTTAAATCCTGTCTAAAAACTCTGTCTGGAACCAGGCGCGCTTTCATCCTTTAAGTAAATCCGTACAACGAGAATCGTCCGCTGCTGTTGCGGTGCCGCACGCCGTGACATCAGTTGGACGGTAAAGCGCCCCGCCATCTTCGGATGACGGGGCGCATTTCTTTAGTTATCGGATTTGGTTGGTGGCTCGTACTCCTCACTACCGGCAACACTGCTTTCGGTGTGAGAGAGCTGCATCGTGAGCATGAGCGGTTTGTAGGTGAAAGCCTTCGGCCCGCCACGCGTGTTCTGCGTGAGCATCACGAGATAATCCTGGTTTTGCCTGAAGCGCCAAACGCTACCGCGCTGGTTCATAATCACAAACAGCAAAACTTCTCCATTCGCGGACTGCATCTGCCCGACTAGCGAGCTCGCACCGCCGTCGGTCCTCATTAAGGTTCCCGTCTTCGCGATCACGCTGCCACGCCACGCGAGCCCGGTAAAACGATCTTCCAGTGTTCCCGGATCGACACCGGCCACCGGCATGATCGCTGCCGGCGTGAGCCCGTGTTTTTGCAACTCCGTACGAAGCTCACGATAGACCTTCATCATCACACGCGGTGAGATGCGGTTGACACCGAGTCCACTCAACGAAGCAATTCTGAGATCGTCAGGTCCGAGAGCGAGCTGCGTTGTGAGTTGTTGCCTGACGGACTCAGGCCCACCGAGGGCCTCGCCGATACGCTCAGCCATGAAGTTGTTCGAATAGCACAGCAGCACTTTGAGTATGTCGACCAGCTTGCTCGACCGTTGCGTCAACAGGAGTTTCGCAGTTGATGGAACCGGAGCAACCTCAACCGCACCCATCACTGCCACGCTCGGCACGGTTTCCAAACCGGCCCGATCGTTGAGCAGGGTTCGTTCATAATTCCATGCACGCATGGCTTCCTGGCTGCGAAGTGTTGAATCCAGCGTGTCGTAGAGACGCTCGGCGGAACGTTTAGCCGAAGAGCTGAAGTTCATCGTAAAACCGGGAGCGACAAAGAGATCGCCGCTAACCTGTTTAATGCCGAGTTTGTTCAGCTCACGCGCGAGCAGGACACCGTGCTCGTAGTGAAACGACGGATCACGTCCGGAGACGTAGAGATTGCCGTTGATGACGCCGGTTGCCTTGTCGAGCACGCCGTCCGTCCAAATGCCTGTGGCGAAACGATGGTCCGGACCGAGCGTTCGCAGTGCGACCAGCGCGGTGGCGAGTTTCATCGTCGAGGCCGGATTAAACTGTTCGTTCTCAGCTTGCGAGGCAACGATCTTGCCGTCGAGAGTTTCGATCAGCACGCCCTGCACGCCGTAAAGTGGGCGTCCCGTTTCTGACGGCGATGGACTTGGTGATGGAGAGGCGAGCGGAGATGGGCTGTCAACCGGAACCTGAGCCAACGCGCCCGAAGCTAAGAAAAAGACAACGGCAACCAGCCAACTAACTCTTAAATTATGTACAGATCTCAACGTCATAGTTCATATCGCGAGGAGACCAAATTTGATGCGCAGTTACAGTAGGAGGATGTTCAACTCGGCGGGGCCACCGGGAAAAGTATAATAACAGTTTTTATAGGTCTTATTCGACCTATTTGTCCTATCGGTGGTGCCCCTAAATTAAAGCTATCTCTGCGGTTCTCTGCGTATCTTTGCGTTCTCTGCGTTAAAGAGCCATTTCAACGCAGAGAAATCTGAAATTAGGGCACTACTGTCCTACCGGACTTATCCAAAGCAGTTTCGTTGACAATGTTTCCGGCAGACTCATAGAATCGCCGTATTGACAAACTACAGTGCAACGCAATCAAGAACCCGTCACAGTTGAGCGCGTAGTGGCCACTCACAGAGCGCGACGCAAAGAGATTCGGAAGAGGCTCCGTGAGTTTCAGGAAGTTTGGCGCAACGGATCAGACGCCAGGCTTTGGGAAGAACTGGCTTACTGCATTTTCACCGCGGGTGCCTCGGCGCGCATGGGACTGAATTCAGTTGACGCCGTGCGGCCGCTGTTGCTTAAAGGCGACTCTGATGCGATGACCGCCGCGTTGAAGAAAGCCGGCGCACATCGTTTTCCAGTAGCACGACCGCGTTACATTGTCAGTACAAGAAACTACTTTCACGCCGACTGCGGCATGGCGTTGCGAAAGCGTTTGCGATCGTTTTCCGATCCGTTGGAACGTCGCGACTGGCTGGCGCAGGACAAACAGGTCAAAGGACTTGGTTACAAGGAAGCCAGCCACTTTCTCAGAAACATCGGCGTGAAGGGCCATGCGATTCTTGATAAACACGTGATGCGATGTTTGACTGAGATCGGAGTGATCGATTCAGCCAAACCACCTTCAACGCGAAGGAAGTACCTCGAAGTTGAGCAGCAGCTAGTGCATTTCGCTCGCGACGTCCGGATAGATTTCGACGAGCTCGATCTGGTTCTCTGGTCCATGAAGACAGGAGAAGTGTTGAAGTGACCGTCACGTAGAAGGCACTCAGAAGGTGTGAATCATGCAAGGTAATTACAAAAAGCATTTTCCGCGGACGGCGGCCTTCAGTGTGGCCGCCTTCGTACTTTGTTTTGCCTTTGCCGGAGCGACTCACATTGCGGTCGCGAAGGCCGATAAGAAGGAACACGGCAAAGGCTATCGCGCGCTGCGCAAGGGCGACTACGAAGAGGCCGAGAAGATCTTTCGCGCCCTCGTCGGCAAAGACACACACGATAACGAGGCCCGGCTCGGTTTGAGTTTCGCCTTGTACAAGCAGAGGAATTTACAGGGCGCTTACGACAACGCCGCACGCGTGATCATGGTTGATCCACTTTCAGCTCGCGCTCACGCACTCCTCGGCTCTGCGATTCTTGGTGCCGGTGAGTTTCGCCTCTCTGTTGAAGAGTTCAAAACAGCGCTGGCGCTCGATCCAAATGAAGCACTCGCAGTCGCCGGGCTCGCGATGGTCGACTTCTACGAGAACCGGCTGCCGCTCGCGATACCTGCGTTGCGCAAAGCAGCCGCGATGGATCCTGACGAGCCCGATTATGTGTTTGCCCTGGGCCAGGCTGCGGCCCGAAGTGAGAGGTACAAAGAGGCGGCGGATTCATACGAGCGTTTTCTGCTGATCGCGCCAAAGACTGACTTCGATCGACGGGCTCGCATTGTCGGTCTCATCGACTTTCTCCGTTATCTCGGCCGCCAGGGTTCGCTCTACGTGCCGAGTGGTGAATACCGTTCCAGTGTTTCTTTCGAAGCAACTGACAATCGTCCCATCATTCAGATTCGTGTCAACGGGCAAAAGGAACCGTTGAAGTTCGTGCTCGATACCGGATCGGGCATGTCGGTAATTTCCGAGCAGACTGCGAAACGACTCGGCATCAAGACCGTGGCGCGAGGTGGTCTCGCACGTGCGGTTGGTGGTGGTGGAAAGTTTGAGATCGTCTACGGATTTCTCGAGTCGATTGAGATCGGCAATGCGAAGATCTCGAACGTGCCGGTTTACATTCGTAGATTTTTTGACAGTCACTTGCCGGTTGATGGTTATCTCGGACTGTCAGTGGTGGCGAAGTTTTTAACGTCGATCGACTACGGAACGAGACGCATGTCGCTCGTGCGGCAAGCGCAAACGGACGAAGTGGAGAGTTGGACCACGATCCGGCGGCCGGAGATTATGCAGGCGTTGATTCCAGTGGCGCCCAACGACGGCGCGGTGGAAGTTCCGCTAAGAACTACGTCAAGTGGGTTCCTGAGTGGTGAAGTCGGACTTGACGGTTTCAACAAGAACGTTAATTTTATAATCGATACAGCGGCGAGCATCACCGTGATTTCGGAGAAGCTCTCGCAGGAAGAGCAGCTTCTCGATCTGTTGCAGCCTTCGAAGATGCGCGTCTTTGGCGCGGCCGGCGTGACGGAAGATGTGAAGCTCCTGCAACTGCCGCGACTGAGTTTGGGGCTGAGTAAGCTGGAGAAGATCAATGCCGCAGTGCTCGACCTGGAACCGGTAAATGAAACTGCCGGATTCACGCAGAGCGGCATCTTAGGTGGTAATTTCCTGCGGCACTTCCGCATCTATTTTGACTTTGCAAGGGGAGCAATGCGTTTGGAGCCTTTGAATCAGAAACCGAAGAGCGTCGACAATATCAATCCGGAAGTGGTAGTAACTCCATGAAGCAAGCATTGTATTTGGAGACGTCCGTGATTGGCGCCTATCTCGATAATGGCGAGCCGTTCCGGCGCGACTTGACGATCAGGTGGTGGGAGCACGAGATGCCTGACTATCGCGCGGTGGTTTCGCCGCTCGTGGCGTCGGAGCTGTCTCGTTTGAAAGAACCGCACCGCACGTCATACTTGAAACTGATCAGCAATCTCGAACAGGTTGATCTGACTGAAGAGGCGGCGATTCTGGCGGAGGGTTACATCGCGCGCGGTATCTTTCATCGCAAGTACATTGCGGATGCGCTGCACGTCGCGATTGCGTCGTTTCACAAGATCGATTATCTGGTGACGTGGAACTTCGGGCACCTCGCGAATGTGCGGCGCCAG
Source organism: Pyrinomonadaceae bacterium (assembly GCA_035760085.1). GTDB lineage: Bacteria > Acidobacteriota > Blastocatellia > Pyrinomonadales > Pyrinomonadaceae > PSRF01. Next base: position 8,981 of record DASTTS010000676.1, read on the forward strand.
GCGCGTATCAGGCTGTTCAATACGGCTGCGGGATTTTATGTGCCGATGATCGTGACGCCGGAGTTTTTGGTTTCGGAAGCAACTGAGGTAAAACTTTAGACAGGATTTACAAGATGTTTTCAGGATTAACATGTACATCTTGAAGAATCTTGTGAATCCTGTCTAACAAATAGTCGTTATGTACAGACGCCCGAAATTTTTAGAAGTCCTGCACACGATCCGCGAAGAGATGTCGCGTGAGGCTGATTACGATGTCGACCTTTTTGCGGAGATGGTGCGCTCCGGTGTGCAGCCGTCGCATGGCCCACAACGCGTCATCCGCGGCTTCCGAACACGCGCGCCGCGCGCGGAAAACAGCAACGGCAAACCCGCGAAGCATAGACAGCGAAAGCGCAGCGCGTAATAATATGCGCGTACCAGCACTGATAACTAATGATGAATCCTACATTTGAAACGATCGGCTTGGAGGTTTCGAGCGAGAAGGCTTTCAATTACCTCGCCGAGCGAGCAGGTGATCAGGGTGAGCCCACGCAGCTCAGCCGCCGCGGCGCTGTCTTGCACGGTCGCTGCTGGAAACTGGGAGAAGGGCTCGAAGTTTGGACCGTGCTTTACGAATCGGGCAGCGGCGATCTTTTCTATGCTGACTGTCGTCCGGGATTTCGTGCGCGCTACATTCAGAAGATCGCGCCGTGGGCGTTGACGGAATACGACGAAGAAGGCGAGGCCGTCATTCACGGTTATCGCGAGGGAACTGACTGCGAAGTGCTCTTCGAATTACAAAACCTGACCGAAGTTGGTCCAACCGGCTTCGCCGCGCAGGAGTTGCACATCGGTCTTTGCGGTCTTGCTTATCGCGCGCGTGTGTTGCGCGGCAAAGGCAAGACGCGCTGGTCGCCGCTGGAGAAAACTGCGCCCGCACGTGCGGCGCATGAAAATGATTGGAGCCTCTCCGGACGTGTGATCGCGTTCAAGCCGCTCACGAATCCGCTTTCCGGTGGCGAGCTGTTTTGGGTTCATCTCGATCTCGAACGTATCAAACTCGAAGTGCTCGTTAACCGCCGCGCGTTGCGTGGCGAGTTGAGTGTAGGCGCGACGCTCGAAGCGGAAGTCTGGCTTCAGGGACATGTTCTCGACGAACACGCACTGCGTTCGCGCTACGAAGGCGTTGATTTCTCCTGCACGCGTGCTAGTTTCTGGAGTGGTTTGAGAAGAAGAAATTAGGGGATGAGACGTGTCATTGTCGTTATTCTCTTAGCCTTCACACTGCTGCTTGCCGTTTACTTTTTCAATAGTTACTGGACCCACCGCTTCGACCCCTTAATCAAAACCCAGGCCTCGATCTATCGCGTCGATCCGGATCTCGTCTGGAGCATCATCTACGAAGAGACCTACTTCAGTCCGTGGAAGACCGGCAAAGACGGCGAGATCGGGTTGATGCAAGTGATGCCGGTGGTCGGGCGCGAGTGGGCCGCCGAAACCGGAATGCGGGAGCTACAAAATCAGATGGCTGCCGATCCGGAGAGTGTATTGCGTGATCCGGAGCGCAACATCCAGATCGGCTGCTGGTATCTCGAGAAGATCTACGAGCAGTTTCGCGACCAGCCTGAAACCGAGGTGCGCATGATCGCTGCTTACAACGCTGGTCCAAGCCGGGCGGTGGAGTGGAGTCGTCCGGATCCGCCGGGCAACACGCAGTCGGGCGCGGAGTTCATTAATCGCATCGACATTCCCTCGACGCGTGCGTACGTGATTTCGATCATGCAACGTTACCGGCAGCTCAAGAGTGCGAAGAACTCGAGCGCTGCACTTGAGGAGACTGCTCCCGCCAAATGACGACTATCTATTCGGCGCGTTGGGTTGTTCCCGTGTTTGCCGCACCGGTTGAGAATGGTGCGGTCGCGGTTGAAGGACAACGTATTGCGGGCGTTGGACCACACGCAGAGATCGTCGAGAGGTTTCCGGTATTCAAAGTCGATCATCTGGGCGAGGCGATCATCTTTCCCGGGCTCGTGAATCTTCACACGCATTTGGAGCTCACCGCGATGCGTGGCTACCTCGAAAAAGAAGAGACAGATTTCTTTGCGTGGCTGCGAAAGCTGACAGTCGCTCGGCTGGAGTTGATGACGGCTGATGATATTCGTGTTTCCGCGACGTGGGGCGCGTGTGAAGCCGTGCGTGCGGGGATCACGTGCGTTGGTGATGCGAGCGATTCGGGGATGATGAGCATGATGGCGCTGCGCGATGTCGGGCTGCGCGGAGTTGTTTATCAGGAATCGTTTGGTCCAGACGCGCGGCTAGCCGGGGAGAATTTTGAGAAGCTGAAGGCAAAGGTGCAGGATCTGCGCGCGATCGAGAGCGAATTACTGCGGGATGGTGTCTCGCCTCATGCGCCGTACACAGTCTGCGGACCACAGCTTGAGTTGATCGCCGGCTTCGCGCGTGATGAACAGTTGCCGTTGATGATGCACGCGGCTGAGTCAGCGGCTGAGGATCAGTTGGTGCGTGACGGTGGTGGCGCGTTTGCGGAAGGACTGGCGCGACGTGAGATCGAGTGGAAAGCGCCCGGTGTTTCGACGATTCAGTATTTGAAGCAGGTCGGCGTGCTCGATGTTAAGCCGTTGTTGGCCCACTGTATACGTGTCGATGATCGTGATATCGAGACGCTGCGAGAAACAGAGTCGAAGGTTGCGCACTGTCCGAAGTCGAATGCGAAGCTTGGGCACGGGCGCGCGCCGTTCGCGAGGTTTTTGGAGGCGGGGGTCGCGGTCGGTTTCGGTAGTGATTCCGTGGCGAGCAACAACACGTGCGACATTCTCGAAGAAGCACGTTTCGCGACGCTCATGGCGCGAGCGGGCGGAGGGTTTGTGCCGGGTGCGGATGCGTTGCGAGTAGCGACGTTTGGTCGCGGATTGAGTGAAGGCGCGCTGGCTGATCTGGCCGTCGTGTCGTTAACGGGTGTGCATCAACTCCCGAGCTACGATCCAATCGCGACTTTGATCTTCGCTTCATCGGGACGCGATGTGATCTTAACTGTTGTTGCTGGTCGTGAGGTTTACCGCAACGGGCGCGTAAGCAATGTCGATGAAGACCGCTTACGTTCTCGAATACTCGAAATATCAAACAAGTTATTAGCCGCGGATAAACGCGGATGACGCGGATCAGAAAAAACAATCCGCGTTCATCTGCGTTTATCCGCGGCTAAAATATTAGACGGAGGCAGTTATAGCCTCGTCGAAGATTTCAAGCGCCACGTCGACGTTCTCTTTCGTGAGTATCAGCGGTGGGGACCAGCGGATCGTGGTCGTCCCTGCTCCGAGAATAATCAATCCGCGCTCAAAGCACGCTGACTCAACCCGATCTCGCAGTTCCGCAGTCTCAAACTCAACGCCTAGCATCAACCCGTACCCGCGAACATCGACAATGCAATCGTGTTTCTGCTGAAGCTTCACGAGTCCATCCTTCAGGTACGCACCAACCTCTTCAGCATTCTTCACGAGCCCGCCTTCAAGCAACTCGATTGTCTTTAACGCGGCCGCGATGCAGACCGGATTGCCACCAAACGTCGACGCATGTGCGCCCGGCTTCCAGTCCATCAAATCCGCGCGCGCGACGCACGCGCCGATCGGCAAACCAGATCCGATACCTTTCGCGATGCAGATAATGTCCGGCTGGACATCGTAATGCTCACACGCGAACATCTTTCCGGTCCGCCCCATGCCTGACTGCACTTCATCCACGATCAAAAGGATCCCGTGCTCATCACAGATGCGTCGTAGTCCCTGCAGAAAAAGTTTGGGCGCGGGCACGTAACCACCTTCACCCTGAACGGCCTCGACAACGATCGCCGCAACCTCTTCCGGCGGTGTAGTTGTCTTGAACAAACGTTCCTCGATCCAGTTGAGCGCGCCCTGGCCCGCCCCACCGTCACCACAGTCATTCGCACTGAACGGATTGCGAAACTCGTTCGGGTAAGGCACGTGCACAACGTCAAGCGCCTGGCGTTTGAAGCCTTTGCGTTGCGCAGCCTTCGAAGACGTCAACGAAAGCGAGCCGAGTGTTCGTCCGTGAAAACTATTGAAGAAGCCGATGAACTTTTCACGACCAGTCGCGTGCATTGCGAGTTTGAGCGCAGTCTCGACTGCCTCGGTACCGCTGTTTGCAAAGTGTGTGCGCGTCGGCGACTTCACCGGAACGATCGCGTCCAGTTTCTCGGCGAGTTGCGGCATGTGACGGTAGTAGTAATCGGTGCCACACATGTGGATCAGTTGTGCTGCCTGATCCTGAATCGCTTTCACGACGTCCGGATGACAATGACCAGTCGAACAAACGGCGACGCCCGCGTTGCAGTCCAGGAAGATGTTGCCGTCGACGTCTTCTACCCAAACTCCGCTGCCGCGCTCGGCGACGAGTTTAAAGGACGGCCGGGGGTAGGACGGGTTAACAAACTGTGCATCTGCTTCGACTATTTTCTTGCCCTTTGGACCGGGCAGCGCGGTCTTGATCTGGGGACGCTTTGGGGTCGCAAGTACGGTAGTAGACATTTTTCACTCCCTTGAAGAAAGGTCAATAAACACGTGGGAATCGACTGCGAAAAACTACACGAAGACTAGTCAGCGAAGAGGTTTGCGCGTGAATCGAGCGGGTTGAACATTGGACAGATTGTATCAGCCACGGATGAACACGGACAAGGACGGATCCGTCACAGATCCGCGGAAATCCGTGTTCAATGGACGGTTTGAACTTTAGCCGCTGGTTTATTAAGATTGCTCTCCAATTCCTGCCTGCGGAGATAACAAACATGACTAAGCTCAGAACCTTTTTCGCGGTGTGTTTTGTCGCTGCCGCCCTGTCGCTGCCCTTCTGGCAGCACTCGAGCGCGCAGAGCATGGCGCCCGCATCAACCGGTACCGCGACGCGATCGTCTTCCGATCCCAAGCTCGTCTACCCCGTATCCAAGAAAGTCGAACAAGTTGACGACTACTTCGGCACGAAGGTCTACGATCCGTATCGCTGGCTCGAAGACGAAAATTCCGCGGAGACAAAAGCGTGGGTCGAAGAACAGAATCGTCTGTCTTTCGGCTACCTCGACAAGATCCCTTTTCGCGAGAAGCTCAAAGCCCGTTTGACACAGCTTTACAACTACCCGCGGTACACTGCGCCGTTTCATCGTGGCGACACTTACTTCTTCACGAAGAACGACGGGCTACAGAATCAAAACGTCTACTACATCCAAAAAGGCGAAAACGGAACGCCGGAAGTCTTTATCGATCCGAACAAGTTTTCAGCAGACGGCACCTCGGTGCTGCGAACGTTCTCGCTTTCGAAAGACGGCAAGCATCTCGCTTACGGTATCGCGCAGGGTGGTTCTGACTGGGTCACGCTCAACGTGATGGAAGTCGGCACTCGCAACAAGCTCGCCGACGAAATCAAGTGGATGAAATCTTCAGGCGTGTCGTGGGCGGGTGATGGTTTTTACTACAGCCGCTATCCCGAACCGGCGAAGGGCAAAGAGCTCACCAGCAAAAACGAGTTTCATACTGTCTACTTCCACAAGGTCGGCACGCCGCAGTCGTCCGACACTCTGGTTTACGAAGACAAAGCAAATCCGCAGCGCTTCCATAACGTCGACACCACTGAAGACGAGCGTTTTCTAACTCTCACGATTTCCGAGCGAGGCAAGGGCAAGAAAGGAAACGCGCTCTTCTATAAAGACCTGTCGAAAGGTGAAACGGAGTTCTCTCCAATCGTTGCCGACATCGGCGACGACAGTTTCGACGTCATCGACAACGTCGGTGACAGGCTCCTGATCAGCACCAACAAGAACGCGCCGAATGAGCGCGTCGTTCTCGTCGATCCGAAGAATCCTGATGAGAAAAACTGGCAGACCGTTTTGCCGGAAAGAGCTGAGCCGCTGCAAGGCGTCGGCACCGCGGGCGGCAAACTCTTCGCGTCGTGGCGCAAAGACGTGACCTCGCGCGCTTATGTGTTTAGTCTCGACGGCAAGCTCGAAAACGAAATCGTGCTGCCGGGTTTGGGAACCGCCAGTGGCTTTGGTGGTTTGCACGACGACAAGCACGTGTATTACAGCTTCAACTCTTTCACGTTCCCAAACACGATTTACAAGTACGACATCGCGACGAAGAAATCGACTGTCTTTCGCACGATCGATATTCCCGGGTTTAAAGCCGAGAACTACGAGACCAAACAGGTCTTTTACAAGAGCAAAGACGGCACCCGCGTGCCGATGTTTCTGGTCTACAAGAAAGGTTTGAAGCTCGACGGCAACAACCCGACGCTGCTTTACGGATACGGTGGCTTCAACGTGGTCCAGGCGCCTTCGTTCAGCTCGTTGCGTCTTGCGCTGCTCGAACAGGGAGTTGTCTATGTTGTAGCAAATATGCGCGGCGGTGGTGAGTATGGTGAGAAGTGGCACGAGGCAGGCACGAAGTTGAAGAAGCAGAACGTTTTTGACGACTTCATCGCCGCCGCCGAGTGGCTGATCGCGAACAAGTACACCTCGTCGAGCAAGCTCGCGATTCAGGGTGGCTCGAATGGTGGCTTGCTCGTCGGCGCCGTTTCGAATCAAAGGCCGGAGCTGTTTCGTGTGGTGATTGAACAGGCGGGCGTGATGGACATGCTGCGCTTCCAGAAGTTCACAATTGGCTGGAACTGGGTCGCAGACTATGGTTCGAGTGAAGCGAATGAGGCGGAGTTTAAGGCGCTTTATGCTTACTCGCCGATTCACAACGTGCGCCCGGGTGTGAAGTATCCATCGACGTTGATCACGACTGCGGACCACGACGACCGCGTCGTTCCCGCGCACAATTACAAGTATGCGGCGGCGTTACAGGCGGCGCAGGGTGGGCCAAACCCGATCCTGATTCGCATTGATACGAACTCCGCACACGGTGCGAGCAACACGACTAAATCGATCGAGCAGCAGCGAGACATTATGGCGTTTGTGCTTGAGAACTTAGGAGTGGAGTACAAACAGGTCCTATAGGACTATAGGACCTGTATACAGTTAGAACAGCATACACTTGCCATTCCCCATCTGGTCCGTCATCTCCGCAGGGATGAGGACGGACCAGCCTTTTCTCTTCCAAACCGAGCCATCCGCATACTCGATCCGGTTGATGACAACCTTGCCCTCCGGCGCTTTCTTATCAGCGCTCACCACTTTCACCGGAGCAAACGGGCTCATTAGCTCAAACGCTTTGCTCTCCTTCGGCTTCGCTTTGATCTTGCAGATGTATTGTTTGAGCTCCTGGTCCGCAACTCCCACGGTAGGCTGAAACTCCCACACGATACTCTTGATCGTGTTCTCGCCGGTGTTCTTCACTTCCATGCGCATCATGTAATAGTCCTGCTGTCGCGGCGGTGTCTTGCCGTGCTGTTCCGCGCGCGCCATCGCCGCACGGCGTTCCTGAATATCGCGACGGTTGTGAAGGTCCGAAGGTTCGTTTTTCGTTGACGGCGGTTTGATCGACACCGGCTCATTCAACGGCGGCCCGGGATCAAGCATCAGATCCATGTTTGGACGGTATTTGGTCCAACTAAATTTCACCACCGTCAGATCAGCTTCTTCGTGGTTGACAGTCGGAATCTGTTGCAACGGTATGACCAGGATCAGCGTGGTAAGGAGTAGGGGTTTCATGCGCAGAATATCTGCCTGATACCCGCTGCCTGTCAAGATCAATACGCGTTTTAATCCGCGAAATCCGCGGTTAATTGAATTTCCGGATCGGATGCGCCTCGGTATTGAAGATCACGCGATCGAAATCGAGCGTACTCGCGGGCGCGAAGAGTAAATAGAAGTATTTGAATGTCTCGGCGAAGAGGAAACTCTGCATCGAATCGTTCTTCTCCATCGTCTCAACACTCTTCAGCGCCGCATAACCATCGTCCGTGCGACAGTGCTTGACGAAGTCGCGCCAGAGCCGCTCGCCCATGCGCAGATACTTCTCGTCATTCGTGTAACGATAGAGGTAGTAAGTCGACTCGACGATCTCCGGTCGCAAAGGGTATCCCGGCGACTTGATCTTTTGCGCGCGGTAATCAAATTCCTCCGGCTCGATGCCCGCATACCTCCACATTTTGAACGACGAATCCTGCAACAGCTTCGCCCGCCTCAGATCGCCGGACAACGCCAGCACCGCCGGAAAGAACGCGTCGAGGGCGCCATAAGTCGTCGCTCGCCGCACGCCGGTGTTCATATCCGCATGTCCGTACCACAGCTCGATGCCGTTTTCGCCACGTAACTCGTCCGCCAGGTACTTGTTGATCGCCGGAATGCTCTCGTTCCACATGCGTTTGCAGTCGGGGTCGCCAAAGAGCAGAGAACATTTGAGAAGGTATTCGTAGTAACTATCGATCGCGCCGCTGATGTGACTATCTGTATTCGTCCACTGGCCGGTCTCGACATTGATCCACTCACCAACTAAACCGATCTTCGACCGGCGGTTGTAAGTTTCGACAAGCGCGCGCTTCGCCTTCTCGAAAAAAATCGGTTTACCTGTGAGCTTGCTCAACGTGCCAAACTCGATAATCAACGTGCCCGTTTCAGCCGGATTGCTGATTGGTTTACTGACTTTTCCGGTTTTTAGATTGACGTAGCGATAAGGCATCCCGGTCGGCGAGTTGAAAACGGGCAACAGTCGATTGCCGAGGTCTTCGGCAAGATTGAGAAAACGCTTGTCATTCGTTAGCTGGTAGTTCGTGAGCAAGCCGCCGAGGAGTCTGATCGTGATCTCGAAGTTTTGGACCTCGATGTCTTTATCGAACGATAGGTTGTCGAGGATGTACTCCTTCGTCGTAGCAGCTTCGTCGTCCAGATCCATGAGGATCATCGTGTCGAGCGCATCGACGGCCGTCATCAGGAGCGGTTGCGGGTACCAGTCGTGATAAGACCGCGAGAGTGGTTTCAGGTCATCATGGCCCCACGCGTATTTCTTGTAGCCCATCCAGGCATGGAGAAACTCGGCTTTCACCTGGGCGGCGTATTTCTTGTTGGACTTCTGGGCCTGGACCGGCAGCGGGACGAGCAGGAGCAGCAGGAGGATTATTTTGGTCATAGTTTTAGAAAGTTTTCTCACACAGCGAGCAACGGTGCAAAGAAATTTCAAGGTTTCTTTCGTACATTGCGGCGTTGCGCCGCTGCGTGAGAATTCCGTGGGATTATTGCCGTATTGAGCCTTTAACTGATTCGACACACGAAATTTGCAGATTGCCTGGGGAAGGCGCAGGGTTCAGTGCTCCGGACTCTGTTTTTTTCAGCTTCTTTCATGTACAAATTTATCGTCTCGTGCTATTACTGGCCAGCCGGAGAGCGCCGTCTCCGCCTTCGAGCCTCGATAATAAAACAACTGTCCGGGAATTCTGGAAACGGTCTTATTGATACCCGACTAGGAAGACTAACCAGCTTGGATAAGCTTGCCTCATCAATTGAACGACGCCGAATGCGGAGGCTCAGAGTCCGATGCGAAGTTGAGCTGACCGCCACCCTTTCTCTGCTCGACAACGACGTTCAGAACTGTGAATCGTCGCTGGTCTTTCTTGGCCGGACGCACGATTTGAGCGCCGGCGGCATGGGCATGGTGCTTCCTTCAACGACCATCGACGAAAGATTCTGTAGTGGCGCGAACCGTCTGAGTCTCGCCCTGCATGTTCCGGGCGGCGTCATCGGGATGGAAGTGAGCCCGGTGCGCTGTGAACGACTGACTGGCCCATACGTCGGCCAGGGTTATTTACTGGGCACAGAGATCACGAATGTCGACGATCGCGCGCGGTTCGAACAGTATTTGCAGACTTTATCCGATAAATCAATCCGTCAAATCAGCGGTCAATAAAAAGTCTTTAGTTCGGGCGTCCTTCGGGGAGTTGAAAACCTCATCCGTTGGACCATACTCAACCGCCACGCCACCTTCCATAAACAAAACATTGTCGGAAACTCCGGCGAGGAATCCCATCGAGTGGGAAATGATGATCATCGTGTGACCGCGATCCACAAACGTCCGCAGCAGCGCCCGCAAGCTGTTGATGCGACGCGGATCGAGCGCGCTCGTCGGCTCGTCGAGCAACAGCAACGCCGGGTGCATCGCGAGGGCGCGCGCGATCGCCACGCGCTGTTGCTCACCGCCTGACAACGAGCCCGGATACCTGCGCGCCGCTTGTTTCAGCCCGACAGATTCCAATAGCTCGTAAGCTTCAGTCTCGGCAGTCTTCTTCGGCGTGCGCAACACGTGCACTGGTGCTTCGATGATGTTTCCAATCACAGACAGGTGAGGGAAGAGATAGAAATGCTGGAAGACTGTGCCGACCTTCAGTCGCAGATCTTTCACGCGACGTCGATAGTCAGCGTGTGACAAACCCGCCTCGAGACGCACGTTGTCGCATTCGATCGTTCCGCCGTTGATCGTTTCGAGTCCATTTAGACACCGTAACAGTGTCGACTTTCCACTGCCTGACGCGCCAATAACGCCGAGTACGGTTTGCGGTGGCACTTCGAAGTCGATCCCTTTCAGGATCTCGTTGTTGCCGAAACGCTTGCGCAGCCCGGTAACGCGAATCATGCGGTTGCCACCTCCGGCTCCTCAACTACGCGCTCCAGGGCGCGCTCGCGCAAACGTCTCTCGAGCAGCCGCGCGAGGTGGGCCATCGGCAGGCTCATCGCGAGATAGAATGCCGAGACAGCGACGCCGAGCAGCAGAAACTGTCCTGAAGCATTTGCCAACTCGCGATAAGCTGTCGCCAGTTCCCAAACTGAGATCGCGAATGCGACGGACGTGTCTTTGAAGAGCGAGACGAAATCGTTCGTCATCGGCGGCAGGGCGATGCGAAATGCCTGCGGCAGGATGATGCGACGAAAGGCGAGCGTCGGTCCCATGCCGAGCGAGTACGCTGCTTCCCATTGTCCGGTCGGAATGGCTTCAAGCGACGCGCGATACACTTGCGACTCGTAGGCAGCGTAGTTCAAACCGAGTCCGACGAGTGCCGTGAGCCAGCCGGGCATCGCGATGCCGATCACCGGCAGGCCGAAGTAAAGAAACAGCAGTTGGACCAGCACGGGCGTGCCCCGGAAGAATTCAACGTAGATTGTGCAGAGTGAGCGCAGCCAGGCAGGGCCTTTCCACTGTCCGACTGCGAGTGGAAGTCCTAAAACGATCGCGATCACCATCGCGCCGAGTGCGATCAAAACGGTGACGGCAGCGGCACGTGTTAAGCGCCACAGTGCTTCGCCCCAATTGAACGTCGCGTTTGTTGTCGTGTACTCCTCGACTTTTGTTGACTGAGTTCCGGAGCGAAC
>DASTTS010000677.1:0-4926 GCA_035760085.1 Pyrinomonadaceae bacterium
AGCAGCTCGCGCTTCGCGAAGGAGAAGATCAGGCGCTGGAGTGTTAGGGTCAACATATCTTGTAAGTCATGTAAATCCTGAAATCATGTTAGACAGGATTACAGGATTTACAAGATTAACAGGATGTGGCGCTCTAACTTATCATCCCGAGGCCGCGCCAACTGTTCTTGTTATGCCAGGTGATCGTGACGTCGCGCGCGTCGATGTCGCGCCACCAGGTTTCGAAATCCTCGCGCGTGATGTAGAACGCAGTCGGCGCCACGAGATGATCAAAGACGATCGTGTGCTGCTCGCGCCAGCCGAAGTTGGAAATCGCGTTCAGATAATCATTATAAAAAAGGTGTTTCGCGAGCGACGAGCTGCGCTTGTTCAATGGTCCATACACGAGCTTCGTCGCGGCGTACAAACACGCGGCCGGCAGTTTCGACAATTGCAATAGCGCACGCTGATCGATGCGCGACGTGATCTTCTCGCGCACAGGATTCACGAAACGTGTGATCCATTCATTATTTTCCGCACCGTAAATCCATGCCGAGATGTGTCCGCCGGGTTTCACCTTCGAAGCCAACGCCCGGAACCCCGCACGCGGATCGGGCAGGTGATGCAACACGCCGACGGAAAAAGCATAGTCGAACTTGCGCGCAAGCGGCAGGTGATAAATGTCAGCCTGGATGATGTGCGCGTTCGGCAATGAGCGTGTGGCGGCGAAGGCTGTTTCAACTGCCACGCTCAGATCGATTCCGATCACGTCGCGTGCTCCCCAGCGCGCTGCGAGCCGGGTGTGACGGCCTTTACCGCAACCGCCTTCCAGCACGATCTTGTCGCGGAAAAAGTCGGGCGTCACCGGCGCAATCCAGCCGAGAAACTGTTCGGCGTAGCGTTCGTCTTCCTGGGTGAAATGTTGCCACTGCCAACCGAAGCCGGCAGCGGTCGCGCGCTTGTCGCTCTCAACGTGATCGAGATTTGCGAAACGCGGAATTCCGGAAGTGATCGGAAACGACGAAGAGCAGGACGGGCAACGCAGATCGCCCTCCATGATCTCGCCGTCTTCGGTTTTGGTGACGGAAAGATCGAGAGGCGATTCACACGGGGGGCAGACGAGGTACGGAAGTAATCTTTCCTTCAAGCACGGCCACTATAACGGATTAATTACACTCGCGGCTATTGTGAGTGGGATTCATCGTGAAGCGGCTTTGATATTCGGCGGAGTTCAGGAAGTTACAGACGAGCGAACGCGCCGCATCGGGATCCCGCAGTGGCTTGTTCTTGAGCGTGTTGACCCACGCGTTGTATCCCGCCTCGTCAGGACTGCGCCGCAGGTAGGTGAAATATTGGAATAGCACTAAGGCATGATTGTAGTTTGCATCAACAACACGCTGGTCAGAAGCGAGTCGTGTCAGAACTGCCGCACGACCATTCGCTCCGTCGTCCAGCAAGCCGATTAATAGACTACGTTCGGAAGCAAGGTCGACACCCGTCGTCTGAACAATCGTCGCGAGCAGCGAGTCGACAAACTCCGACGGCTTCATCGTCGCCGGATATTTCCGTTTGAACTCAGCGCGATCAACAAACGCATTAGCAAGCGCGAGTCGCACCGCTTCCAGTTCACTCTTCTGCGCCAAAATCACCGCACGATCCGATTCGAGCTCGGCATAACGCGGCTGGCGTCCGAGTCCGGCCGAGTACAAGCCGTAGAGAAACACGCCCGTAGCAGGCAATTCATTTTCGACGAGGAGATTCGTCGAGATGTCGATACGGCGTGCGCGCAAGCAGTCGCTGCGCGAATTGCAGCCAGAGAGTTGTGCAGTCAGTTTTTCGAGCGTTGCGGCATCAGGCTCGCGACCAGTCAGATCCGTGTATTGCTGCGTAATGAAGAAGCGGAAATCGTCAACCGGATTTGCGACGTTGGCACCAACGCCCGGATCGATCGTGATCGCTCCGGGAACGTATGCAGTCTCACCCGAGTTGGACTGGAGTCGCAACGTGTAATCGCCGAACGGCGCATTCGGCGCGACCTGCAACTCGATACTGACAATCGGGAACGGCGCGGCAATCTGCTCGCGCGCCAGGGTTGACGGATCGACAGTAAAGAACGGCGAGTTGACAAGGATGCTCGTGCCCGGCACCTGATCGACACCTTCACCACCGAGATAAATCTTTACGCGTTTACCCGGTGCGAGCGGGAGTGCGACGGTCGAGAGCTCCGCATTGAGCCCGATCACCTTCGGATTCAAACTCGAAGCCTGCGGTGGCACCAGACTGGAGTTGAGCGGCGTCGCCGCATCCGCCTTAACTACAACCTGATTTGACAACTCAAAACTGCGAAACTTCTGCGCCGCATCTATCGCTGACGCGACGACCACGCGATACTGTCCAGGGGCAAGTCCTTCAAGACGATAGGTACCGTCTTCAGCAGTCACATCGCTGGCAATCAATCGACCATTAGCGACATTCTCGGCCCACACGGTCACGCCATTCAGCGGCGCAAGTGTGCCTGGCGTACGGTTGTCGACAACACGGCCTTCGATCCGTCCGAGCTTCACGTGTGGACCATACAGACTGCGAATTTTTTGTCGATCGTCCTCGCTAAGCGTGCGCTCAGTCAGCGCGGGCAAGCCGAAGGTGCCGTTGAAAGCCTGTCGACCCTGCATTGTTGATGACAAGACCGAGGAGTGGTCCAACCCGAGCAGATGACCAATCTCGTGTGTGAAGGTCGCTTCGAGATCGTACGTGCCAGGCGTGCCGTCAGTGGAAAACTGAAGCCCGGTTCCATCTTCCGCGCGCGGTTGTGGATTGATGCTGATGTCTGCTTCGGCGATGCTGCCCGTTTCCGGATTGAAAAAGACGCGCGTGCGTCCGGTGGTTGCTTCGGAGTTGAACGCTTCGTTTTCAAGCGTGTCGGCGATCGTCAGGAGGCTGATTCCATCACCTGCATCTGCGGGGCTGACGGAAGTCGCCGAAGACCACGTGACGAGGAAGTTGATATTCGAAAGACTGGACCAGCGAGCGAGCGCGCGGCGTGCGGCGCCGACGACGTCGCTATCGGGTTTGATGTTCGCGCCGGGCGAGAGCAGCGAAGTCGAGAGCGCGACTTCAATGGTTTTCCTGGGCCAGCGAATTTTGCGAACAGTTTGAGCGGAAGGTTCGAACTCGAACGAATCGCGGATCTCGAGTCGCTCTCTGGTTCCGAGAGAGAAAAAGAGGGCGAGACTCGCGATGATTGCGACCGGATACTGCATCTGAATTTCCTGACGGCGAGGTCGAGAAACGCGGACGCATCGTACCACGATTTGGCCACAAAAAGGCACAAAAAGGTTCAGAATCGAAGCCAGAGAATAGAACAAGTCAGGAAGAGGGGCTTGCCCCCGCTCGTCCATCCGGTAACGGCGGGGGCAAGCCCCTCTTCCTGACTTGTTCTGTTTTTACTTAGTTAATTCTACCTAGTTGATCGTTATGTGTGGCGCGGTGGCGGCGGGCCGGCTGACCGCTGAGGTCGAGCCCCGCACGAACGACACTTGTATCGGAACGTCTCCAGCGCCCGCCAGAGAGGCCGGAAGCGTGAAGATGATGATCTCAAATCCAGGCATCTGCCGGTTTGGCTGAATGGAAAGTATGTTTGCGTCGGGGATGGCGGTCGTTCCCACCGTGATGTCGACTTCACTCACTGCGGCGAACCGCATACCCGTTACGCTCAACTCGATCTTCGTCGGCACCTGAGTCCCGGTGCCGTCGTCGGATGTGACATTGAACGGCTCGGGTAATCGCGTCAGCGGATTCGTGATGTTGAAAGCGATTGCTCGCCCGCCGGCATCCATCGAAGTGGTGAAGATGTCAGGTTGAGCGAAAACGATCTGCACGAGTCCACGAAGAAGCGTGTCAGTATTCGCGCCGGTGTCGAGCACGTTAACCGCGACAGTGCCGAGCCCTGGAGGGAAACCAATCGGCATCACGAAATTAATCTGCTTGCTGGTATTACCGACGAACTTGAGTCCGGCGGCAGCTCCATTGACGCTGACCGAAACACCATTAAGCTCGACCGGCAAAGCCGGCGTACGCAGATCCTCAGCCACGCAATTCTCTATTACTGAAACACAAGTAAACTCAGCATCGGACTGAGCCAGGGCGACGGTTGAACGAACAATACTCAACTCGCCCGGCGCGAGGCCAACCGGGGCGCCAGGCACAGGGCTCGGCGTTGGCGTCGGACTCGGACTCGGGCTCGGAACGGGCGTCGCAGCGGCAACCGGCATGTTGCTCGCGCCAGTAAAGAACGAAAGCACAGCCGCCGATTGGTTCGTGATGATCGGCGTGATCAGGTAGTAAAGCTCGACTGAAAAATCGGGATTGCTACCACCAAGCTCAGCGCCGCCCAGCGAGAACGCAATGCGCTTGCGAGTTTGGCTGGTGATCGCACGCGTACCACCGACGGACGTGAAAAGCGTCACGTTAGTAAGCCGCGTAAAAGTGTTCGACGATGAAACCGGAACTTGCGTCAGGAAGATTTCGGCTGAGAAGTCGGGGTTCAAACCTTCATTCACAGTCGCAGCAGTATCCGGAAAAGTTCCATTCGGACGGAAGTTAAAAAACGAGCTGAACACGAGACTGGATGGATTGAGCGAGCCGTCATAGTCGGTAAAGGTCGGGAACCGTCCAATATCCGTAGACGGCGTTCTGGTGCCGACCTCGTTGAACGTATCACCCATGATTGTATAAACCCACGTTCCCAGAATCGTGCCCGCCGGCGCGGCATTCGATTTCGGATCGGTAGCTCGCGATTCGAAGGCAATGAAAGCTCCATTGCGACTCATCCGGCGTCCAGGACTAAGGACATTCGTGTTCCCGAGGCCGTTCAACGTGCGCGTGACCTGAAAGAAAGGACCGACCGTGCCACCAGTGACAGTCGCAGTAAAAATCTCGGCGTTATTG
>DASTTS010000678.1:0-12929 GCA_035760085.1 Pyrinomonadaceae bacterium
GCCACGCGCGGAGAATCGTTGAGGAATGCAACGTCGTAGAAACCACTGGCTGGCAACTTGATCGTGGTCGAATAAACACCGGGCTGGACCTCGCGCAAGGCGCGATCGACGATCAAAACAGCTAGTGGTTCACGACGATAGTTCTGAAAGTTCCCCATCGGCGCGGCCATTCCTTCGCTGTAGTAGTAGAGAACTCTGTCAACTGGATTCGCGACGACAACGGCATTTCCTTCCGGAGCGAGAGCGATCGAGTCGGCACGTACCGGCCGTGGACCCTGTCCGGGAGCAGCTTGTCCCCCAGGGAACTCAGTGATATCGACCTCTTTCCCGATCGTCCCGAGTCGCAGCATTTCTACACTCTCGGTGCCGAGCGATCTGACGAAGGCAAACGTATCGCTGAACATGATCTGATCCGGAGACTTGCCGGTGTTTATGTCATGCAGCACGCGATTCGAAGCCGCGTCGAAGATATGGAGCGAGCTCTCTTTTGTGTTTAGCACGAATCCATAACGGCCCGTGGGCGCGAAACGAATCGAGCGCGCGCCGGATTTGGTTTTCATGCGAGCAAGAACCTGATGCGTCTGGCCATCGATTACCGTCACGGTTCCATCGCCCTCACTGGCGACGTACAAGGCCTTGCTCAATTCAGAAACAGACATCGAAACCGGTCCGCCGCCAACTTCCACGTCACGAAGTTTCGCGAGCGTGCGAACGTCGATGATCGAAACCGTTCCGCTCTCACGATTCGACACAAACGCAAAACGGTTGTCGCGGCTGATGACGAGGTCGTGCGAGCCGGCGCCCGTTGGAATCTTTGCAGCCACTTTCAGGCTCGCGGTTTCGATCACCGTCACGCCGCCGTCCTTTTCATCGCCGTCATTCGCGACCCAAACGTATTGCTGGTCCGGTTGCAGCGCGATGCGAGTCGGTTTGACTCCGGTGTCTACATAGTTCGTGACTTTCCATGTTCGCGTGCTGATCACCGCCACCTGATTTATCAGCGGCAATGTGACGAAGAGTTTTTCGCCATCGCCGGTCAGGAGCCAGTCTTCGCCGGGGCTCTTCATCATTACGAGCGTGAGCAACTTGCTGCCGCCAAACCCTAACAGTGGATCGATAACAGAAATGTCGGCGCTCTTGTTCAAGGCGAGCACGTAGTAGGAATTGAGATCGACGTCGGGGCGCGTGCGGAGACTTCCGGTCAGATACGACTGGATCTTCTCGCGACATTGCGCCGGCTCAGTGGCTTTGTCCTTGGGGCGCATGTTGATCCATGCGGAGAGTCCAAGTCCCTTAACCGGCGTGCCGGTTGTCGTGTCGGTAACTTTGAACTTGACATTGACGTCTTCCGCGGCCCGGATGTTCTTTGCATTAGGCGCCAGGGGATCGGCCGTGAACTCGATCGCGATTCCCTGCTCCACGATCTTCTGCGGCTTTGCTTCCTGCGCCTTCACGAATGCTACGGTGAACAAAATAAGACCAAGGATTGAAATGAACTTTTGGTGGGTGTGTGGTTGCATGTTCGCACTCCTCGAAACGGATAATTGGCCTTGCGTGTGCAACAGTTGTGCCTGCAAGAAACCCAGCTAACTCAGCTAACTGCTGCTGATAAAGTGGGGAAATTTTCCTTTCGCTGCGAAAAAATCAGGGGTGGCCCATTGAAGAGCCACCCCTGCGAAGCCGCAAAGCGGGCCACACCGAACGGCCTATAGGTTTACGGCGTCACGCGGAAGATACCCCAGATTCCGCCATCGAACTGGAACGAATTCTGTGTCCGATACAGGAAGTCGCCGGTGATCAGACGCGAGCCCCCCGCGCCATTCACTGGATTCACTTCGTAGTGCGACGACGGTCCAACTCCATACTGGGCGCCTTTGAACTCTGACAGAGGATTGTTGCCAATCACCTTGGATCTATTGGCATACGGTTCCTCCTGCCAGAAGTGGCCATGGAGATTGAACACGTTGTTGCGCATATGGCCGTTGGCGTTCAGTATTCTGAACCTGACCGCTTGGCCGACCTTCGCAGTGAATACAGGAGTTTGCGGATTGCCTCCCACCTGCGCGTTGGTTAACACGTTGGTGAAATCGAAGTTACGCGTCGTTACAAACGGAGTCTGCGGAGCGTAGTTCAGGCGCTTCCAAAGCGGCTCAGTGCGATAGTTGAGCGCTTTCTGTGCCGAATCTTCAGCATCTTCTGCGCCTGCCGGACCGCCCAGGTTTGGCACCGGGCTACCGTCGGCGAACCTCATGTTGATATCGGTCTGGAACTGAAGCACGAATTCACGGAACGACGTGCCGTCTGACTTGGTGACAGTCGCCGATGCCCGCGAGCCCGCATCTTCAACCCAGGTCGATCCCTGCGGTTCGACGATGAGTGAACCAATCGCGCCCTTGTTGCTGTGCTTGATTGGATCGGATGAGATCAGGTTTGTCGCGCCAAACTCGATCGGAGTCGCAATGCGCTGGAAGCCGTTGATAACAACGTCTCCGGCGTACCACTGGTACCGGGCGATGCCGCCTGGTCCAACCGTCTGGTTTGGATTAAAGCCCACGTTCTTACCGTCGCTGTTCGCTACGTTGTAGGCGAGCATTTGCGGGTGCAGACCAACCTGATTCGATGGTCTCACCTGATTGGCATTGAAGTGGTACAAGATGTTCGTCATCGTGTTGAAGCCGTCCAGATCCGGCAATGCCTTCGGCAGCTTGTTGATCAACGTGAAGTTGATGCATTCGCCGGCCCTTGCGCGGATCACGAGCGGTTCGATAGGAACCCCAGCCTTGACCTTGCCGTAGGCATCGATGTCCGAACTGCGGAAGTACATGATCGCGGTCGGATCATTGAGTGCGCCTCCGTTGCCGGCGCGGCTGTTGTAAACCAGCGTTCCTCCGGGCAATGCTGCCGCACTGACCGCAGTGACGCTGATGCTTCTTCTTGGCGCGGTTCCCGGACAAATACCGGTCAGTATGTCCTTACCGGTAGCGAAGTCCGTGGGAAGTGCGGTGACGATCGTCTTGGTACCGATCAGGCTGCCACCCTCCAACATCGCTCCTTGAGTTCCGGTCGCTGTGGTGTCAGCGACCATGTCGGGCGACATCAAAGTCGTGTTGGTTGTGGTCGTGGTGTCGCTTGTGACTGAGGCATCAGTGAAGTCTTTGTAGTCGGTCACACCATTCGGATGATCCGGATCTGTTGTGAACGACGAGTCGTTGCTTGACAGTTGCGCCGCGCCCTCCAGGTTGTTGGGCAACGCAAGCAGGTCTGTCAGTATCCCGCGACGACCGTTGTAGACTCTGAAGATTCCCCACACGCCATTCCACTGGCCATCAACAGACGCGCTGTTCTGGTAGAGGTAATCGACGAAGGGTCTGTTGCCCAGGACCGATTCCTTGCCAGTGAGAAACTCGAAGTGCTCGGAGATGCCTGCGACCTGCGAGTTTCTGTAACCGGAGTTATTGATTGAAGCGGGATCCTGTGGCGTGCCTGGTTCATGCAGCCACTTGTGACCATTGATCGTCAGATTGTGCGTTTCTTCCTGTCCTCCAACGAGAATACGAATCTGAACTTTGTCGTTTTCGTACGCCCTCAGAAGTGGTGTGAACGGATCGCCCGGTTGCACTCCCTTAGTCAGGTCACGATAAAACGTTGGTTGAACGTTGAAGCGTGGGTCAGCACGCGTGATGTTCGACTTGTAGACTTTCGACAAGTCGCCAGCCGCACCAGCCGTCTGGGTATTGGTGTTGGGATCTCTGACGCGTAATGGTACCGGTTCATTCCTGTAGTTAACGCTCATTGTTCCGGGGTCCGCGGCCGAAATCGCTTCCGGACACGGCAGTGGAACTCCACCCGGACAAATAGCGGCATTCTCCACGATGAACGGTAAACCTACCTCGTCCTTGACCGGCGGGTTGATCACGCCCTTGGGATCCGGAATCGGATGTCCATTGGCGTCAACGCCCGCGCCGGCTTCATACGCGAGTTGGAAGTCCGCGAACTCAAAGAGAAATTCACGATGAGTCTGCGACGCGTCTTTCTCGATGATCATCGCCTGCCAACTCGTTGGACCACCATCTATCGGGCTGATTCCCATGGTTGCTCCCGTTTCCGGGTCTTTCCATACGGAGTCTTTCGGTTCAATCACCAAACCGGCATAGAGACCGGCCTGTTGGTGCGTCGATGGTCCAAAGTGATCGTGGGTAAACACGGTGCGTAGCGTGCGATCGATCAGGTTATTGTTGAGCACATCGTCGGCAAACCAGCGCTGAACTGTGGTCTGGGCGCCGAGGGTGCCGAAGAACGGGTGCGCTTTCGCCTTGGGACACGTAAATGTGCCGTCGCGACTGTCACCTGAGTCCGTGCCGATGCACGCATTCTGCTTACGAATGGCGCGTATGCGTTCGATTACTTCGTCGGGACTGAACGTTCCGTCTTCATAATTGAAGCCATTGCCCGAGCCGTCTGACGAGGTGACGTCAAACTTCACGAGGTGGATGTGTTGTCCGATGATGTCGGTTGGAGTACGGATCTGGAAGTCGTCCAGTTCGTACTCTCCCGGCACCAGGTTGGTGTGATGGAAGGTAATGCAATCGTTGGAATTGGCCCGGAAGAAGAACGGTTCCGGTGGTTTAGTTCCATCCTGCGTTGCCGCTACATCGTTCCAGAGAGCAAGGATGCGTGATTGCGGGAAGTGCCAGCCCGCCTTGTTCAGTTTGATATCCAGTTGGAAAGCGGCGGCTTTGTAGAGGCGGGGAGTGCCAGTTGGCAATCCACCAGTGGTAATGCAAGGGTCGGCGAACGGAGCGCCGGGTTTGCGTGGAAGTCCATTCAGCTTGAAGTCGGCGGCAGTGCCGTCGGGCTTGAAGCTCGGGTGGAATCGTTTTTCGTGGTAGACCATCGCGGCGACTTCGGCAGTAGTGCCCGTCTCCGCGAGCTTTTGCGCCACGGCCTTTACCAGCACTTTGCTGAAGTCGAGACGCGTCTGAACGCTGACGGCTGTTCCGCCAGTGATGATGTGTCTCGGTAAACCGCCGTCGTCAATGGTGTCCAGCGGTGGGTGCGGTGGGCGATGGCCAGCTGTGGCAGGCACGAAGAACGGATAGCCTGGGACGCTGGCGGTCGGCATCGGGGCCATTGCCAACGTTGGTAACGGCACGATAGCGGGCGTGGGTGTGCCTGCCAGGATTTCGCCATCAGGTAGAGCGCGAGATCCCGCAACCGGACGTCCATTCGCGTCCAGCACAGTCCCCGATTCAAACACATCGTGCGCGCGCCACAGTTCCCACATGCCTTGTGCAAAGTGGGGGTAGAAGTGGCAGTGGAAGATGGAATCGCCAACGGTCTGATTGCGGTTGCCCGTACCGCCGTGAACGATCTCAGTCGTGAATGCGTAGCCTGGTCCAAGACTCTGGCTGTCGAGATAAGTCGAATTATCGTCGTCAGGAGTCTGCAACCACTGGTGCGCATGCAGGTGGTGTACGTGATGTTCTTTCGGTCCCGCATGAACGACTCTCATCTTCACGGGGTCGCCGATATAGCTGTGGTGCACGTTGGAAGGATCATCCGGGAAAAAGACTTTTGTGGCCTTTCTTCCAGGAATGAGATTTCCGCTTGCGTCTTTGGCATTGGCGGGCACGTCAACTATCTGTGCTGGATCGCCAATGGTCCATGACGAAAGGAAGAACTCTTCAAACTTGCACTCGGTGCAGTTGAACATTGGTCCAACTCCGAACCGGTTGGCAAGAATCTCGGCGCCTACGCCGGCCACGCCATAGTTAATGGCGAATCCGTCGCGAACGCTGTGCAGCGTGTGCTTGAGGACTGGATCCTCAAACTCCTTAAACGCCTGAATGGCCTGGATTTCATCGTGATAGATCACGGTGAACTCGCGGAACGGACGCTCGCGATCAGGTTCCGTTTGATTCAACGTGAAGGTACCTGTCGGGAAGCGTCCTTTGTTTGGACCAGTAATGATCGCGTTAAGGTCGGTGTGGATGATCGTGTCGCCGTTAAGCATCTTCAGGATCGGTTTACCCGCCTTCGGATGTCCGACGGGATACACGGCGTCGTAGTTAATGATCGGCTGGCCACCCGCCGTGGTGCCGGTTTGCGCCAGTTTCATGTCTTCGTTCGTGACTTGTGAACGATACCACTCGGCGCCTTTTGCCTCGACGTTGACGCTGCCGAACAGCCCCATCGGCAATGTGCCGCCGTCACCTTCGCCGCTGGTGGTGGCGCCGGTGCTGTACATCAGGTTGTTTCCTTCACGCGTTGCGGTGTAGGTGTAGATCCTCGTCCCACCAGGACCCACGAGGCTCGGGGTGTTGTTGCCAACATTCGAGCCGTCAGAAGTTATGCCGCCTACCAACTCCATGCCGATGACGTGAACACCCGCAGAACGAGTTGCAGGCTGATCGTCGTGTGCAAGGCTCTTTAACAGGTTGGTAAACGTTATTTGCAGACAGTCGCCACTGTTCATGCGCAGGACAATCGGCCTGGGCCTCTTGTCGGAGCGCAAGCGAACATTGCCTGCGACAATGCCCTTTGTAGCATCAATTGCCACAACGTCGCTCTTGAGCGCGTAAATCATGCCGCCGGGATTCACAGCTCCGAGCCGGTTGTACATGATTGCCTGATCAAACGCGACCACGCTGGCTTTGACGGTGCGGCTACACACCGGTAACGGCGTGGGTATAGGCGTCGCCAATGGCAGCGCTATAGCGCCCTCGTCGATGGTTTGTGTCTGCGCCTGAACACTCAGGGCAGGTAGTAAAAGAACGAGCGAGGATAACAAGAGCAGAAAGGAGAGCTTTCTCCTTCGATGCATGTGGTATTTGGTTTTCATCTTCCTTTCCTCCGCGTTTCGGTCTGACATGGACCACGCTCGAGGTGACTCGAGTGAGTTGCAGGGAAGGCTGCAATCACCATGCCTGCGTTGATTTGTTGTTGGATTATGGGAGAGAGTCTTCGCGCCATGTCTCACGCTGAGACATACATCTGGTCCTATGCTTCACCCTGAACCACTACTGGACCATGAATGTTTTATGCACCGCGCTCGACGGTGATGCCGAGTTTTTTGAGTTTGCGGTAGAAGGTGGGACGGGGGAAGCGAAGGATCTGAGCGCTGCGACGGACGTTGCCTGAGGTGCGTTCCAGTGTTTGCAGGATTGCTTCGCGCTCGATCTCTTCCATTGGGACCAACGGCGGTATTACAAACGACGAGTTATTCAGACGCGGACGATGAAACTCCTCCGGCAGACAATCAGGATCCAACTGCTTCCCCGAACAGAACAACACCGCCCGTTCAATAACACTCTCCAGTTCCCGAATATTTCCCGGCCAGTTGTAACGCAACAGCCGCTGGACAGTGGCCGGTGAAAGGTCGCGAATCTTCTTGTTGTACTGGACGTTGAAGCGATCGAGAAAGTGCCTCGCTATCAACGGAACATCGTCGAGACGTTCGCGCAACGGCGGCACCTGGATCTTGATCGTGCTGATACGAAAGTAGAGATCGTTGCGCAGCAGTCCCTGCTCGAGCAGAGCGGCCGTATTGCGATTCGTCGCTGACAACAAACGAAAACTGACGTCGATCTCACGTTCATCGCCGACGCGCCGCAACTTCCTTTCCTGCAACACGCGCAACAGCTTAGTCTGCAAGTGCGCGGGCATCTCGGCGATCTCATCGAGCAGCAGCGTGCCTCCGTTTGCCGCTTCGATCAATCCGCGCTTGTCGTGGTCCGCCCCGGTGAACGCGCCTTTCTTGTATCCGAACAACTCCGATTCGATCAGCTCATGCGGTATCGCCGAACAATTGATCCGAATAAACCCTGCCGAAGAGCGAAGACTCTGCGCGTGAAAAGCCGCGGCGACCAACTCTTTGCCCGTGCCGCTTTCACCTTCGATCAGCACCGACGCATCCGACGGCGCGGTGGTCCGAATCGTCTGAATGATCTGGTGCAACTTCGGATGGCGGCCAATCATGCCGAACGCCTCGCCGCCACCACTCAACGTCCGTTTGAGACTTTCATTCTCACGCTTTAGCGTCGCAACCTCGAGCGCGCGATTGATCAGCGTGTACAGAGTGTCAGGAGTGCAAGGTTTCTCGACGTAGTAGTAAGCACCGCGTTTTATCGCTTCGATCGTTATGTCCAACGATCCATGGCCCGTCATCAGTATCACTTCGGTTTCCGGCGCTTCGGTCTTTACGTGCGTGATGACGTCGATCCCGGTCCCATCAGGCAAACACAGATCGGTGATGACGAGATCGAATTGAGCCTCCCTGAATATCGCGCGGGCAGCGGTAAAGCTGTTTGCCGTCAGAACTTGAAACCCTGCGTCGGTGAGCAACAGACGCAGAGAGTCTGTCACGCTAAGATCGTCATCGACGACGAGGATAGTTTTGCGTTGACGTTGATTCATGAGTTCATTCACGAGGTGCTGCAAGTCGCCCTGCAACTCGCGTACACAGTCGCGAACTCAGCACTTAAACGCGTGATAAACCCCGGAGCCGCGAAAAAAAGCGGAAACCTTCTCAGCGGCTGCGCGCTTTTCCGCAGATCGGCGCGGGTGGATCGGCGGTCTTCGGGCGATACTGGTCTAGCACGAAGCTTGCTACGACATGGTCCAACTGTGACCTCAAACAAGGAGACAATCATGAAAATCGCGTTGGCCATTCTTGCTGTCGTGCTGGTTTCACTGCCCTCAATGGCCCAAATCCAAACGAAAACCGTTGCCGAAGAGTGTGCGTGTGAATCGGAAGTACTGCCCGCCACGCTGGCCATCGTGAACGGGGTGACAATCAGCGCGCGCGACATTGAAAAGGCAACCGCCGAGTCGGTGCTCAATCTTCAGCGACAGGTCGTCGAGGCACGCAAACGCGAGCTCGACCTGATGATCAACTCCAGGCTGCTCGAGGCCGAGGCGAAGAAACGCGGGTTGACGACGGCGAAACTGCTGGAGCTCGAGGTTGTGAGCAAAGTGCAACCGCCCACCCAGGCTGAGGCGCAGACGTTTTACGATCAAAACCGGGCACGCATTCAGCAGGACTTCACCACTGTCAAAGACGACATCCTCAAGTATCTAACGGAGGAGCGACAACGCGTCGAAGCGAAAAAGTTTGCCGACAGTCTGCGGGCGGTCAGCAACGCGGTCGTCAAGGTCCAGCAGCCCGCGCCGGCGCGCACCGAAGCCGAACGCGCTCAAGTGGTGGCAACGATTAACGGCGAAGCAATCACGGCCGGCGACGTTGAAGACTCACTCAAGAAGTTGATCTCCGACGTGCAGGGCCAGGTGTACGAACTGCGCCGCAAAGAGCTCGATCTGAACATCAACGACACGCTCCTGACCCAGGAAGCCGCACGACGAAAGATAACAACAACCGCCCTGCTCGAAACTGAAGTAAAGCCAAAACAAGTCACTGAAGAGCAAGCGCGTCTGTTCTTCGAGCAGAACAAGGAACGCGTCAGCGGCGACTTCGCGCAAACTAAAGACTCGATCATCAGCTACCTGCAAACTGCTGAGACTCGCACCGCGGAACGCGAATTTGTGGAACGACTGCGTAAGGCGGCCACGATTGAGGTGTTTCTCAAGAAGCCGTAAGGACCATTTCAAGACCACAACCGCGCGGATCGCATTTGCCACTCGACACGAATCTCCTAATATAGCCCTCACGGAGGTCCGCACTCATGACACGTCGACAACGCCTCTTCCCGATCATCGCATTTACGCTCGCCCTAAACACGATCGTGTTTGCCCAGGCGACATCGACGCCGAAAGAAGCCATCGTCCCGTCCGGTCGCATCTTCACCTTGTATGGCGATCTGGCAGTGATCGAGCTGGATGCCGATGCCGGTGTGCCGGCCAACACGATGTTCGATCTCATTCTCTATTCGCGTGAGTCGCGCGTGAATGACGAAGTAGCAAGACAGCGCGTCGGCAAGGGTGGCCGTTATAGTTTCAACAACATCGTCGAGGGCAACTACCTCATTGGCGTGGAGCTCGACAACGTGGAAATCGCGCGAGTGGCGATTCATGTCGCGCAACGAAAACACAAGCCTATCGAACAGGGCATGGAATTGAGTTGGGATTCGTCGCTGCGAGCTAAACGTGAGTTTGTAATAGCACGGGAGTCCTACAGTCGCAACGATCCTCACCGCAAGCTGTTCGACAAAGCGATGAAGCAGATCAATGACAATGAATTGACTAAGGCGGTCGCAACGCTGCGCTCGATCGTCGAGGCAGATCCGAAAGACCACCAGACGTGGAACGAGTTAGGATTGGTCTACTTCGTTCAGAAAGATTTCAACGCCGCCGAGAACAGCTTTGCTAAAGCCATTGACGTCAAGCCAGAATACGTCACCGCTTTTGTGAATCTCGGGCGCGTGCGTCTCGCGCAAAAGAAGATTGAAGGCGCGATCGCAGCGTTTCAGTCTGGACTGCAAAAGGATCCGAAATCGGCTGTCGCGAATTACTTCATGGGCGAGGCCTACTTTGCTGCGAGGAAAGCGGCAATCGCGGTCGAGTATATGAATGAGGCACTGAAGCTCGATCCGGTTGCAATGGCGAATGCTCATCTGCGCATAGCGATGGTCTACAACGTCGCCGGACGCAAAGATCTTGCGGCCATCGAGTACAACGAGTTTCTGAAAAAGAAACCTGAATACCCTGACGCGCAAAGGCTGCGCGACTACATCATCGCGAACAACCCGAGAAACAAACGCAGTTCCGAACCCAGTCCCAGCCGCAATCCGTAAGTTGCTCGACTCTCTTTAACAAGGGAAAGTCGCGGATGCATGACTCATCGACATGTCTAATCTGTCGTGGACGGGCGCGCGAGGGCTCGATGTCCGACGAAGAATTCTTCGCGTTCCTCGCCGCGTGTCGAGACGAAATGGCCGACAAGCAGTCGCGGTTCAAGCAGCGAGTCGGAGGTCGCACAGGATGGAAGTACGACATGCAGGACTGCTCGCTTACGCTCGGCTCGGAACGGTTTCGCATGACTCCGGTTGGTACTCACTGTCCTGAATACCAGACATGGTTTTGGGCGTGGGCGAACGACGACTTCCCTGAGGTAGCGCGAGCAGCGTCGCGGGAGATCCACTCGCTGCACAGTGTGACCGGATTTCGCGTGTTCATCGACCCTGGTATCGAAGCGTCCGCGGAGGATGCCGACGACTTCGCAGCGCTGGCCGTTCATCAGTTGGGCGCGATCGGGTTCTTTCGTGAGGCATCAGACAGCCCAACGTTGTACCTTGCTGTTCACGAGCAAGTAGCTTAGCTAAAGGTCTCAGACAATGCTCACGATCATGCTGTCGCCTCTGGCTGATGTTGCGCTCACGAAGTCTCTCAACTCATTGAAAGCATCGAGAAGGTAATCAAAGGCGGCTTCGCCAGGGCCCCGCGTCCAGATGTCCGGGTAGACGTCGAGGGCGGTCATACGCGTTGGGTCATATCGACGCCTAAGCTCCTCGTCGGAAAGCTCAGCCAGGAACGCCGCGAACTGACTGACTTGATCCGGCCGCAGGACTCGGGCTGGACCAACGTCTTCGTTCCCGATCTCTTCACCACCACACAGTAAGAAACTTGCTGGCTCTTCGCCGCCCTCAGCCGTGCCCGTGAATAAAAAGTGAAGACCGTTCCACGCCTTATCAATATCAATCGCTTCGCCGTCTTCGATCTGCGCAGACTCGTCGGCGGCGGCAGTTGCGCTTACTTGCTGGGTCGTGAATCCAAGTAAGCGCATGATGAAGCCACCCACCCCTGGCTCTCGCACTGTCTCTAACGGGGGGAGGTCGCCAAAGAGAAATGTGAAAACCTGCTCCGGCGCCTCGCGCAGTCGCCGGAGGTCGGTTTCGTTAACCCGTTTAAGAGTGCAAGTCATGCCCATAACTGCCTCCTATCAGGTGTTCAGTTGAGCGGACGGTACGATTGCAGCATCTTCATGTAGTTGGCTCGTTCAAACGCGGCGGGTTCGGCACAATGTTTTTGACTCATCGAGCCAATGAGCTGCATCACGCTTTCGTATTCACGCTCGTGCAGCCAGGCGACCACTTCGTTCAGCACCTGCCCGATGCGGCGCATCCCGTTTTGCAGTAACTCCGATGCCATCATCGTTACTTTCGCGCCGGCCATCAAACCCTTGATCACATCCTGCGAAGTGTGAATACCGCTCGTAATCGCCAGATCCGCTTTCACATGGCCGTACAGAATCGCCACCCACCGCAACGGCAAACGCAAATCGTTTGAATTGCTCAAAACCAATCGCGGTGTGACTTCGAGATTTTCTAGATCGAAATCCGGCTGATAAAAACGATTGAAAAGCACCAGCCCGTCAGCCCCGTCAGCAGCGAGACGTGCCGCCATGTTCGCAGTCGAACTGAAGAACGGGCTCAACTTCACCGCAACCGGAATCGTCACCACCTGTCGAACCGCCGAGAGAATATTCAGATACAGTGCTTCGACCTCGACGCCCGTGATGTCAGTGCTCGTCGGCAGATAGTAGACGTTCAGCTCCAGCGCATCGGCGCCTGCTTCCTCGATCAAAGTAGCGTAGTCAGTCCAACCACCGACAGAAGTGCCGTTCAAACTGCCGATGACGGGGATATTCACCGCTTCCTTCGCCCGCCTGATCAGGTTCAGATACTGATCCGGACCGACGTTGTAGCTCTGCATGTCAGGGAAATAACTGATCGACTCGGCATAGCTGTCGGTGCCCTGTGTGAGGTGGTAGTCGATGTAATAACTATCAAACCCGATCTGCTCTTCGAACAGCGAATACATCACGACGGCCGCCGCGCCCGCGTCTTCAAGCCGGCGAATGCTGTCAACACTGTGCGAGAGTGGCGACGAAGAAGCCACGAGTGGGTTCTTCAAAACCAGGCCAAGATAGTTAGTCGACAGATTCATGCGTTCACCCACAGGTCAACGGGATTTCG
>DASTTS010000679.1:0-13802 GCA_035760085.1 Pyrinomonadaceae bacterium
TCCAAACGTGCAATGATCGCGTCTTGTTCCTGCACATGCCTGTGCTCCTTAAGGAATTCGTTTAGCAACATCGCGTTCACCGCATCGTACCGGACGGTGAATGGTTTTCCTTCTTTGTCGCGCAGTACCAGGTCCGGGTTCACTTCAGCTACCTCTTCGGCGATCAAACCAAATTGAGGCGTGTTTTCAGCTTTCCTGGTATCCTGGTGTTTGTAATGAAACGTTACCGGGTTTAACGCCAGAACAGATTCGCTGGCATGATCCATCGATTTAATGTCCTTCTTAAAACGGCGCGAGGAGTTAACCGTGCCGAGCTGCCCGTCGGAATCTATGATGACGTTTACTCCATCGCCGTTTCCTACTGTCGCCCCGTGAATGTTGCCGATAAAGCATCTATCACCTAGTGCGAACGCAGTCGCGTCACCGGGGGAACCAATGCAAATCACGTTATCGGCCGTCGTCATATTGGTGCCAGCTGAATGTCCGAGCGCCGTGTTACCGGAACCCGTCGAGTGGACCAGCGCACTACTTCCGACCGCGGTATTGAAGCCGCCTTCCGTGCTGAGAGCGAGGGCGAGATCCCCAACGGCCGTGTTGTCGTCGCCCTCGCTCTTGGAAGCGAGCGCAGCAGATCCGACAGCTGTATTGCCATTGCCCGCATTGCTTGCAAGTAGGTGTTACCGACAGCTGTGTTGTTGATGCCGGTAGTATTCGAGCGGAGCGCATCAGCTCCGAGAGCGATATTAGAGCTGCCGGTGTTAGTCTCGAGAGCGCGAAAGCCGATGGCGGTGTTACGATTTCCCTGGACGTTGCTGGAGAGAGCGAAAGATCCATGCGCCGTGTTTGAATCGCCTGTGCCGTTGTTGACCAGCGCGCTGGTTCCAACCGCTGTATTGTTCGTGCCGTCCGTGTTGAGCAAAAGCGCTGCCGCGCCAACTGCCGTATTCGAGTCTGCGTTATTGAGGGCTAACGCGCCGCCGCCGACTCCCGTGTTGAAGCTGCCAATGCTATTGGAAAAGAGTGAATACCAGCCAAGGCCTGTGTTTGCCGAGCCGGTGGTAAGATTAAACAGGGCGTTGGTGCCTTCCGCCGTGGTGAAGTTCGGGTAGCCTCCATCCGGCGGCGGAACAACTGCGCGTGCGGTTGGTCCGGAGATAGAGACACAAAATAAGATGAAGAAGAATCGAATGATCGTTTTCATGCGAAGCAGCATGACAAACATCTACCTGCGCTGTCGATCTCAAAGCCGTAACACGTGTGCGTGTGAGAACGGAGATGCGATACGCATCGCGCTTCAGTATGAATTGTGGACGCGTGAAGTTCTGCGATCCAGAACAATTAAATAACGTCGCAATGTTTGAAAGCACATCCTGGTTGACCTGCTGCAGTCTTTTCGCGCAAACTTACTTCATGGCGACAAAAATGGATTGCAAACGGCAATCTAACTGTCGTTAGGCCACAGGGGACAACTCTAACCAGCCGTTAAGACCTACAATGCAAGGACCCTTGCATATCACTCCGTTCTCGATCCACATCGAGCCACAGATCCTGTCTGACCTCCAGGAGCGCATTCGTCAGACGCGATGGCCTGATCAGGCACCAGGCGCTCCCTGGGAGCAGGGGGCCGACCTTGAGTACCTTAGGCAGTTGCTTGACTATTGGGCCGACGAATTCGATTGGCAGACACAGGAGCGCAAGCTGAACGCGTTCATTCAGTTTCGTGCCGAGATCGACGGCGTGCAGATTCATTTCGTTCACGAGCGGGCGCGAAACGGGCACGGTGTTCCACTGATTTTGACTCACGGCTGGCCGAGCACCTTCGTCGAGCTGCTTCCGCTCGTGCCATTGTTGACCGATCCACATGCCCGCGGGATAGACGGTCCCGCCTTTGACGTCATCATCCCTTCCCTTCCTGGTTACGGGTTCTCCGAACGGCCGCGTCGGACAGGCGTGAACTATCAGTACGTTGCCGGTCTTTGGCATCGCCTCATGCGTGGCTTGGGTTATGACCGGTACGGTGCTCAGGGTGGAGATTTCGGGGCCGGGATTACCACCTTTATGGCATTGGAAAATCCCAAGCCAATGATAGGCATCCACCTGAGTAATCTGGAGATCGCTCCTTACACCGGAGCAGGAGCGCGGCAGTTGTCGGCAGCGGAGAAGATTTATCGCGAGCGCAACGAAGAGTTCTGGCGAGAGGAATATGGTTACAAGGCCATCCAGTCGACCAAACCACAAACGCTCGGATACGCGCTGAACGACTCGCCTGCCGGGCTTGCCGCCTGGATCCTGGAAAAGTGGCGGTCTTGGTCAGATTCCCGCGGTAATCTCAATGAACGCATCTCCCGCGATTTCTTGTTGACCACGGTGACGCTCTACTGGGTGACGCAAACGATCACATCTTCGATGCGAGATTACTTCGACAACGACAACAAGCGGTTTCGAATCACGCTGGGTCGTGAGGCGTTCGTCAGCGTGCCAACTGGCATCGCCGTTTTCGCCAAAAATTTTGTGGATGAGGGAACACCTCCGCGCGAATGGGCGGAACGTCTCTACAACGTTCGGCGCTGGACGCCTATGCCGAGAGGCGGTCACTTCGCGGCAGTAGAAGAGCCAGAGTTGCTTGCCCGCGATATCGCAGCGTTCTTTGCCGGTGTATGAGTCTGTTGTGGCCTAACGAGGCCGTATAACTTAGGTTGATCTGGGTACGGCGGGTATTAACTTCGAAAAACCGTCCGATAATCAGCTCAGACAACTGAGCCGGTTCGCCGCTCCTTCTCAAAATCGCGCACGCTCTCTGAACGGGAAATGCCTGGTGGAAGCACCGGCGGGAAATGTCAAACCCTGGTGGTAGAATCATTTTGGCATTGCGGCGTAAGCACAAATAGTTATTGACGACCTCCGGTGGCAAGCGGCATGATAAGGGTGCGTTAAGTCTGCCAGCAAGCGCGATTAACCGCCCCCCTGACATTCTTCCCGCATCGGGAAAACTGCGAAGGGCCCATTCGCAGACAAACATAGATTGACGCCCCCCAGGCATACCCTGTTTCGGAATCAGGATTTCCAGACCTCTTCTATCGGGAGGGGATGGATCCTCCTGACGTGGATTTCGTCAATCCTCGAACCGTGAACGAAGGAATCCAGATCGAAATGAAACAGGTGTGGAAACGAAAGTACGACGGGCTGTTAGTCAGAGTAAGCGGGTTGATATTCGTGGAACCAAAACGGGTCATATGGGAAGCATTACCTAATCAGAATAACCCCTCTGCTTCCGGTATAACAAATGAACCTGAATTCAAAGAACAATATGAATACCAACCGGAAAAACGTGCCGGTCCAAGTTGGCCAGCTTAGCACATAACGAGATCAGCTGACGGACAGAGTATTATGGCAGACACACCGTATCTGTTTTCGATGGTATTCTGGAATGAGTCGTTACACACAGCGGGTTACCTGGGTTCTCCAAGTACAAAAGGCCATTCGTGAACGTCCAAACGTCGCTTGCAATACCGCTGCTGTTCGCGCGGGACCTTGGGCGTTGTGGTCCACCAGCACGTGCAGCGCGTGAACAGGTCGCGGCATCGCAATTGCCACAGTCGGGATACTGCTCGGCTTCAGTTCATTTAACTTCGAAACGTGGTCGTAAGTCTAAGAAATGCTGGTGATCAGCCGCCAGGGTTCACGATCAACTCCGAAGCCGGATGATGGATTGCAGACGCGCATCGCGCCGACGGGAAGCGTTCTATTCCGCGCGGCGATGTCGAATGAAGCCGGTTTTTCTTGAGATTCCGCGAATTTTTCTTGACATACGTAAGCAAGAAACCTTAGGAATTTCGCCCCAATGCTCGTTCCTCCTATGAAGAAAAAACAATCCCTTATCAACTTTAAATGGGGCTCACTTCCAGTCGATGCGCTCAATGATGAAACGATGAGCCAGCTTCGAATTATTGCGAATCGACGGCGAACAACCGTCGAGCGAGTGATGTCCCAGGCACTGGACTGGTGCCTCGGCACTCACGAGCGGGGCTCTAACCAGACGCACCACATTTGAAAGCTCGGCCTGGACTAGCCGACTAGCCAGGTGCTCGAAGAAGGTAACGGCGCGTCCGTCGCTCGGACTTGGGCGTCATCTTAATCGATGATCGCCATTTTGACGCGCATTAGTCGGCACGATCTCGCTGGCCTTTTGGCGCCTTGGTTTGCGCTTTACGTCGTTTATCTGCTGCTAACGATCGCCCGACGTTTACCTCATTCTTAAACTGTCCTCTTTCGTTTCGTCGCACGTAGCGCTTACCGCCTTTGTGCCGTTCGATCAACGTTCGTCCTATGCTTTTCCGTGCCATACTGATGAATCGTAGATCGCTTGAACCTCGGTTGGCGGCCCGGAGATTGTGAAGTTCTTCTGTTCCATGGCAAACCGAACGTCCACAACGCGTGCGGCCGACCGCGCGCTGTCGACTTGATAGTTTTGCAGTAATTCACTAAATATCAGCACGAAAAAAGCGCTCGACTTTTCGCAGCATCGACCAAAAATCTCCACCATCTAAATGAAAGAAAACTATCTTCACACAGGGAAAACGACCAGGAAATCATTGCCGCGAGTAAAGACCGTCTTACGCGCCTTCGGCGCAGTCACGGCAGTCACTCTGGCGGGTATCGTTTTGGCAACTGCCATCGGGTTTGGCACCGCAACCGCCTCTGGCCGCCCGCAGGCAGGAAGCGGCAAAAATCTGTTAGCCGAGAAGTACAACACGCTGGTGATGCGCGTCTATTTCCGTGATCGCGCCGAGCGCGACCGGCTCGCACAGGAACTTAGCGCCGCAGAAGTTCCCACGACGAAAGGCTATCTGACCGTGATTCGCGATCGCGATCTCTACTACCGGCTTACGGCGCGCGGCCTTCGCGTGGAGATAGACGAAAACAACAGTCGGAAGCTCAGCGATCCTCAAATCATGCGCGACACTTTCTACGGCGGTTACAAGTCAGTGGAAGAAATATATGCCTTCCTCGACCAGAAGGTGGCACAATTTCCCAGTCTGGTTGAGAAGATCGACATCGGCGACTCGTGGTGCAAAGCCAATCCAGGTGCGTGCGTGCTGCCCAGCCCCTGGAACGGCTACGATCTTTTTGTTCTACACATCACGAACCGCAACATCCCAGGCCCCAAACCGGTGTTGTGGGTGGACGGCGATATACACGCTCGCGAGATCGCTACGCCTGAAGTCATTATGCGCATGATCGATTACCTGCTCAATAACTACGATACCAATGCGGACGTTCACTGGCTCGTGGACTACAACGATATCTGGCTTATGCCTGAAGTAAACCCCGACGGCCACCACATCGTCGAGGCGGGAGGCGGCGGCAATAGTCCGTATTACTTCCGCAAGAACAGCAACAACGTAGGCGGCGGCGCATGCTCCTGGCCTCCCACAGCTTTCGATCACTTTGGCGTAGATAACAACCGCAACTTCCCCTTCAAGTGGGGCTGCTGCGGCGGCTCGAGCGATTTTGTGTGCGACCAGACGTATCGCGGGACATCAGAGGGATCGGAGCCGGAGACAATGGCTATCGTTAACATGATTCGTACTCTCGTGCCAGACCAGCGCGGTCCCGGCGACACCGACCCCGCGCCTATCACGGCCACAGGTGTTTACCAGAACATCCACACAGACGCGGAAGTCAATCTCTTTACGTGGGGCTGGACTGCCACACAGATGCCTAACTACGCTGAAACCCGTAACATCGCCGCGCACATGGCCGCGCCGAATGCGGGTGGTAACGGTTATCCCTATGGGTCGATCCTCGAAGAGTTGTATCCGGTAGATGGCGGCTCGATTGACTGGGCATACGGTGAGCTGGGTATGGCGGCTTTCTCGACTGAGTTGGGCGGCAATGACTTTCTCCCATCCTACTCGTGCATAGATAATCCAGGTTGCGGCTCCGCCCAGGGTCTCTGGCCCGAGAACCGGGGGATGCTTGTTTACCTGGCGAAGATATCGCGCACGCCTTACCTGACTTCACACGGACCAGATGCCAACACGGTTCTCACCAACCCGCCATCAGTGCCGCAAGGTGTGCCTTCACAGTTAACCGCCAGCGTTAACTTCGCCTGGTCAAACAATGCATTCAGTCAGAACGTGGGCGGAGCCGAATATTACATTGACACGCCACCCTGGGCTGGCGGCACGGCGATCCCGATGAACGGCACGTTCAATTCGGCTACCGTAGCTGTCGACGCAACCATAGACACAGCAAGCCTGTCGGCAGGTCGCCATGTTATCTTTGTGCAGGGGCGCGGTGCGAATGACTTCCAGGGTTTTCAGACGTGGGGACCAATCAGTGCGGCGTTCCTGGATGTAACTGGAGGTGCAAGCCCAACCCCAACTGCAACAGCCAGTCCAACTGCAACACCGCGACCAACTCCATCGCCAAGAGCCGTCCCATCCCCAAGACCTCGTCCAACTCCACTACCACGGGCCTAACCGGCTTCGCTGTCAACACCATTGATGCGCTACCGAAATAAGCAGAGCGCATCAAAGTGTCCGATGGCATGAACATTTTGGCCATCGGCCGATTCACGACAAATCGCTGGATAGGTGCTCTGTAGCCACTGAGATTTCAGATGGCTTATAGTTCTTTACGGAATGTGCAGACGAAAGATAGATTGCGGGCTGCTCTTATTATTGTTAGATCTCGTGAATCACTCGACATGCCACAGATTCATCAAAACGGCCAAGTGATACTACGCGTTTCGTGAAGCCTAATTTGCGGCCACCATCACAGCATCGATCAGGACGTCGCATTGTGGTTGGTGTAGCGCTGCTCCTTGCCGGCGTGGTTGCGATCTTCTTCGGTTTTCTCGGATTCCGAACGAGCAATTTGCATTGTTCGGATCGATAGTAGGCAATCGGAACTTTAGCTGAATTAATCTTACGAAGGAAGCCATGGCGAACTGCCGTTGGTAGTTCGGCTAACCGTCGAGATTCCGTTGAGTTTTTGCGGAGGTTTCGCGGAAAGAGCTTCACGCAGGAGAACTTATGTTTGACCACGTCAAGTTCGGAGTCAGCGACTACGCGGTGAGCAAAGCTTTCTTCCTTAAGGCGCTCGAACCGCTCGGCATAGCTGTGGTTCAGGAGGGACCGCCTGAATACGGTGTGGAGCTTAGCCTAAAGGATCAGGCTTCATTGATCCTGTACAAAACCGGGGAGAAGCCGGCGCATCTTCACCTGGCGTTCAGGGCCGAGAATCGTCACCAGGTCGACGCTTTTTATCGCGCGGCTATTGAGGCTGGAGGCAAAGACAATGGTGCGCCTGAACTGTGCCCGGATTACCACGCGAACTATTATGCAGCTTTCGTGATCGGTCCGGACGGGCACAACATCGAAGTGGTGTGTCACGAACCCGAAGCGCAACCAATTCCATGAGGAGATGCCCCACTTGTTTCGTCCTGCGCTTATACCTGGCGATGTGCAGTCTAAGTCTCGTTAGGCCTTTTCTGTAGTACGTAAATGCGCCCGCTTCGATATTGTATCAATGTCACATTGGATGGGTGTTGCGATCATCGCGCGATGATCGCCGACGAAGACTTGCATCGTCACGCAATGGAGAACATCGCGCGGGCCGATGGCGTCATCTTTGGTCGTGTGACGTACGAAATGATGGAGGCAGCGTGGCGGCCTTGAAGTTAGTGAGCCGGCTTGAATTCGGCTCGGGCACAATGGAAATGCGGTATGAGCCGAGAAGATAGCGCAAATCAGTTACGATACGTTATCGATTATGGTTTGGTTATTTTTCGGTCCGTCAGCGAGCTTCGGCTGCGTGGGCGCACAAGCTCCTAACGAGCGGATTCGCGAAATTTGGTTTTCTATCGTTACATGCAGTTTGCGGAGAGTTTTCGATCCAGCGGATTGTGCTGGTGGAATCGCGGTTGACGCCTGGCAGTGTTGTCCGTCAAACTATCTCAATGGACTTAAAAATCGGTTCCAGGTTAAAACCTAAGCTTGTTATACCTGCGCGTGCTCAGTGGGTCGTAGCTTCGCTTTTAATCGGGTTTGTGCTGTTCTGGACAGCGCATACGTACGCGGCAGAGAACGATTCCGTTGGCAAAGCGTATACCACGCAGGCGACTGAGGTCGCTCGCAGAGTGGTGCTTGCAGAGCTGGTGAAGCATCCTGAACGAATTCATCAGATGTCTATGAAATGTACATTTCAAGTCGACAAACAAGGTCGCCCGCACAACGTGAAAGTTGTTTCGAGCACCCATAACCGATGGGCAGAAGATACCGCCCGCCGAGCGCTCGGCGATGCGAAGTTTCCGCCACTACCGAAAAGCCTCATCGAGCAATCCGGCTCGGATTTGGCTAACATCGAGTACCAGATCGATCTTAATGAGCCGCGCTGATTGGATCTAACGAGGGAACAAATAGGACGAACGAAATGTTGGAAGTTACATGCGCGATGTTTCAGGTTACCCCAATGCTCTGTCGAGGCTGATCGATTTCTCGCTGACAGTTTACGCGGACCCATGCGATTTATAGATTTATTTCTCAGTTGTAGCGCACCCCGGTATTTTATCCCTCTCATCTTTCATAGCCGCCAACAGCACGGCCCAATCGATGAACCCTTTCGTCCCAAAGAAATTCAAAGTCCCCTTAAAGCTCGAGACGCAGCACTTCCGTTTGCGAATGCTTACCGTTAACGACGTAGTGAAGGACTACGACGCGGTTATGACGAGTGTGCAACATCTGAAAAGCATTTGGCCGGGCGGCACGTGGCCTGAGGGCCTTACGTTGGAGCAGGACCTCATCGACCTTGGCTGGCACCAGAAGGAATTTCAGAAGCGGACTTCTTTCGCCTACACAGTTGTGACACCGTCTGAATCGAAAGTGATTGGCTGCGTCTACATCAATCCCACGTCTAAGCGGGGTTATGACGCGGTTGCCTACTTATGGGCTCGGCAAAGTGAGTTGGCGGGCGGCTTGGAGTCGAGGTTGTTCTCTGCTTTGAGAGAGTGGCTGGCCAAGGAATGGCCGTTCAAGAAAGTCGCTTTTCCAGGTCGCGATATCGATTGGAAACAATGGGCCAAAACTCCGGACGAGAAACGCTGAACCACCTTCCAGCCTCACGGGGGACATCTAACCGGGCCACTGCACCAAGTTCGAGTTTCTTCGCGAGCGGTCTGGTCCCGTTGCTATAATTTCAACGTCATTGCTATAGCAAATCTAGTGGGGCTCGTAGCCTCGCCAAAGATTTCAGGCGGTGTTGTGTTCTTCGCGACGACGCGGTGGTTTAGCCCGTTATCGGCTCATCACGGTTTGTGGCGCCCGGTGAAATGTGCGATTCGGCAAATTTACATGACTCCGGCACGCTACGGTTTATTATTGTTTTCGTATTATGCCGGATCCATATGAGGGTTCCTTGCAGCGCGATGCCGAGCGCGGCACAAATACGATAAAGTTCCAAGTTCCCGGCGGTCGACCGGACGAAATATGCGTCATTCCAAAGCACCTTCCTTTTGCCGACTACCGCGGCAAGGACGGAGCAAAAGACATCGCGGATGAAAACCAATTGGCCAGCTACGATTTCAACAAAGCCGGCCCGGCGCAATCGGGTGTTATAGCTATTGTTCCCAAACGCACCAGCACCAGTGCAGCAGTCGATGTTTATCAGATCCCTGCTGGCACATCTCGGCCTGATCAGATCACAGCCAGTTATTGTCTAAGCGTGGAAAAGAATGGGAAAAACGTGGCCAAGTTTAAGCAGACGGACAACGCTTATACCACCACCTGCACCGCGGCGATCCTCGGCTACTATCACGTCGCCCGGGGGCTCGGCGATATCTGCGAAATAAAGCCCGCCGTGCTGCGCACCATGGATATCGAGCAGCACAAAAAAATGGTCAGGCTTGCCGCCGAGCTGGGAGCTCATGGACTCGTCGGGAAAAGTTGGGCGCTGTTTAATCGCTACTATGCTGATCCTCGTGGTTCGGATGTCGCCCAAACGCTTTTTACTTCCGATTTCCAGCAAATTTATGGCGCACTGCTTGAGAACACTACCGGAGAAGAGAACTACACCGAATGGTTGAACGCGGGATCGGACCTAAGCAGTACGCGCGCCTTTCGACAGATGGCCGACTCGCGGCCGGTCGACGCGATCCTTGGTTCCCGCGATTTCACCCAAACCATTGTGCAGGCGCTCGTCGGTATGCGGGACATGAGCGAGATGATCCTGCTCGATTATCTGCTCGCGCAGTCGGATCGCCTTACGGGCGGCAACATCAGTGATTATAGCTTCACTTACTATCGCGATGGCGACAAAGTGAAATCGGTTAAAACGTCGAAAGCGACCGATCTCCCGCCGGACGCGACAAAGGTGGTTGTTAGAAAACTAACGATCAAAGACACCGATGCCGGTTTGTTAAACGCCAATGTTTTCGAGAAGAAGGGGTATGTTTCCCAGATCAGCCACATGCATCCGAAAACTTTTGCATCCTTGCAGGCCTTTGCGACGAAGTGGCGGGATGATTCCACGGT
Organism: Pyrinomonadaceae bacterium; assembly: GCA_035760085.1. Lineage (GTDB taxonomy): Bacteria > Acidobacteriota > Blastocatellia > Pyrinomonadales > Pyrinomonadaceae > PSRF01. Next base: position 10,536 of record DASTTS010000679.1, read on the forward strand.
TGAAGAATTCTTTCATCGCGAGTGCACCTTTAGCAATAGCCAGCTAGCGCGTTTTGAAAAGTACCTGCTCGCTGCCGCCAGCACACTGCAAAGCCGATTGGAGAGCGGAAAATTGCGGCTCGATCTCGATCTCGACGATTACTTCTCCGGCGTCGCGCCTCCTTCCCCGACACCATTGCCTTCGCCGGTTCCGGCTATCAGGATCAACGCGACCGTCGGTCAATGGGAAAAAGGAGCTGTTAATGCATCTGCAGACGTTTTAACGGTGCAGCGTCTCCTGGAAACCGCCGCACTAAAGCTCAACGATTCCTCACTTGATCCGAAAGGCATCGATGGAAAGATCGCGCGTGTGGCAGCCAATTCAAATACGGTCAGGGCGATCCAGGCATTTCAAACCCGCTCGGCCCTCCAGGTGACCGGACTTATCGAACCCGCCGACCAGACGTGGATAAAACTGCTGGAAGCCGCCGGTGAAACCACACCTTAGCCGCCTTTCAACGCATTAATGTTCGATGGATAACTTCCGCGATTTGCCGGCACTTCACGGCCTTGTGCACTCGGCATATCGGAATTGCACAGACGAAGAGCGACACGCCAAGTTTGTCGATACGCTTAAGGAAGTACTTGGATTCACAACAGAGCAGGCCGAGCTATATACTTCAACGGTGCTCGGTCAGAACGCACCGAGCTTTGCCGATTGCGTCCTGACAAACGGTTCACGTGTGATCGGTAGTTGGGTACGCGGCGAGCAGGAAGGCAATGTCGGCAGCTGGCTGTCTACCATGAAAGAGACCTGGCAGTTCAACAACGATCTCACTTATGAGCACAAGGTCGAGAGATATGACTCAAGTATAACAGCCGGGCCGTTCTTCCAATCTTCCTATTCGAGTCCCAAAATAAATCTGGAGCGCGGTATTTGGGCTCCACCAGATACGATGCTTGATGAGCTCAAATTATTCGTGATGTCCACCGATGGCGTCGCTCGTTGCATAACCTTTCAGTGGGTCGAAAAGGAAACGTACAACTACCGGTCGTGCTCGATCAATGGGACGAGATTTGGTCGCGAATGATCAGCCGATCCAGCTCCTGGGTTTCTGTGCACGCACTGTCGGATACGTAGCTAAACGATGCCATGGCCACAATGTTTGATGCTGCTACCACTCTGACGATCGGGAGCTTGTGTATTCCGACCGATTTCTCGTTACTGAAAAGGAGATGTACGGCCATGCTGCTTCCTGCATTCGAAAAACCGGGTTGCGAGCGAAACACGAGAGGGGTTCAGCTTATCTGTATTGCGAGGCGCCGAAAAACGCGAACCACACACCGGGATCAGATGCGCGGGTCCCAACCAGTCGATGTATCATCGTTTTCTGATGGCGAGGTCAACTGGTTGAAGAGGTTCGCCTGAGTAATCACGACAAGAACAATGATGGCTAAGACCAAAGAGTTTATTTCGAAAGGCCGGCTCGATGCTTTAACGGACGGCGTTTTCGCTTTCGCGATGACGCTGCTTGTCGTGAATCTCGAGCTGCCGCAAGACTTTCATCCCACGTCTGCCGCAGAACTGATATCCGCTCTTCTCGGCCTAACTGACACCTTCATCTCCTATGTGATCACCTTCCTGGTGCTGGCATCCTTTTGGCTCGCGCGCGCTCGAACCAAGGAGGAGCCGGAATCCGCGAGCGGCGCTTACGCCTGGTCGTTGCTGTTCCACCTGTTTTTTGTGACTCTTCTGCCTTTCTCGATGATTGTGGCCGGTCGCTATAATTTCGCGCCGGCGATATGGGTGTATGGAACAAACATGGTTTTGCTCGCTTTAACGGCTATCGCCATCACGCACGTAATCGAGCGTGACATCCAGCAGCGGCTGGTTCCAAGCGGCCGGCCTGAATATTGCGTGCTCATTGTTTCGGCTATTCTTTCGATCACAATCAGCTTCTACAGTCCAGATGCCGCGATGTACGCCTATTTCTTCAATCTGGGATCGCCACTTGTTCGAAGATGGACGCTTAAGCCTTCCTGACGGTGACCTAGCCTGCATGAAGGCGTGAACGGTTCTGGAGCCTCCGCTTCGACTCGCGGCGTCCGGGTCGGCGTTGTTTACGACTAATGTTCTATCGCGAACGCCGGCTTTAAGATTCGGGGAAGATCGAAGCTGCGGTCCGCTCTTATTTCGTCGGGAAAGCTGCGATTGACGGATCGCGCGCGCGATTGTTTCGTAGACGAAAAGTTTGGCACGGCGTAGCCGTCAGAAAACAGGGTGAGGGGATTATGGGACGAAAGGGTAATGGACGAAACAGTGATGAGTTCGCCCGCGAGGATGTGTACGATCTCCGTCTTCGCAAAGACGGAGATGGCTTCGATTTGATCAGCGATGCTTTTCGGTGCGGCCCGATCTGGTATTCAGGGCCTGATGCGGTGCGCCACGCCGTCGAATTCGCGAGGTTTCGGTCACGCAGGCTCGCGCAGGAAGCGACCGTTCGAGTGTTAGACGTCAACGGCACCGTGGTTCACACGTACAAATCAGGCGATGAGTTTAGTCAGTAAAGCAGGCAACAATTGCCCATCATGGCGAATGGCTGCCCATTCACCCGGGGCCTGTAGGTTGCTGTGAGAATTTAGCGTGCCGAATCGCGCACGTTTATAGCTGAGTCAGAGGTCTGGCGCGTCTGAGTCATGCAAATGCGTGACTGTTCAGTTGGAATCAACCAGAGACGATTTTCGTGCTACAAGCTGCGCGCTCACTTTCTCCAGGCCCGCAGCCATCGCGCCAATTTGCTGTTCCTGTTTTGCGAACCGAGCCGCAAAACGCTTCTGCTGCTGTGTGAGCGCGGATTTTAACGCCGCGATGGTCACCTGTTGTTGTTCGATCTTTTTGTGCTCTTTAAGAAACTCGTTGAGCAACATCGCCCCCACCATCTCGTAATGCACAGCTTCAGGTTTGCCTTCATAGTTATGTGCTACCAAGTTCGGGTTTACTTCTGATACCTCTTCAGCAATTAACCCAAACGCGGTGGACTCAGTCCGATCGATCTGTTTATTGTAGCGAAAAGTAACTGGGCGAAGCCGGTAGAGGGCTTCGCTCGCGCGATTCATCGTCCTGATGTCCTCTTTATAGCGCCGCGACGAGCTGGCATGACCAAGCAGACCCGTCGTTAAATCCACCGTAACCGTGTCGGTACCGCTGCCGCTTACAGGGGTTGTATTAATGTTGCGGATATAGGTATGATCCGTTTCGTTAGTAAACCCCGTCATGTCTGCACCGAC
>DASTTS010000680.1:0-3773 GCA_035760085.1 Pyrinomonadaceae bacterium
AGACATAAAACTGACGAACCGTAAAACGGAACCTTGTTGACGAAGTTTGCGAAGCACGCGCGGACGTCGTCCATGTCGTGGTAGTAGTCCATGTGCTCGCGATCGATGTTGGTGACGACGGCGATCGTCGGCGTCAACATCAGAAACGATCGATCGCTTTCGTCCGCTTCGACGACCATCAGATCGCTCGTGCCGAGATGCGCATTCGATCCGAACGCGCCGACGACACCGCCGACGACCATCGTCGGGTCGAGCCCGGCATGGCCCAACACTGTCGCGACCATCGATGTTGTTGTCGTCTTTCCATGCGAGCCGGCGACGGCGACGGTGTGTGGTTTCAGTCGCATCAACTCTGCAAGCATTTCGGCGCGTGGTATCACGGGGATCGAGCGGCGGTTTGCTTCGATGATCTCCGGGTTGTCGTCACGGACGGCGGTCGAGCGAACGACGACGTGCGGGTGACCCACGTTTTCAGCGGCGTGACCTTCAAAGACTTCAACACCCATCTGTTGCAGGCGATCGGTGACGTTGGAACGTTTCTGATCGGAGCCGGAAACGCGGAAGCCGAGATTGACGAGCACCTCGGCGATGCCGGACATGCCGATGCCACCGATGCCTACGAAATGGACGTGTTGAATGCGACGAAACATGTTAATCCTGAAAAATCCTGGAAATCCTGTCTACGACTTACGCTTATTACTTAGCTCCTCAATCATATCCACGGCTGCCGCCGCCGCATCACCGTGCGCTAACTTTCGACTGGCTTCCTCCATCCGATTCAACTCTTCCGGAGCCTGGACCAACGTCTTAATCTCCGTCGCCAATCGCTCGCCGCTCAAATCCTGCTGCAAGATCATTCGCGCGGCGCCGGCGGTTTGTAATGCTTCCGCGTTCTTGCGCTGGTGATCGTCGGCGGCGAATGGAAACGGCACCATGATCGATGCCTTGCCAGCGGCGATCAGCTCGGCTGTAGTCGTCGCGCCGGCGCGGCACAGGACGAGATCGGCTTCAGCGAAATCAGCCATCATGTTGTCAATGTAACTGCGAACGTCACCACGCTCGCCCCAACTCGCAGCTTCGTACGCCGCCTTCACCTTTTCAAAGTCCGCCGGTCCTGTCTGGTGCTTGATTCGTAGCTCCACCGGCAGTTCTTTCAACTTCGGCAACGCGGCGATCATCGCTTCATTAATCGCTCGCGCGCCCTGCGATCCACCAAAGACCAGCAACGAAAACTTTCCCGGCTCACGTCGCTTCGGCGGTATTTCAAAAAACCCGTGCCGCACCGGATTGCCTGTGACTATCGCTTTGCCGCGAAAGTAAGGCAGCGCCTGTTCGAACGAGACCGCAGCACGATCGACAAACCGGGCAAGCACGCGGTTGGTCCAACCCGGCAGCGCGTTCGACTCCATCACGAGCGTCGGACGATTCGTCAGCGCCGCGGTCAGTACAACCGGTCCCGAAACATAACCACCGGCACCAACAACAACGTCAGGCTCAAACTGTCGCATCAGCTTGCGTGCGGAATTGAAACTCCGCGGCAGCAGCGCGACGCCTTTTATGCGCGCGCCGGGACTCACGTTCTTCAGTCCAGCGCTTTCAATGAGCGATAACTCAAAACCAGCTTGCGGCACGAGTCGCGTTTCCAGCCCACGCGCGGTGCCCACGAAGTGCACCTTCGAGCTCGCATCGCGCCGCATGATCTCCTGGGCCACTGCGATGCCCGGATAAATATGTCCGCCAGTGCCACCGGCAGCGATCATTACCCGCATTTCAATTTTCAAAAGCGCGCCCGCTCAAACCAGTGGGCGCAGGCACGTTCAATTTATTTCGCTCACGCAACTTCGTTGTCGCTTTCTCAAACAAACCGACGTCGAGGGATCCACTCGCGTGTTGCGAGACATTGAGCAAAATGCCGACCGCCGCGAGTGTCGGCAAGAGCGACGATCCACCGTACGAAATGAACGGCAGCGGAATTCCTTTCGTCGGCACGAGCGAAAGCACCACACTAATATTAAAGAGCGCCTGTGCGACGATGCTCGTCACGATTCCCAGACTCAGCAACATCCCGAATCGATCAGGCGCGAGCAACGCAGTGCGCACGCCGCGCCAGAGAAAAAGTGCGAACACTGCAACCACAGCGAGCGCGCCGACGAGTCCGAGCTCTTCACCGACGACTGCGAAGATGAAATCGGAGTGTGCAAACGGAAGAAACAGCATCTTCTGCTTGCCTTGTGCAAAGCCGAGTCCGTTCGTGCCACCCGATCCGATCGCAATCAGCGATTGCACGACCTGAAAGCCCGCGCCCTGCTGATCGGCCCATGGATCAAGGAACGTGATCAAACGTTTCAATCGCCACGGTACGAAGATCAACAAGCCTGTTGCGACCACCAGCGCGGGCGCAGCCGCCATCGCTAGATGAAGTACGCGCGCTCCCGCGGTAAAGATCACAACCGTGAAGATCAACACCAGCATCATCGCGGTACCAAAGTCGGGCTCGATGACGACAAGGGCCGCGAACCAGCCAGTCACCACACCGCACGGAACAAACGTGCGCCAGAAATCTCCTTCTTCACCCGCGCGCTTCTCGAGGAAGTATGCGAGAAAAATGATCAGCGAGAGTTTTGACATCTCGCTAGGTTGCAGTGAAGCGCCCGGCAGCTTTATCCAACGATGCGCGCCGTTCACGCTGCTGAAACCAAACACCGAAATCAAACCAATTGTGCAGATGATCAGCAGAGCGTACACGATGCGACGGTTCTTCAGTTGTTGATAGTTGAACTGCATCGCGAGCAGCATCACGATGAAACCGATCGCGACCCAAACGCCCTGCTTGAGCACGTAGTGAAACTGGCTGCCGTTCTCCTTCTGCGCGATCACTGCCGACGCGCTATAGACCATCACGACGCCGAACAGCGCGAGGCCAACCGTCGCCGCGAAGAGCCATTTATCTGGTGCAAGTTTCCGAGCCATTCGTTAAATCAATTTTTCTCCCGCCAAGGCGCAAAGGCGCAAAGGAAATCCGAAAATCATAATTCTTCTTTGCGCCTTTGCGCCTTTGCGGGAGAAATTCTCAATACCGCTTCCTTAAAGACCTTTCCGCGGTGTTCGAAACTCTCAAACATATCGAAGCTCGCACACGCGGGTGCTAACAACACCACATCACCTTTTTCCGCCGCGTTGAAAGAACGCGCGACTGCATCCTTCATGTCCGACGCGCGCTCGAATGCCGCGCTCGTTCCCAACTCGTTCGCGATCGTCTCCGCATCTTCACCAATCAGCACGAGCTTTCTCACCTTCGTGCGCACGAGCGTTTCCAGCGGCGCGTATGGCGCCTTCTTCCCTCTGCCACCGAGAATCAAAACAACCTTGCCTGGTTCTTCAGCGAATGCTTCAAGCGCCTTCAACGTCGCATCAACACTCGTCGCCTTCGAGTCGTTGTAAAACTTCACGCCCTCGATCTCTGTGACGAACTCCAGCCGGTGCTCGACTGGATTGAATCGCTTTGCAGTACCGTTCATCGATTCAATCGACGCACCCGCCGCAATGCCTGCCGCGAATGCTGCCGCGACGTTCTCGACGTTGTGCATTCCACGCAGTTTCATCTCGTCAACGTTCAAAAGCACCTGACCCCGATAAATCAGCTCCCGCCCGCGCAGGAAAACTCCGTTCTCAATTTCCTTCCTGACGCTGAACTGCATGACGTTAGCGCGTAAGCCACTCGCCCACGACGAAACCGTCGGATCGTCTGCATTGAGCACTGCCGTATCTTCTGC
>DASTTS010000681.1:0-9702 GCA_035760085.1 Pyrinomonadaceae bacterium
CCTGCCCGGCGTGTGCTGATCTGCTTGATCGCGGTGGTCCAAATACCTTCACGCGCGGCGGGTTGCGAGGCGGTGGGAATCGCGAGCGGTGTGAGCGGCGGCCTGACTCCGGGCAGCGTCGTGCTCTCGAGTCGCGGAGGACCAAGCAGCGCTGCGGCAATGATCAATATCATCACGACCGCATTGCCCGCGATGAATCGCTTCTCACGAATCATCCGCGTGACGAGCAGCACCAACGTGATCGCGATCGCGACGAGCACGACGTTCCACATGTTGCCGCGTGCCACCCAGAACAATGTAGCGAGTAGTGCACCTGCGATTCCGATCGCGATACCTACAAACCATGAAAACACGCGACTCAGCAGTAAAACGAGGACAAGTATCAGCCCCAGTAAACACGCGATCGAGAAGGCATCGCGGATCAGTTGCGTCGAGTAAACCAAAAATGACGGCCAGACCGCGACGATCGCTGCGGCGATGAATCCTGTTTGCACGTTGAAGACTTCGCGGCCAATGACGTAAATACAAATTAGGATCGCGAGGTAATAAAAAAGATTTACTGGCTCAGCGCCGAGAATGTTATAGCCAAAAACCTTTCCGAAGATGGCGAAGGATATTGAATGAAGTCGACTGTGCAGCGGCGCTTTCGCGTTGAGCCAGGCGCTGATGCCATTGTGCTGCAATTCGTCGGCGAGGTTGCTGGCGACGTGTTGATATGTTGTACCGTCAATGGCGAAAGTCAGGCTGATGCCATTTTGATCGAAGATGCCCGGGAGGACGCGGAAGTGACCAATGAGGAAGATCGTGATCGCCACTAAGACATGAACGGCAGCGGCAATAAATAGGTATCGGCACCTTGAGGGCATCAAAAAGCAGTTTACAGGATTTACAAGATTTGACAGGATTTACATGTCAATCCTGAATAATCCTGTAAATCCTGTGAACCGCTTACTCAGCATCGACGTCGGCACATCAGGTGTGCGCGCGACATTGTTTGACGAGCGTGGCAACGAAGTGCCCGGCGCGCAGGCCCGCAGCCGTCGCCCCATTTCGATGTCAAATTTTGGCGAGCTCCGTCCCAATCGACTTGTCGACGAGGTCGTAGACACGATCGATCAATTGCACTTCAACACGCAGATCGATCACATCGCCATCTCCGTGTTTTGGCACAGTCTACTCGGCATCGACTCAGATGGACGGCCCACGACAGCGCTGCTCACCTGGGCCGACACGCGCGCGGCTCAATTCGCAAACGATCTACGCTCGCAATTCAACGAAGCCGAAATGCACGCGCGCACAGGTTGCCGTTTTCATCCGAGTTACTGGCCGGCAAAACTGCGCTGGCTAAAGCACGAACAAACGGATCACTTCAGCAGAACACGCTATTGGCTTGGCTTCGCCGAATTCCTTTGCCTGCGTCTCTTTGGTGAAAACGCAACGTTCATCTCCACAGCATCAGCGACAGGTTTGTTCAATCAACGAAACTGCGATTGGGATTGGGACTTCGTTGACGCACTCGGCATCGCACGCGACACACTGCCCACCATCAAAACGCAAACAAATGCGCGGCTTACGGGTGAATTTGCGTCACGCTGGCCCGCGCTTGCTGAAGCGGAGCTCGTCACGGTTGTAGGCGACGGCGCTGCAAATAACATCGGCGCGGGTTGTAGCACGAAAGACAAAATCGCGTTGATGATCGGAACGTCCGGTGCAATGCGCGTCGTGTTTGAAGGTGGACCACCTGCTAAGCTTGCGCCGGGGTTGTGGTGTTATCGAGCGAGCCGCGAGCGTGTAGTCGTTGGTGGCGCATTGTCAGATGGTGGCGGCGTAGTGCAGTGGTTGTGGGAGTCATTGAGCCTGGACCACGACGACGCCACGTTGCAAGAAAAGATCGCAGCACTCGAGCCCGACGCGCACGGATTGACGGTGCTGCCGTTCTGGTCCGGTGAGCGAAGCACCGGATGGAACGCTGATGCGCGTGGTGGAATCTTCGGACTGCGACAACAAACTAAACCAGTCGAGATCGTGCGTGCAGTGCTTGAGTCGATCGCCTATCGATTCGCGTTGATCGCGCGCGCGCTTGATGAAGTTGCCCCGAACGCAACGATCGCTGCGTCCGGTAACGCGCTGCGTTCGTCGCAGGTGTGGTTGCAGATCATCGCCGATGTTCTAGGGCGGCCGTTGTTGCTCGGCGGGCCGGCGGAAGCGTCAAGTCGCGGGGCTGCCTTGCTTGCGCTGGAGGCGGTGGGCAAAATAGCAACTATTGAGGAAGATCAATTCGCAGTCGATCAGGTGTTCGAGCCTGACATGTCGCGGCACGCGCGTTACCAGCGCGGCCTCGCACGGCAGGAGGAGCTCTACGAGCGACTTTATGGAAAGTAAAAAATTTCTCCCGCAAAGGCGCAAAGGCGCAAAGAAAGCCGCAAAGCTTCTGCATGGAATTGGGGTTCTTCTTTGCGCCTTTGCGCCTTTGCGGGAGAAATCTTCTTAACAACCTAATCACAGGAAACAAACTAGATGAGCGCGCCGGTGCAGCAAGAAAACTCAAACATCACTCCCGAACTCGATCAACTTTGCATCAACACGATTCGTGCCCTGACACTCGACGCCGTCCAGAAAGCCGAGTCGGGCCATCCCGGGTTGCCGCTGGGCGCCGCGCCGATGGCTTACGTGCTGTGGACCCGCTTCCTGCGTCACAACCCGCGTAATCCGAAGTGGGAAAATCGCGATCGCTTCCTGCTTTCCGCCGGTCACGGCTCGATGTTGATCTACTCCCTGCTCCATCTGACCGGCTACGATCTTCCACTCGACGAGCTGAAAAACTTCCGCCAGTGGGGCTCAAAAACTCCGGGCCATCCGGAATACGGACTCACGCCCGGCGTTGAGATCACGACCGGCCCGCTCGGCCAGGGCTTCGCGAACGGCGTCGGCATGGCAATGGGCGCCGCGCACCTCGCCGCGAAATTCAACAAAGAAAACTTCCCGCTCATCGATCATTACGTTTACGCGATCGTGTCCGACGGCGATCTGATGGAAGGCGTCGCTGCGGAAGCCGCGTCGCTCGCGGGCCATCTGAAGCTCGGCAAGTTGATCTACCTCTACGACGATAACCAGGTGACGATCGAGGGCTTCACGAATCTCGCATTTAGCGAAGACGTGCCGAAGCGCTTCGAAGCCTATGGATGGCACACGCAAACCGTCAGCGACGGCAACAATCTCGACGAAATCGAGAAAGCGATTCGCGCCGCGCAAGCAGTAACTGATAAACCGAGTTTGATTTCAGTCAAGACCGTGATCGGCTTCGGCATGCCGACACAGGGAACACGCAAAGCGCACAGCGACGCGCCGGGCGAGGAAGCCGTGCGCGAAACGAAGCGACATCTCGGCTGGCCGGAAGACAAGCAGTTCTACATTCCCGACGAGGCGCTCGCGCATTATCGCGAAGCGGTCGCGCGTGGTGAGCAACTCGAATCCGAGTGGCATGAGCTTGTTCAAAAATACGAAGAAGCACATTCCGAAGACGCCAAAACGTGGCGCGCGATGATGAGCGGTGAGCTGCCGGCCGGTTGGGAAGATCACCTGCCGAAGTTTGAAGATGCAAAATCGGTGGCGACGCGCGTCGCGAGTGGTGAAGTGATCAACGCGCTCGCGCCGGTCTTGCCGATGCTGATCGGTGGTTCCGCGGATCTCGGCGTTTCGAATAACACTGACATCAAGTCGAGTCATAGTTTCGAAGCGGGATCGTACGACGGCCGCATCCTGCACTTCGGTGTGCGCGAGCATGCGATGGGATCGACGCTCACGGGCATCTCGCTGAATGGTGGTTTGATTCCGTATGGCGGAACGTTCATGACGTTCTCCGATTACATGCGGCCCGCGATTCGTCTCGCTGCGCTTTCGGAAGTGCAGGTGATTTATGTGTTCACGCACGATTCGGTTGGGTTGGGTGAAGATGGACCAACGCATCAACCGATCGAGCACCTCGCAGCCTTGCGTGCGATTCCGCATCTGTTTGTAATTCGTCCGGCGGATTCGGTGGAGGTGAGTGAGGCGTGGCGTATTGCGATACTGCGGCGACACGCGCCGACGGCGTTGGCGTTAACAAGACAGAAAGTGCCCGTGATCGATCGGAACAAGTTTGCGAAAGCGGATGGATTGCGGCGTGGCGCGTATGTGTTGGCTGATGCTGAGGCGCCAAAGCTTATCTTGATGGCGACTGGCTCCGAGGTGTCGCTGGCGCTGGAGGCGTGGCAGAAGTTGCAGGATGAGGGTGTGGCCGCGCGTGTGGTGTCGATGCCGTGTTGGGAGTTGTTTGAGGAGCAGTCGCAGGCGTATCGCGATGAGGTTTTACTACCTGGCGTAACTGCGCGACTCGCGATTGAGGCAGGTGTGCGGCAGGGTTGGGATCGATATGTTGGGCCGCAGGGTGATGTGATTTGTTTGGATCGGTTTGGGGCGTCGGCGCCGGGAGATGTGGCGCTGCGCGAGTTAGGATTCAACGTTCCGAATGTAATTGAGCGCGCCAGGCGGCTGCTTCAGAGTTAGACAGGATTACAGGATGTTTCAAGATTAACAGGAATCCTGAAAAATCTTGTGAATCCTGTCAAAGGTTTTATGCGCATAGCAATCGGAGCAGATCATGGTGGTTATCCGTTGAATGAACGCGTTATTGAAGAACTGCGTCATGCCTCGCACGAGCTGATCGATTTTGGCACGCACGATGGTTCTATTCCTGACGATTATCCGGACTACGCGATAAAAGTTAGCGAAGCTGTGCAGAACGGCGCGGCGGAGATTGGAATACTGATCTGCGGTAGCGGTGTTGGTGCTGCGGTTGCTGCTAACAAATTCAACGGCATTCGCGCGGCCCTTTGCGGCGATACGTATTCCGCACATCAATCACGAGAACACGACGATTGCAATGTGTTGTGTCTCGGCGCGCGTGTGGTCGGAGTTGAGCTCGCGCTCGATATTGTGCGCGCGTTTGTAGGCGCGAGGTTCACGGGTGAAGAACGGCATCGCCGCCGTCTCGCAAAAGTTCAAGCTCTCGAAACGAATCGCAATGCGCGCGGCAACACCTGAAACTGCACCGGCGTCACGCCTCGCACATTTCCATCCGCTTCCAACGGCATCGCATCCTGCTGCAAGAACGTTTCGATACGCGCGATCGATCCTTGCGTGATCGTGACCTTCGGATTGTGCACGTGACCGCCGGTGTGCACGCGCGAGAGCTCAGTCACGACATTAGCGCGCGATAGACCAGACGCTGTGATCACGTCCAGCTTGCCGTCATCGATGCGCGCGTCCGGCGATAGCATCATCCCACCACCGCAATAAAGCCCATTCGCAACTGCGACGAGGTTCATTGGTCCATCCGTCACAGTACGGCCATCAACCGTTATGCGCACGCGCCGCTCGCGCCACGCGGCGAGCGCTCCAACGGCAGCACATATAAAACGAAACTCGCCGGAGAAGTTGCGCATGAACTTTCCTTGCGCCGCGACGCGCCCCGCTGTCTCACCGCCGATTCCCATCGTGGAAGCGTTGAAACAGATGAACGGCTTTTCGTAAGTATTACAACGCCCGTATAGCACGTCCATGGTTCGAATCGTGGCGACGTCCTCGCCACGAGAGCGGGCGATAACAGTTTCGATCCAGTCGTGCAGTGGCGTGTGCTTGCCCCGTAGTCCACGCGCGAAATCGTTGCCGGTGCCTGCGGGAAGGAGAGCTAACGTTGCTGCCGGATTGATCGGCGCCGGCGGAATATCGATATCGTTATTGAACTCGAAGAATCCTTCAGCCGTCTCGCCGAGCGTGCCGTCGCCACCAACGACAACCACAGACGCAACCCCGGATCTCAACGCCGCGCGCGTCTTGATCGTCGCATCGCCGGGAGCTTGTGTTTCGTAGGCTTGATACTCGACGCGGGCTGCGTCGAGTTGTTTCTGAATGGAGGGCCACAAGCGCCGCGCACGCGCGGCGCTGTGGTTGATAACAATTAGATCAGCCGCGGGCACGAGCACGGCTGGCGGCCTGGGCCAGCTCACGCGCGCGTGGCATCGCATCGACTGCGCGCGAGATCTGCGGGTCGCTATCGTTGAAAACCTGCGTCGCGGTCCGGTAACCGTATGCGGCTGACAGGATGTTGTAGCGCAACTGCATTTCCGCAAACGCGCGCAACTTGTCGAGCTGCTCCGGCGTCGTCTTGTAATTCGGCTTCGCCGCTGCAAACTTCTTTAGCTCGCGGAAGAGCGCATCCGTAACCGGATAATCATCGCTCACGAGCTCGTGATCAAACTCGATCGCGCGTTGGACTTTGTACTGCTCGAAACTCGGAATACGTCCAGCCGTCAACTCGAGCGTGAACGCAAACAGCACGTCACGGAGTTGTCGCTCAGCCGCAGAGATAAGACCCGGCTTCACCACTTCGTCTGGCGAAATTCCACCGCCGCCGTAAACAGCGCGTCCGGTGTCGGTATGGCTCTCCGGTCCGGTCGGCGTCGTGGGCTGAGTCTGTTGCTTGTCGGCAGCGAGACCGCCGGGAAAGTAGTAGCTGTAGAAACCGCCGTTGGAATAGTCACGCTGGATCAGCCGGCCTGACGGCGTGAAGTATTTCGCGATCGTCAACAACAACGCCGAGTCGTAGTCCAACTGGAACGGAAACTGTACGAGACCTTTGCCGAACGTCGTCTCACCGATGATGAGGGCGCGATCGTGATCCTGGAGTGCTCCGGCGACGATCTCTGCTGCCGAGGCAGTATCGCCGTTAACCAGCACGACGACGGCGACGTTGTCAGGACTCTCGTTCACGGCTGCATATGACTGCGAGCTGTCGCGGAAGCGTCCTTTTTGCGAGACGATCATCTGACCCCGTTGCAAAAACGTGTTTGCCACGCGCACGGCCTGAATCAGCAATCCGCCGCGATTGCCGCGCAGATCCAGCACCAGCATATTCATGCCCTTGCCGTGCAGGTACCGGAGCGCCTGGTCGAATTCATCGGCGGTGGTCAGGTTGAAACCGCCAGTCATTGCGACGTAACCGACGCCGGGCTTCAGCATGTAAGCCTGCGCGATCGAGGGCAGCGAAACGGCATCGCGAACGATGCTCACAGTTTCAGATTGCTTCGTCGCCTCATGCTCGACTGTAACCTTGACGGTCGTGTTGCGTGGTCCGAGTAAAAACTTTCGTACTTCGGGATAGGTTTTTCCCCGCATCGAATTGCCGTCAATCGCGACAATTCGATCGCCAAAGCGCAGTCCGGCGCGGGCGGCGGGCGATTCCGGGAAGGTTGCGCGGATGTAAGTGTTGACCTCTTTGCCGTCGCGCAGGTCTTCGATCGTGGCACCGATGCCGAAGTATTCCGAACGCTGCTCGGTGCGGAAGGAGGCGTATTCAGCCGGATCGAAATAGGTCGAGTGCGGATCCAGCACGCTGAGCATTCCGCTAATCGAAGACTTGAAGACTGCGTTGTAATCGAGTTTTCTGCCGTCGATGTGGTTCGACTGGATGACGGCGAGCGCTTCGGCAAGATCACTTTTGATCGCAGGTCCGGTGGCAGTTGCCCTCGTGCCCGTTGTGCCTGTGGGCGCGGGGCGATCAGTAGTCCGGCGCGCGGACCTGTTTTGCTGAGCGATAATTAATGCGGGAATTGCCAGGGCGATAACGAAGAAGAGTATTCCCGGGGCAAAAGACCTTTTTCTCACGCAACCCTCCTAAAAACAAAAGCCTGTAAATCGCTGGTTCTGACCGTCTGGGCCGGGTCTGGTCGGAACTCGGGGACGTCAGAATAACACGAAGCGGCGGACCTTTTGAATGTACGCAGGACTCCGGACGAAGTTTTATGCAAAATCGCCGTAGGCATGTAGATGCCGCGACTAGCTGATAGGTCGCCTGCTTCTCTGCGCAACCTCAGCGTCCTCTGCGTCTCTGCGGTAAAACTCCCGCCTAATCACCGCAGAACACAGAGGTTTCGCAGAGAAGTCCCCAATGCTTTATTATTGCCAGGCTTTAGCACGACAGTTTGACGGAGGATCTGAATGTCCACGACATTAAACCGGGATAGTCTATTGTCTTTTGCCAACTCGCACCGTGATGAATACGAATCGCTGTTGCGTCGCTTTGTTGAACTTCCCACGGTCTCCGTCGATCCGAATCATTTGGAAGACATCAGAAAAGGCGTCGAGCTCACGGTCGAAACGATCGAGGGCTACGGCGGCAAAGCCGAGGTTTACCGCGCGGAAAAGGGAAACCCGGTAGTTCACGGCGTCTTCGGCACCGAGACGAACGTGCCGACAGTCACTGTTTACAACCACATCGACGTTCAGCCCGCGTCGAAGGAAACCGAGCCGTGGGACACCGAGCCGTTCACCTTCACCAAGAAGGGCGATACGTACTACGGCCGCGGCACCACTGACGACAAAGGTCCCGCGCTCAGCGCGCTTTTCGGCGCCCGCGCCGCGATTGAATCCAACGTTCCCGTCAACATTCGTTTTCTTTGGGAGTTTGAAGAGGAGATCGGCTCGCCAAACTTCGAGAAGATCATCACGAAAGCGAAGCCGAACCTGCGGACCGATTCGGTCGTGGTTTCTGACACGGTTTGGGTGTCGCGAAATCGTCCGGCCAGCTCAGCCGGATTGCGTGGACTGCTCGGCTTCATTTTGACGCTCGAAACGGGAACGGTCGATACGCACTCGGGCGAAACCGGCGGCGCATCGCGAAACCCGATTGCCGAGTTGGTTCAGCTCGTCACAGAGCTTTACGACGTCCGCACCGGCAAGATCAAAATCAAGGGCTTCTACGACGACGTCATTCCACCCAGCAAACAAGAACTGCAAGACTGGGCAAACTGCGGCTTCACGACCAAGGCATTCAAGAAAGCGCACCATTTGAAGAAAATGCGCTCGGAAGATCCGCTCGAAGTGATGAAGCGAATCTGGGGTATGCCGACGCTCGAGATTCACGGCATCGTGGGTGGTTACCAGGGTCCCGGTTTGAAGTCGATCGTGCCGCCACGCGCGGAATTGAAAGCTTCGTGCCGGCTGGTGCCGGTTCAGGATCCACAGAAGATCAAGAAACTGATCACCGCGGCCGTGAAGGAACGGAATCCCGACGTGAACATTCACTTCGAATCGCAGGCGCCGGCGTTTCGAACCGTGCTCGAAGGCGAACTGCCACTGGCGCTGAAGCGCGCGATCAAGTTTTCGTTTGGAAAAGAAGCGGTGTTTGTGCGCGACGGCGGCACGATCGGCGCGATGACGAGTATTGAGAGAGTGCTGAACTGCCCCGTGCTGTTCCTGGGTCTATCACTACCCGAGCACGGCTATCACGCACCGAATGAGAATTTCGACTGGCAGCAAGCTTCCGGCGGTATGGTTGCGTTTGCGAAGTACTTCGAGGAGATCGCGAACCTAAGTAAAACCTAACCACAGATTACACAGATAAATCCGGATTTAAAATCTGTGTTATCTGTGGTTAGGTATTAGATCAAACACGAGAGCCGTTCCTCATTCAGGGCGACGAAGCCTGCCTTCTCGTAGAACCTGCGCGCCTCGGGATTTTGCAGGTGCACTGCCACATCGATGCGCGTCACCATTTCCCTGCGAAGCTGCTCCTTCAACTGGTTAAGCATCTCCGATCCGGTACCCTTCCCACGCCGGTCAGGCTTCACCGAAACATCATCAAGCTTCGCCACCACCGAACCC
>DASTTS010000682.1:0-2335 GCA_035760085.1 Pyrinomonadaceae bacterium
GACGACATGATCGAATCGCGTGTTCCACGCGTTAGACACAAAGAACCCTTGCTGTTGTTCGAAAACACGGGCCGCGCTTTCAAGGATGTGAGTGCGAGCGCCGGTCCGGTGTTCAGCAAAATGTTTTCAGGTCGCGGCATGGCGCTTGGAGATTTCGATAACGACGGCGATGCCGATGTGCTCACTTCGAACAATGGCGAGCCGCCACTGTTGCTGCGCAACCAGGGAGGTAATCGCAACAACTGGATTGGACTACAATTGATCGCTACGAAGAGCAATCCCGCAGCTGTGGGTGCAACGATCACGTGGCAGGCCGGAACCTTGAAGCGCAGTCGTCTGAAAATTGGCGGCGGCAGTTATCTTTCGTCGCACGATCCGCGTGAGATCCTCGGTCTCGGCAGTGCAACGAAGATCGATTTCGTAGAGATACGCTGGCCCAGCGGCAAGATCGACAAACTCACCAATCCGCCTCTGAACACCTACGTAAAAGTCGTCGAAGGCTCCGGCATTAAAAAGTGATTAAGAAAATCGTTCCGATCATCTGTATCATCTGTGGCCTGGTTTTACTCGGCCGCGCACAGTCGGACACATTTTTCTCTGAGTGGCGCCCGAATGCAGACACGCGCGGAATCAAGTTTGTCGGCAACAAGGCGTGCGTGGATTGTCACCCGCGCGAAGCAGTTCAATTAAATACGCCGATGGCCCAGGCTCTGGAGATTGCGCCTGATTGCAAGATCCTCACTGCCCGGGGTCGCCTGACATTCAAGAACGGCAACTACACTTACGAGATCGCACGCCAGGGCCAGAACGTCACGTACACAGTTTCTGACGGTAAGAACAGCATCTCGAAGCCGATCCTGTATTGCTTCGGCCAGGGCCACATCGGGCAGACCTACGTATTTCGCAACAATGACGTTCTTTACGAAACGCGCGTCAGCTACTTTCAAAAACTGCGCGAGCTTGACTTCACGATCGGTCACCGGACGAATGTGCCGGCGTCACTCGACGATGCGTTAGGTCGTGCGATCGTTCGCGACGAGCCACAACAATGTTTTGGTTGTCACACGACCGGCGCCGTGAATGGTCTCGAGTTGAAACTAGATCGATTACGACCGGGCATTGAATGCGAAGCGTGTCATGGACCAGGTGAGAAACATCTCGTGGCGATGAAGGAAAAGAAGCTCGACGAGCCGCAGATCTTCAATCCCGGGGGTCTCGGTGCCTTCGAGCTGACGCAGTCGTTCTGCGGCACGTGTCACACGAGTTTTGAACAGGCGATGCTCTTGCCGGGCCAGTCAGGGATCAACAACATTCGTTTTCAGCCGTACCGGATGTTCAATAGTCGCGGGCACAACACGAACGATCCGCGCGTGAGTTGTTTGGCGTGTCACAACCCGCACGAACACCTGAAGAAAGAGACGGCGTATTACGATGCGAAGTGTTTAGCGTGTCACTTAACAACAGCGAAAGAAGCGAAGACTGAGCGGCGCAGCGCAGCGGCGTGTCCTGTCAGTACGAAGCAATGCGCGACGTGTCACATGCCGAAAGTCGAACTGCCGGGCATGCACGCATCATTCACCGATCATTGGATTCGCATTGCGAAACCCAACGAACCCGTTCCGAGATAAAGCAAATGAAAGCCAGGCAGCAGCAACCAACTACGATCGATGAGTACATCGCCGACTGTCCTCCAAATGTGCAGCCGCTTTTAGAAAAGGTGAGAGCAGCGATCCGCAAGGCCGCGCCGGATGCGGAAGAAGCGATCAAGTATCAGATACCAACGTTCGTGCTGCACGGTAATCTGATTCACTTCGCGGGATGGAACAGTCACATCGGTCTTTATCCAGGAGCGAAGCCGGTGGAGGTGTTCAAAGATGAGCTAGCCAGGTATGAAGTCTCAAAAGGTACCGTGAGATTTCCGATAGATAAACCGATTCCGTATGGGTTGATTGGTAAGATCACGAAATACTGCGTCAAGCGCAATGTCGAAAAAGCAATCTCACGCGGCGGCGCAACGGCACGACGCAAAGACGCAAAGAGAAGCTGAATTTCGTTGCGTCGCTGCGCCGCTGCGTGAGAAAACCTCTTAACGGCCGCGCGTCTCCGGATAAACCTTAATCCAATGATTCCTCACCTTCGGTCGGATCCGCGCACCGTCGTGCGTGGAGAAGATCACGTTTGAGGTTTGGTTTGGCAGGTGACAGTCAACGCACTTCCCCGCAATGGCGCGCCCGCGTTTCGGAAACAATCCGCAGCTCTCCAATTTGTGACAGGCCATGCAACGCTCCGAGAAGTCAGTGACGTCACGTTGTCGTTGATGCACGTCGTGACACGT
>DASTTS010000683.1:0-20756 GCA_035760085.1 Pyrinomonadaceae bacterium
AGATATTCAACTCTCATCAGCCGGAAAGCCTTCGGCGCAAACCAAATAAACGCGATCAGGAAAATCGCGACAATCGTCACCATGATCGCGGGATGCCTCAGCGCCAGCCAACTGCCAATCACGACCAGAAAATCTTCACCCAGGCTGAGTGCGATATTGGAGAACGGCTCCGGACTGTGATTCGCGAGCAGTCGTGTACCCGCCTTCACTGAATGACCGGAGAGCGACACACCCGCGCAGAGGGCGGCGATAACGGCGGTCTGCGGCTCAACCGCGCCGATCGCAGTGGCTCCAATCACGGCCGCGCCGAGCGGTCTGATTACGGTATGAACGCTGTCCCAGATGCTATCGACCCACGGAATCTTGTCGGCAAAAAACTCGAGCAGGTAAATAACGCCCGCCGCGATCAACACATAAGGACTCGACAGCACCGCCAGCCCAGCCATCTCCGGATTCAACGTGATCAGCCCAAGCCGAATTCCGAGGCCGACGGTGAGAACGGTTGCGTAGAGACTCAGCCCCGACATCAAGCCGAGACCCATCGTCGATCCGAGTAAGTTAATTGCTTCCATTGCCGGTGATCTACGAACCACGCGCCCTGGAGGATGCACTAAAAGCTCACGGTTTATTGACGAGTTTCGTCCCGAATCTGTTGGAGCTCAGCAACTACCTCAAGATCTTTAGGCCGCCCTGCGGCACGCTTGACCGCGATTAAACGTTCGAGGTTAAGGCACAAACATTTAACGCCTGCGACGTCTACCTCAATGGTTTCCGGGCGTAACTGCTCAAAGCCTCCACCACCCACTATCTCGCCCAACAAATCCAAAGCACCGAGCGTGGTTATGAGCGTGAAGTTCAGTCCTTTTTGTATGGTGGAGACACTCCAATCAAACGGTAATCCTGGTGGAGCACCTCGCAAGTAAGGTTTGATTGGCGTGAGGGCGTTAACGATTCGTGCGATGTTTTCCGCGCTTCGACTGTAAACAACGTCAAGATCGAGCGTCAGCCGGGCCGAACCATGCGCAGTTGCTGCCGCACCTCCAACAATAATGAATTCAACTTCGTTTTGGGTGAGTAACCGGAGGAGTGCGTTGAAGTCAGTCACTTTCGCGTGCCTTTCTACCGGCGCGGCGAAGATCCTCAGCGAATTGCTGGAGTTTCATTAGTTGCTGGAAACGCTGGTCTACCGTGAGGCGCAGATTTTCGCGAATCAACGTTACGTCTACGTCTTTTCTGTATGCTTCGATTACGGGATCCAGATCCCTTCCAGCTTCGACTTTGTGGAGATCGTTCATTCGTCGTCATTATAGCGCAGGGGCCAATCCCGAACCCTGCTAGAATGGACCGTGTATGCGGTGTCCAAGGTGCCAGAGCGAGCGAATCCAGCGCGATTATGACGATGCGGTCTTCTTTTTACGAGCTTTTGGGTTGCATAAACTGCTGTGCAACAACTGCGGGCTCGTTTTCAAGGGCTTCGATCCGCTCGGCACGCATCAACGCACGCCATCCGAAAAGAAGCCGAAACAGACGCGAAACCGGCGCCGCGGCCCGCGCTTTTATTCCCACCTCCCTACGGCCATCTCGCTGATCAACGGCAACGCTCAAGCCGGAAAAGTCTCGTATTCACAGCCGTCTCGCGGTCACTGCGAAACCATTAGCAAGTTTGGCATGCGGCTATCCCTCGTCGGCACACGGTTTTCCGAAGCCGAGCTGTCGCGAACCGGCGGACTGCTGTTTGTCCGCGTCGACTTACCTGAAGGATCGATTGAAGCCGTCGTCAAGATTGTTACTTCGGAGCGCACAGGTGAGGAAGGCAAGAAACGATGGCTGTTGGGCGTAAACATTCACCAAATAGCCGATGCTGATAGCGAGCGGCTCGTGGCGTATCTCGAGAAACGCCGCCAGGAAGCGCCTGTCGTCCTCACCGACTAGCCACCAAAAGGCATAAAAACCGCAAAAACGATAGAATGCGAGCATGTCACTGATGCCCAAACTCCGGCTTATTCTGGTACTTGCTCTGGCCGTCTCCTGTTTTCAATGCCAGCCGAGTACTAACGGCGTTCCCTCGAACAAAACCGCCGAGGCGCCAACAAACGGGCCGGTCCCGAAATATGGTTATCAAATCGTCAATATCTGGCCGCACGACAGCAACGCTTTCACGCAGGGCCTAATCCTAATGGACGGCAAACTGCTGGAAAGCACCGGCCAGGAAGGCTTTTCGAGCCTGCGTCGCGTCGAGCTCGAAAGCGGCAAAATCCTGAAAAAAGTCGATGTGCCCGTGCCGTATTTCGCGGAGGGGATCGCCGCGCTGAATGGCAAGATTTACCAGCTCACGTGGCAGCATCACACCGGTTTTATTTACGATGCGCAAACGTTCGATCGTTTAGGTGACTTTAACTATCCGGGCGAAGGCTGGGGACTGACGAGCGACGGGCAGTCGTTGATACTGAGCGACGGTTCTAATCGCCTCAAGTTTATCGATCCGGCAGGTTTTCGAGTGACGCGAAGTATCACGGTAACAGACGGCAATCAGCCTGTCAGAGAATTGAATGAGCTGGAGTATGTGAACGGCGAGATTTATGCAAACATCTGGCACGACAACCGGATCGCCACGATCGATCCGCAGAGTGGCCGCGTGAAGGCGTGGATCGACCTGACCGGGTTAATGCCTGAAGGTGAGCTACAAGATCCGGAAGCGGTATTGAACGGAATCGCGTACGATCAGGCGAACGACAAATTGATCGTAACGGGCAAACTCTGGCCGCGCGTGTTTGAGATCAAAGTAAAGCGTTAACCACGGATAACACGGATCTAGATGAGTTTTGGGACGTATTTTCGAGCGTTTTCTTACGCCATGATCGCGGTGGCGATGCTGGCGCTTGTCCTCGCAGGAGGGCTGAGTGTCGGTCTGGCGCTCGTGTTTTTCGTGGTGATGGTCGGAAGCTGGCTGCTCGAGAACACGAAGTGGCAGTTGCCGGAGCGTTACGGCCTCGCGATCGTTTTGCTCTCGATCCCGCTCTTCTATCTCGATTGGCACTACCAGAAAGCGGCAGGTGAACCGACCGAACGGTTGGGCGTCACCGCACTCGCGCACCTGATCGTTTTCCTCTCAGCCGTAAAACTTCTACAAGTGAAGAAGGATCGCGACTGGGTTTTTCTTTACCTGATCTCCTTTTTCGAAGTGCTGCTCGCGGCGGGCTTGAGTTTCAGCCCGGTGTTTCTCGGCACGCTAACACTTTACTTGTTGTGTGGCTTGTCCGCGGTCACGTCGTTTGAAATTCAAAAAGCACGACGTGCACTCGCGCCCACAGAAACGCGTCTGCTCGTACCTCCCGATTCGCGCGTTTTTAAGAAATCCGGACAACGCTCGTGGCGTAGCACTGAAGCCGCCCGCCTGCCGGTTGTCGCAGTAGCACTGCTGATTCTGATCTTCGTACTCGCGCTGCCGTTATTCTTAATCGCGCCAAGATCAGGCGCCGCGGCCCTGACACGCAGCGGTGGTGCACTCGCAAACTTCATCGGCTTTTCTGAAAACGTCACGCTCGGCCAGATCGGCACACTCAAGCAGAGCGACGACGTCGTGATGCGCGTGCGCGTCGAAGACACACAGCCGCAGCGCGAGTTGCGCTGGCGTGGCGTCGCCCTGGACGAATTCACCGGCCTGGGCTGGCGAAAATCTGCGCAGGCTCGACAGCTCGATGTGATCACTGAGCGCGGCGGCTTCTTCAAGGTCGACACGACCGAAGCGCTCCATCGCATCACGACCCAAACGTTTTTTCTCGAACCGCTGGAATCTCCCGTACTCTTCGCGGCGCCGCGCGTGGTGGCGCTTCAGGGCGACTTGCCGTGGGTACGCGTTGATGAAGAAGGATCGATTCAGTCGCGCCGTCATGATTTCGAGCGGCTCATGTACAAGGCTCTTTCCGATACGACTGAGCCGCGCATGGACCAACTGCGCAACGATCTGCGACCGTTATCGTTGCCTTACTATCGTTACCTGCAAGTGCCGGAAAAACTCGATCCGCGTATCGGTCCACTCGCGACGACGATCATCCTGCACGCGAATGCGAATAATCGTTACGACGCCGCAAAAGCGATCGAATCGTATCTTCAGCGCGAATACGCTTACTCGTTGGACATGAAAGCAAGTGGACCCGATCCGGTTGCTGATTTTCTTTTC
The DNA here is from genome assembly GCA_035760085.1 of Pyrinomonadaceae bacterium. GTDB lineage: Bacteria > Acidobacteriota > Blastocatellia > Pyrinomonadales > Pyrinomonadaceae > PSRF01. Next base: position 4,181 of record DASTTS010000683.1, read on the forward strand.
AATGTGAAGGCCGGGCATTGTGAGTATTTTGCCAGCGCGATGGTTTTGTTGTTGCGCACGCACGGGATTGCATCGCGTCTCGTCAATGGTTTTACGGCAGGTGAATACAACGACGCAGCAGGCGCATACACGGTTCGCCAGTTCAATGCTCACTCGTGGGTAGAAGTTTATTTTCCCGAAACAGGTGCCTGGGTGACGTTCGATCCGACGCCGCCGATCGGACGCAGCGAACCAGTGCGCACGGGCATCACGGCGCAACTGCAAAAATACGGTGAAGCACTCGAGCTGCTGTGGTTTCAGTACGTAGTCGGTTACGACAAACAGGAACAACGCTCGCTTGCCACGTCGTTACACAATCGCGTCTTCGACTACGGACGCATGGCCTCGAACGTGCTCAACACGTTGAGCCAGTATATGACTCGAAACGTGCTGGCAGTCGCGGCCGGTGTCACGGCGTTTGCGCTCACGCTGTTGCTGATTTTTTACGGCAAGCAGATCTGGCGCTGGGCTCGCACGAGGCTGGACCATGCGACGGCAGACGGGCGCGCGTATTCAAATGTGCAGTTTTACGAACGTTTAGTCTCGTTGATGGAGCAGCGCGGCGTCTCACGCGACAAACACTTAACACCGCTCGAGTTTGCAAACACGTTGCGGTCAAACGAGGTGATGGTAATCACGCGGGCCTACAACCGCGTGCGATTTGGCGGGCAGAAGCTTTCGGCAACCGAGAGGAAAGAAGTCGAGCGCGCACTGTTTGCACTGGAAGGAAACGCAGATAGACACGGATGAAGAAAGTCGGATTTATTAGTTTAGGGTGCCCGAAAAACCTCGTCGACAGCGAGGTGATGATGGGCCAACTCAAGCAGAATGGTTACCAGATCACGTCAGACGCGGCCGATGCGGAGACAGTCGTCGTCAACACGTGTGGGTTTATTGACTCGGCGAAAAAAGAATCGATCGACACGATCCTCGAAGCAGCCCAGCTCAAAACCAACGGCCACGCGAAGCGACTGATCGTCGCCGGTTGTCTGGTTGAACGTTATCGGGACGAGTTGAAAGCCGAGATACCCGAGGTCGATGCCTTCATCGGGACGAATCAGATCAACGAAATCCTCGCCGTTTGTGATCCAAAGACCAACACGCGCTCGCTGCCGGTTGTGCCGCTCGGAAATCAGAGCGCGACTTATCTCTACGACGAGTCGACACCACGTGTGCTCGCGACGCCTTCACACTACGCGTTTGTAAAGATCGCGGAAGGCTGCGATCGACCGTGTGCCTTCTGTTTCATTCCGCAGATGCGTGGACACTTCCGCAGTCGTCGCTTCGGTTCGATCATTGCCGAAGCGCATCAACTTGCGGAAGAAGGTGTGAAAGAGCTCATTCTCGTGGCCCAGGACTCGTCGCGCTACGGCGAAGATCTCGGCAAACAGGATGCCCTCGCGCGTTTGTTGCGCGAGTTGTCGCATGTCGATGGCATCGAGTGGGTGCGCGTGATGTACACGTATCCGACGCACATCAGCGACGCTTTTCTCGACGTACTTGCCGAAGAACCGAAGGCCGTGAAGTATCTCGACATGCCTTTGCAGCACGCGTCACAGAACGTGCTGAAACTTATGAAACGTGGCGGCAATCGTGGCAGTCTCGAACGGTTGATCGAGCGTGTGCGCAAGCGAGTTCCAGGCATCGCTGTACGAACGACGTTCATCTCCGGCTTTCCCGGTGAAACTGAAAAGGACTATGAAGAGCTACTCGGTTTCATTAAGAGTGTCGAGTTTGATCGCGTCGGTGTTTTCACTTACTCGGACGAAGAAGGTACGCCTGCGTTCGATTTGCCTGACAAAGTTCTGCAACGCACGGCCGCACGACGTCGCAACAGTTTGATGAAAGAACAGGCGAAGATTTCGCGACGGAAGAATCGCGCGCGTGTTGGCGAGGTAGTTCGTGTGTTGTTTGAAGGCGAGTCGAAAGAGAGCGAGTTGCTGTGGCAGGGAAGAATGGAAACGCAGGCGCCCGACATCGATGGATGTGTGTTAATTAACGATGTGCCTGATGGTGTGTTGCCGGCGACTGGAGAGTTTGTGAACGTGGAGATCACGGAAGCGCATGAATACGATTTGGTAGGGAGAATTATAGCCGCGGATAACACGGATGAAGCCCACTGATTATCTGGCGTTATCGATCGCAACTTGTGGCGTAGGTTATTTGCCTCTGATGCCGGGCACGTTTGGATCTCTGGTTGGCCTGGGCATCTTTTTGTTGCTGGCGCGCGTGATTGGCGGGAACGCGCTGGTTGCGGTGGTCCTGGCGTTGATTGTCGCGGTTACGTTTGCGGGAATATGGGCCGGGTCGAGGATAGAGCGGTTATCTGGACGAAAAGATCCGGGGAAAGTCGTTGTCGATGAAGTCGCCGGACAGTTGATCGCACTCTTTCCGCTCACGTTCTTCGCGCAGTGGTCCACCGGCATAGTCATTGTTTCGTTTATTCTTTTTCGCTTTTTCGACATCGTTAAGCCGTATCCTGCGAATCGATTGCAGGAACTCGACGGCGGCACAGGAATCATGTTCGACGATCTGGTTGCCGGTGTTTATGGCGCGGTGATCGTTTCGATTATCTCAAAGGTTTTCTAGGAGCGAGTTATGGAGCGTAAAGAGTCGATTGGCAAGGACGCAACGAGCAAAGAGACACTGAAGGATCTGGAAGAGAACGAAGCGAGCGTGATCGATACTTCAAACGATTCGGAGATGCCGAGCCCTGACGGCGCCTTCGACGATGCGGAAGAGGCGAAGAAAGCGGATCCGGTTTGATCAAACTTCCGGCGTTTCTTCTTCTTTGGCTGAACGACCAATCCAGCCGCGCTTCTTGAAGAACAGCAACATGCCCACGGCCACCGCGATCATGATGATCCAAACCGCGTAATAACCATATTTCGAATGCAGCTCCGGCATGTTGTCGAAATTCATCCCGTAAATTCCCGCGATGAACGTCAATGGCAGCATGATCGCCGAGAAGATCGTCAGCACTTTCATGATCTCGTTCAGTCGATTCGAAACGACTGACAAATAAGCTTCCAACGAACCGCTAATCAGATCCCGATAATTTTCCGCCAGATCGACCACGCGCACGAGGTGGTCGTAAACGTCGCGATAGAACGGCCGCATCTCTTCGGGTATCAACGCAAACTCGCCGCGGCTCATGCGATGCAGAATGTCCATCTGCTTGCCCGAGATACGTCGCAAACGCAACACGCTCCGCTTCAGATCCATGATCTCCGAAAGGATTTCGTTGTTAGGCCGGCGGAGCGTGAAGATGTCGTCTTCGAGTTTATCGATGCGATCGTCGAAGTCGTCGAGCACGGGCGAATAGAAATCGACGACCTGGTCCAGGATCTGATGCAGCAGAAAAGCAGGGCCACGCTGGCACGCGACGGGTGTTGTGCGCAGCAGTTGCTTGACGTTGTTGATACTGCGAAACATGTCGTGGTGATAAGTGATCACGTAGTTTGGGCCGAGAAATCCGTCCAGCTCGATCGTGTTGAAGCGATCGGGGCTGGTGTTGGCAGTCACGCCATGGACGATGAAATAGATGTAGTCGTGAAACTCTTCGATCTTCGGGTAGTGGCGATTCTCGCGACAGTCTTCGACAGTCAGTGGATGGAAGTTGAAGACCTCGAGCAGCACACGTTCGTCCGCTTCAGTAGGCTTTTCCATGTCGACCCAGATCACGGCCGACTTGTCCTTCAGCAACTCGGGTAGGTCTTTCTCGGTCGAGCCTTCGAAAATCTTCGGCGTGCCTGGTCGATAAACGAGAATCTCCATTTAGGTCTCCTTAGCCGCAAAAAAGCACAAAAGGCACAAAATTTTACTTCAGAATTAGTAGTTTTTCTCATTTGTGCTTTTTGTGCCTTTTGTGGCTAATATACCGGACCATAATGACGGCAAAAATTTTCGTGGCAGATGATGTGAGCGAGAGTGGGCTGGGACCACTGCGCTCGTCAGGTTTTACGGTCGAGAAGCGGCCCGGGCTCGCGCTAACCGAACTGCAAGCAGCACTGACTGATTGTGAAGGACTCATCGTCCGCAGCGAGACAAAAGTCACTGCGGATCTTCTCGACGCGGCGAACAGCCTGCGCGTGATCGGACGTGCGGGAGTCGGTGTCGACAACATCGACGTCTCCGCAGCGACGATCCGCGGCGTCGTCGTGATGAACGCGCCCGACGGCAATACGATCACGACTGCCGAACACACGATCGCGATGCTCATCTCGCTCGCGCGCTCGATCCCGCAGGCGAGCAGCAGCTTGAAGTCGGGACGTTGGGACCGCAAAAAATTCGTGGGCGTCGAGCTCCAGGGCAAGACGCTCGGAATCGTCGGACTGGGTCGCATCGGGCGTGTGGTTGCGTCGCGCGCACGCGCAATGGGCATGTTCATCGTGGCCTACGATCCATTCATCGCGCCCGAACAAGCGCGAGATCTGGAGATTGAGCTGGCGTCGCTCGATGAAGTCTACGCGCGGGCCGACTTTCTCACGGTCCACACACCGCTAACGGCAGAGACACGTGGTCTCGTCGATCGCGAAGCAATCAGCAAGATGAAACAAGGCGCACGCATCATCAACTGTGCTCGCGGTGGACTCGTGGACGAAGATGCGCTTTACGACGCGATCACCAGCGGCGCGATTGCAGGTGCGGCGCTCGATGTGTTCACTCAGGAGCCGCCGCCTTCCGATCACAAGCTATTGCAACTGGACCAGGTGATCGTCACGCCACACCTCGGTGCGTCGACGAAAGAAGCGCAGGAAGGCGTCGCGTTCACAGTCGCGGAGCAGATGCGCGATTATCTTTTGACGGGAGTGTTGCGGGGCGCAGTGAACGTGCCCGCGATTGGAATTAAGGAGTTCAACCTGGTCCAACCGTACGTGAACCTGGCGGAGAGTCTGGGGCGATTTCAGGCGCAGCTTGTTGATAAGCCTGTAAGCGAAGTGAGAATTGAATTTGCCGGGGAGATCGTTGATCTGGATGCAGCGCCGGTCACGCGCGCGTTTCTTGCGGGACTACTGCGCGACGTCAGTGCGCGCGTAAACGTGGTCAACGCCTTTCTGATCGCGGAAGAGCGCGGTATCAAAGTAACCACGACTTACGTTCGCACCACCGGCGACACGGCGCCGGCCATTCGCACGGAGATTAGCACGGGCCAATCAACGCAAAGCCTGGCGGGAACGCTCTTTGGATATGGCGGACAACGACGCGAAGGGCGTATAACGGAGATCGACGGTTTCCATCTCGAAGCGACGCCGCACGGCCACATGCTCGTGACGCGCAATCACGACGTGCCCGGTGTGATCGGCGGTATCGGAACGATCCTGGGTCAGGGCGGCGTCAACATCAGTCGTTTTCATCTCGGACGTCGCGAGCGCGGCGGCGAAGCGATGGCCGTCATTGAAGTCGACGCACCACTGAACAAAGAGACATTGCAATCACTGCGCTCGCTCGAACAAGTCATATCAGCACAGCCGATCGATTTATAAGGTTTATCTTGTATATCTTGTAAATCCTGTAATCCTGTCTAACAACAGCAACTTCGCCGTACCATCGACATTTGGGCGCATCACCGTGAAGCTGAGTTTTTAAAGGAGGATTTCTCCCGCAAAGGCGCAAAGGCGCAAAGAAGACGCAAGCGCTTCGGGGATTTGATTTCTTCTTTGCGCCTTTGCGCCGCCGCGTGAGAAATCTTTTCTAACGAATGGTGACCACCGAATCAACTCGCGCTTATTCCTGGTACGCGTTGGGTTTGCTCACGATCGTCTCGCTCCTCAACTATCTCGATCGCACGCTGATCTACATCCTCTTCACGCCCATCAAAAAGGAGATGTCGTTCACTGATTTCGAGCTGGCGCTGCTCGGGACGACTTCATTCGTCATCTTCTTCACCGTCCTTGGCGTTCCGTTTGGTCGTCTCGCCGATCGCGGCTCACGGAAAAACATGATCGCTGCGGGCCTCGCGGTCTGGAGTCTGTTTTCCGGTCTAACCGGATTCGCGAATGGCTTCTGGTCGCTGTTCTTCTGTCGCGTGATGGTCGGCGTTGGCGAAGCAACACTCGGTCCCGCGGCCCTGTCGTTGTTGAGCGATTACTTCCCGCCGCGTATGCGCGCGAGTGTGCAATCGATCTACGCCTCGGGCATCACGATTGGCGGCGGGTTGGCGTTCTTTCTCGGCGGCTGGATCGGAATGCGTTATGGCTGGCGCTTCGCTTTTTATTTCTTAGGCTTTCCCGGTCTGTTCTTTGCACTGCTGGTTTTCCTGTTGAAAGAACCGAAGCGTGGCCGCACGGAAGTGACTGCGCCGAAATACACGAGCGACGACTGGAAACTTCTTTTTCGCTCCGTACCTTTGCGTTATCACTACGCAGGCTATGCGCTGTTTGCTGTCGCTGCGAACAGTCTCTCAATCTGGGCGCCAACATTCTTCACGCGTGCGCACGGCTACAGCATTCAAACACTCGGCATCGTCGCTGGACTCACTTCATTCACCTTCGGAATTCCCGGCACGTTGCTCGGCGGTTTTTTAGCGGATCGATTACGACGTGTTGGACCAGGCGGTCGCATGCGACTCGGCGCAGTGTCCTCGCTACTCGCAATTCCGTTCTGGATCATTCTGCTGTTTTCGAGCAGCGTGCCGTGGCTGTTGTTCGCCAATGCGATCCTGCTCGCTTTCAGTCTAATGTGGATCGCGCCGGCAATGGCCGACGTGCACGAAATGACTGGTCCATACCTGCGCGGGCTGGGCATCGGCGTGTTTGTCTGTTTGATCCACATCGCCGCTTACGGCATCGGCTCACCTTTGATCGGCAAGCTAAACGATCTACTTGGCGCCGCGACTAATCCCGGCATGATGAGATACGGATTTCTGGTTAGTCCATTTTGTTGCATGCTTGCCGCGATTTTTCTCTGGCGCGGCAGTCGCATTTTGGACCAAAATCAGTAACGCGGATCTGCGCGGATGGGACGCGGATTATGTATGAACCGACGCATTGACTCAATTGATCTGTTGCGCGGCATCGTGATGGTGATCATGATGCTGGACCACACGCGCGACTTCGTTCACAACGCGGCACTGGTGTTTGATCCGACCGATCTCTCACGCACGCACATCGCGCTCTTCTTCACGCGCTGGATTACACATTTCTGCGCGCCCGTGTTCGTCTTTCTCGCGGGCACCGGCGCGTATTTGCAACTCGCCCGCGGCAAGAGCAAGGCGGAACTGTCGCGGTTTTTAGTTACGCGCGGGTTGTGGCTGATCGTCCTCGAACTAACGTTGGTGAAGGTGGGCATCACCTTCAACGCTGATATTCGCTTTTTAGGTTTCTTGCAGGTGATCTGGGTTATTGGTGTATCCATGATCGTGCTCGCGGTGTTGATTTACCTGCCGAAGAGTGTAATCGCGGTGTTCGGGTTGTTGATGATTGCGCTTCATAACCTACTCGACAACATTCACGTTCAAAGTTGGCGTGGACCAGGAACCGCGATTCCGAGTATTAGCGGAAAGCTCTGGATACTGTTGCACCAGCCTTTCGACGGCTTTCCTATCCTCGGCGATCAGAGTCCGGGAGTCGCAGTGATCTATCCGCTGGTGCCGTGGATAGGTGTGATGGCGGTCGGCTATGCGTTTGGCGCGCTCTATCAGCTCGACGCACAACAGCGAAGACGTTTGTTGCTGATCATCGGCGGGACGGTGACTCTCCTCTTCATCGTGATTCGTGCAATCAATCTCTACGGTGATCCGTCTCACTGGTCACAGCAGAAGAATCTCGTGTTCACCGTGTTGTCGTTTGTGAATACGACGAAGTATCCGCCCTCGCTGCTGTTCCTGTTGATGACGCTCGGGCCGTCGATTCTCGCGCTCGCGCTATTTGAAATGAGAACTTCCGCAGGTGCGATACGAAACTTCTTCGTTACGTTCGGGCGCGTGCCGCTTTTCTTCTACATCCTTCAGTGGTACACAGCGCACCTGATCTCGATCTTGTTACATCTGGCGTTTAATAAGCCGGTGAAGTGGTTGTGGCAGTCGCCGGCGAACTTCGGAATACCGGAGCCGGGGATCGGGTTCAGCCTCGTGGTTGTTTATCTGGCGTGGATCGCGGGCGTGTTGTTGCTGTATCCGTTGTGCAGGTGGTTTGCCGGCGTGAAGCAGCGGCGACGCGATTGGTGGCTCTCGTATTTATAACGCGGATTCACGCAGCTCTCGAAATAAGCGCGCGAGATCTGCCGCCTGGTAGTTGGCGTTCAAGCCGCTGGGATTAGGAAGAACCCAGAGGATCGTGTCTCCGATTCGATCTTCCTGCCGGCCCACGGCTGCCTTCGGTTGATTGAACGCCGTGCGATAAGCGCCGAGTCCCAGCACTGCCAGAATGCGCGGGCGATAGCGAAGCACCTTCGCTCGCAAGCGTTCGCCTCCAGTAACGATTTCCTCTTTGGTTAGCATGTCCGCAGACGCTGTCGTACGCGCGACGACATTCGTGATCCCATAGCCACTCTTCAACAACTCACGCTCGTCAAACGGCGACAACAAACGGTCCGTAAACCCACCCGCATAAAGCGCGGGCCAGAAGCGATTGCCCGGACGAGCGAAGTGATGGCCCACGGCGGCCGTGTAAAGACCGGGATTGATACCGCAAAAGAGCACGCGCAGATCCGGTGCGATCACGTCGCGAACCGTTTTCTCAGTTGCGGCGAGGAGTTGCTCCTTTGTGGGTTTCCAGGGCCTGGTCACGCGTGAGGTCAGTAGACGTCGAAATGAGTTTGTCGTGAGGTACTCTGTTTCGACACGCGATCGATAAGAGTAACGTTGAGCAAATAACGACCCGGCAACAACTCGCCCAAAGGAATTTCCGCGGCGTAAGGAAGTCGTGCCAGGTCAGTAGCGCCTTCCGTGCTCACTTTGCGCAAGGCAGTAGTGAGCACCGGTTGATCATCGCGAATCACCTGCACCTGCACTGCGATGTCAGGCTTTTGGTCCGCCGGTGAAAGTGCGCTGTTGTAAGCAAAGATCAGAAACCGCAAGGTCGACTCACGCTGAAAGCGATGGCTGGCACTGAGTGCGACCGGACTAACACCGGTCGCGGTATTCGAAACGTTAGTCATCATCGCCTGCGTACGCTCACCCAAAAGCAGGCTACTCATCGCAAGTTTTTTGTTCGCGAGATCCGGTATCTCGATCCACGCGTGCGCGCTTCCAACTTTCCCGCTCTTGTCGTCACGCGCCGCGACGCGCACCTGATAAAGCGCGGGCGGCAGCTTCGCGGGGTAAGTGAACATGATGTCGTTGCGATAGTTTTTCGCCTTCTCGAGAGTTGGCGCGGTAGTGACGATCCGCTCCATGAAGCTATCTTTGATCGCACCCTTCTCGTCAAAATAGACAGCGCTCAGATCGATAATCGCCTGGATCTTTCCGTCAGGTTGCTCACCAAACGTGACAAACTCACCCGGAATATGAATCGCGGTCGAGAGCGCCGGACCTTTATTTGGCACGTCGTAATAGTCGGCACTAAGCAGAATCGGCAGACCGCGGTCTGGATACGCCGACGCAATTGCTTCACGAAGTTTTGCGGGAGCGGTTTTGGTTGGAGTCGGCTGCGCTTTCGCGACTACGGGCGGCTGAACCGGATCGAGATCGAAATAACCTTTCCGCACACGCACCGTAAGATCAGGTCGACTGATCAACTTCACTTCGAGATTTCTAAACCGGGTGCGCTTTTCCGAGTCGGCATCAGGCTTCCACGCTAACAGGTAATAAGTTGAAGTTTCTTTAATTGCGGGAGTGAGCCCTTGTTTCAGATCGTTTGTATTGAAGATAGCTTTTCCGCCAGTGTCGGCCGCAAGAGCATTTAGACCATCTTGAGTGGCGACGAGCTCCTGACGGTCTACGAGACTCAGCCGTCCGGTAGGATCAAACGGCTTTTCGACGGAAACATCGTCGAGCGTTGCCACGAGACCGCGTGTATCCATCGAATAGATCACCACGCCGCTGCGCGCAGCCGCGTTCGTGATGTCATGCAGTTGCTCCATCGAAGCGCTGCGCCGGTTCTCAATCAGAAATCCGCCTGAAAGAAAGAACAGAAGCTTGCGTCCGGGAAGGCTTTTTGCAGATTTGACGAGACTCTCAAGACCGCCCAACGTGTTCTGGTTGAAGCGAGCTGCTTGCGCCTGTGCCGCCGAGGCGCGGCCACGCACGATAGAGGCCGCCATATCGCGATTAATGCCCGGATTGACGCGAAGTGTTTCGTTAACGAAGAAGTCGAACACCTCACGATCGTTTCGCTCGATCAGGAAGGCATGGTACTCGCTCATCGGCGGACGATCGTTATCGCGCACCGAGTAGCTGCGTGGATTGACGCGCTCCAACGCCTTGCGCAGGATGACGCGATCGTTAGTGAGTTGTTGCAGGAAACCGATCTGGCCTGTGGCTGACGTGATCGCAGCTTGATCGTTTTGGCCCATCTCTTTGTCGAGAAAATGATTGATGACTTTTTTGGCGGCGACGAGACCGGCGAGGTCCATGTGAAAGTCGTCGATGTAAAAGAACACGATGCGACCACGATCGAGTGGCACCGGACGCTTGAGATTGATGGTAGTGGCGCCGCGCGCTGCGGCTAACTGGCTTTCTTCGTCGCTGCCGGCAGTGATCTGTTCGAAACTCTGAATCGGTCGCGGCTTACCGTCAACACGCAATTCGAAGTCTTTCGCCGTCAGGCCGTTTACAAACTTTCCCTGCCTGTCGAAGACCATTACGTCGGTTTGGACGAGCTCAGTGTAGACGCGAACAACGTCGTCCGGTGGCTTCGGTGATGGAGTAGGTGTGACCTGAGCCCTTGACGCCGACCACACGGTCAGGACAAACAGCAAGAGCATCAGAGAATTGAGCCGCGTCAACATAATGGTCGAATAACCGGAATGTAGGGGTAGACGTGGTGTAAATATGTATCAGGTGAGGTTCTTGTGGCAATGAAAAACCGTCATCTGTTAGGCTTCACGAGATGATTTCTCACGCAAAGGCGCAAAGGCGCAAAGAAAACGGAAAGAAGAACCGCACTTGGAGCCCGGAGGCTTTGCATTTTCTTTGCGCCTTTGCGTGAGAAATCTCTCGTCAACTATGGCTTCTGATAACACTACGGTAAAGCTGGATCGCGTCAGCAAGAGTTTTGGGGAGTTCACGGCGGTCAGGGACCTCAGCCTCGATGTGCGCGCGGGCCGCGTGTTCGGATTGCTTGGGCCTAACGGCGCCGGCAAGACCACCACGATCCGCATGATCGTCAACATCACCGCGCCCGACACCGGCACGATTCTTTTGTTTGGCCGGCACATCGATTCCAATCTACAGGACCGCATCGGCTACCTGCCGGAAGAGCGTGGGTTGTACAAGAAAATGCGTGTCGCCGATCAATTGCGATTCTTTGCAGAGATCAAGAACTTAGGCGGCAAGGAAGTCGACAAAAGGATCGACGAGTGGCTCGCACGCGTAAAACTTTCCGAGTGGAAAAACAAACGCTCGATGGAGTTGTCGAAAGGAATGCAGCAGAAGATCCAGTTCATCACTGCTGTCATCCACGATCCGGATTTGTTGATCCTCGACGAGCCGTTCTCCGGACTCGATCCCGTCAACGTCGAGTTGTTGAAAGAGATCGTGCTGGATCTCAAACGCGCGGGTAAGACGATCATTTTCTCAACACACCAGATGGAAGTAGCCGAAAAGATTTGCGACGACATCTGTTTACTCAATCGATCGCAGAAGGTGTTTGAGGGAAGTCTGCGTGAGATCAAGAGCAGCTTCGGACGAAATTCTGTAGCGGTGCGGTGCGAAGGTGGCGACGGCGTACTGGACGATCCGGCACTTGTCAGCAAGCTCGTGCGACATGCCGACGAGGCGCAGGCGCTACTCGCCGCCGGAGCCGATGCCCAAACATTGCTGAAACGGCTGATTGCTTCGGGCGCCGTGATCGGGAAGTTTGAGATGGTGGAGCCGAGTTTGAACGACATCTTCATCACGAAAGTGACTGAACCTGCATGAAAAAGTTTCTGTCGGTATTGAAGCGCGAGTATATCCAGCGTGTACGCGCGAAGATGTTTATCGTCTCCACGATTTTGTTGCCGGTTGTGATGTCGCTCTTCGGCCTCGTTCCGGCAATCATTCTGAGTATTGAAACGCCTCCGATGCGAGTGGCGGTGGTGGACCAGACCGGGCGGATGTATTCACAAATACGTCAGGCTCTCTTCAACGACCAACAGGAGCCGGAGTCGCAAAACGCGAATGCCGGTGCGCCACGCACGCCGCCGCGCCGTAGCTTCAGCAGGTTTGTGCTGGAGGAAGTGAACGCTACTACTCAGCCACTCGATCAAATTCGCGCAAGCCTGGACCAACGCATGCGCGCACGCGAGCTCGACGGCTATGTAATCCTGCCGCCGGACTTCCTTAGCCAGGGCAAAGCCGAATTCATCAGCCGCAATGCCGGCGATCTCTTTTCGCCGCGGGTGCTGCAACAAGCCATAAACCGCGCCGCACGCGAACAGCGACTGATTGACGCGAAAGTCGACACTAAAACCAGACAGGAGCTATTTAAGCCGGTTGAGTTGCAGTCAGTTAAGGCTGGTGCGGACGGTGGCCGGCAAACTGATTCCAGCGCGAGTTTCGCACTCGTATTCGGTATCGGGTTTGTGATGTATCTGGCGATCCTGATGTACGGGCAGATCGTGCTTGGCGCAGTCATCGAAGAGAAAGAGACGCGCATCGCTGAGATCCTGTTCTCTTCAGTCAAACCGTTTACGTTGATGATGGGGAAGCTCGTTGGTGTCTCGCTGGTCGCGTTGACGCAACTCGCGATCTGGGCAGCCGCGTTCAGCGTGTTTGCGTTGTACGGTGTGGGAATGCTGGTTTCGCCGGAAATGCGGGATAACATTCCCAGCATTCCGCTTTCACACTACATTTATTTTGCGCTCTTTTTTCTGCTCGGCTACTTTATCTACGCGACGATTTATGCCCTCGTCGGATCGATGGTGACGACGGCGCAGGAGGGCGGGCAACTCGCCATGCCGATCATCCTTATCCTCGTCGTCAGCTTCTATTTATTCTGGCCGGTGAGTCGCAGTCCTGATTCGCCGTTCTCTTTCTGGGTGTCGATGATTCCATTCTCAGCGCCGGTGGCGATGCTCGTTCGCATCGTTACGCAAACGCCGCCATTCTGGCAGATCGCGCTGTCGCTGTTGATTGGATTCAGCACAGTGTTTGTGATCATGTGGTTAGCGTCGCGGATTTATCGTGTGGGAATGTTGATGTACGGCAAGCGCGCTTCGATTCCCGAAGCAATACGTTGGGCCAGACAAGCATGATCGAAGTCGAGAAAAAATTTCGACTCACGAAACCGCAGCACGATGCGGTGTTGAAGCGTTTGCCTGAAGTCGGTGCGGAGCTGGAGGGTGAAGACTTCGAAGAGAACACGCTTTTTAACGGCAAGGCGCTCGAAGTCGGGACGTGCGTGTTGCGTCTGAGACGTGTGGAAAATAAAGCGACGCTGACGTTCAAGAAAGCTATTCCTGGCCCGTCCTCGATCAAACAACGACACGAAGAAGAGACTCAGGTTGCAGATCCCGCAGCGATGGAAGCGATCCTCGTGGCGCTCGGCTTCACGCCCTCACTGGTTTATGAAAAACGCCGGCAGACGTGGCGACTAGGAAACGCTGAGATCGTGATCGACGTCCTGCCGTTCGGATTGTTCATGGAGATCGAGGGACGAGTCAGCGACATCAAGGCGGCGGAGCGCAAACTCGGGTTAAAGAATCTACGCACCGAACCCGCGACTTACCCACAACTCACTGCAAAGCACGGAAAGTCTTACCACGGCATGATCGAATCGCGCTTTTAAATCGGCGTTGATCCGCGGGTTAAGGACTCAAATCAATAGGCCGGCGATCAACTCTTTGAGCCAGTTCACGTCGATCGGTTTGGTGACGTACGCGTCGAAGCCGGAGGCTTTCGCGTCCGAGCGGAAGTCGTCCTCCTGGTGCGCGGTGACGGCGATGATGGGAACGTTTTTGAGTTCTTCATTCTGGCGAATGAGCTTCGTCGCGGTGAAACCATCCATCAGCGGCAGCGTCAGGTCCATGAGAATCACGTCCGGCTTCTCGCGGGCCGCTGTGTCGACCGCAACCTGGCCGTTCTCGGCTTCGAAGACGATGAAGCCTAGTTCTTCCAGTTCCAGACGCATAAAAAGACGCGTGTCTTCAAAGTCCTCGACCAGGAGAACCTTCAAATCCCTTGAATCCCGTTGGAGCATAGCTCGCCGACTCTATGTCTCGGTAAAGGCGCTGTCAAGGTGGCGATTCTTGCGAAACAATTTTCCGTCTCACGTCGTTAAAGGCTCCGAGTGTCATTTTCACTTCCTTTTTGAGGCCGAAAACATGAAACGCATAGTAATTCTGATCGTTCTGGTGGGACTCGCCGCTGTTGCCGGTGTGGTGCGCTCTTCGGTGGGTTCGGTTGCAGAGCTCCGCGGGCTCGTTACACATAAGAATGCGGCCGATGTGCGGCAGGAGATCCGGCAGAGTTACGAGCTGGCGCCGGGGGCGCGGGTCGAGCTTAGCGGGCTGAACGGTGCTGTGAAGATTGAGACATCTGACAGCAAGACTGCTGAGATTTATATCGAACGCACCGCGTCGTGCCAGGAAGCGATGGACCGTCGCCAGGTGACGATCGAGGCTGATGCGAACAATTTGCGTATTCGTGGTGGGAAGTCAGACGATGCGGGCTTTTTCTCGCGATTCTTTGGTTCTTCCGCGAGTGAACGCACTACACTGAAGCTGCCACGACAGATCGCGCTCAATGCGAAGGGAGTTAACGGATCGTTTATTACGGGCGACATCGATGGCGCGGTTGAAGTGACCGGGATTAATGGTCGCGTGCAGGTTGGGAAAGCTGTCGGCACTGCATTGTTCAAAGGCATCAACGGCAACATGGTGGTCGGGTTAAAGAGCATCGGCCAGGAGGGCGTGACGCTCAGCGGGATCAATGGAAATATCGAGTTGCAATTGGGTGCTGATGTGAATGCTGATTTCGATGCGCGCGGGATGAATGGAAGAGTGATTTCCGACTTGCCCGATGTGCAGATTGATAGGGAGAAGCGTGGCAAGTTCTGGGCGCGTATTGGCAGCGGCGGCGCCGGGATTACGGCGAAGGGGATTAACGGCAATATTCGATTTACACGCGTCGCGAGTGAAACAGCGGCTGTAGATTAACAAGGCAAACGTAGACAGGATTACAAGATTTTCAGGATTTACAAGACATCTTGTTCATCTTGTAAATCCTGTCATCCTGTCTAACGACTTCTCTCACGGTTCAAGCGGTTTCCGCGTAGTTAACGTAGGCGCATTCCACGCGCGCAATTTATCATTCCACTGCGGCAACGTGTCGCGCAGGAATTTATTCACCTCATCAACCCGCGCACGGTACACCGGCTGAATCTCCCCGAAGTACTCCTTCTGCCCCAGCGTTGGTCCAAAGTTCGTATCAAGTGAAAAGAACAAACTCCCGATGTCATCAATCACCTGATCGCGCCCCGCAAACCCGAGCCCTTCATTGCGCGCTGACAATCGATCGACGAGTGTGTCGACCTGTTTGATGTAATCCTCGAGCGCCTTCATCAGATCCTTGTCGGGCTCTTTCTGCAAGCCCTTCATCGTCGTTTGCGCCTGCTTGAGCTGCTCCTTCACACTATCCAGAAAACGCAGCGACACGTTGATATTCGTCTGCATGTCGCGCAACTTCACTTGCATGTCGAGTGTTTCCTGCAACGCCGACACGGGAACGTTTACCGCCGGATCGAGCTTCACTTCCACTCGCTCTTCGAATGTCTTGTCGTTCACAGTGAGCTTCACCGTGTAAGTTCCCGGCAGCACTTGTGGACCACGCGACCCGCCAAAGAACGCGAGTTGCTCCTCAGTCGGCGGACGCCGCACTTCCGGCCCGCCGAGCCGAAGGTTCCACGACACGCGATTCAATCCCTTTTCACGCGACGGGCGCTCGATGTCCTGCACGAGCTTGCCGGCACTATCGAAAACCTGAAGCTTAATCGTGGCTTTCTCGTCGAGCTTGTCTTTCAGGTAGTAAGTTATTAGCGCGCCTGGCGGCGGGTTTGGTCCGGCAAATTGCTTGTCGCCGATACCATAGCGCGTAAACCGGCTCGTGTATCGCAATGCGGGGCGCACTGCAAACAGGTGGGCATTACTGCTCATGATTTGCGGCGTCATCTGTTGAATCACGCTCGCATCGTCGAAGATCCAGATGCTGCGACCGTGCGTCGCGAGGATCAGATCGTTTTCACGTGGATGCACGAGGATGTCGTGCACCGCGACGTTCGGCAGGTTCTTCAAGTTTAACGGAAACCACTCTTTACCGCCGTTGTACGACGCAAACAGGCCGATCTCGGTGCCCGCGTAGAGCAGGTTCGTGTTCTTCGGATCCTCGCGCACGACTTGCACGTACGCTTTCGCCGGCAGGTTGCCGGAGATGTTGGTCCATGACTTACCGGTATCA
>DASTTS010000684.1:0-8378 GCA_035760085.1 Pyrinomonadaceae bacterium
ACTAAGAACGCTACGATTGCCGTCGCAAAAGTAAGTGTTTTGTGTTTTGCCAGAATTGATTGTAGTCCTCTTATCCGAGTCACCTGATTTCCTCCTGAACTACGGCGCGTGCTGAAGTGAAATTTAAGTTAAGCCCCCCGAGCAGGAGGTCCTGGTCCTGCCCACCTTCGACCCCGAACCACCTGCTCTCGCTGAAGCACGGAACAACGCGCCTATCGTTCCGTGCGACCTAAACCTCAGTGCCAAAGGTTCATGTTGGTCCATAGACAGAGCAATCGCTTTGCCACTTCGTTTCCTCAGTATGTTTGGTTGATTTGAGCTCGTGAGGTGACAACAACTGGTCACGTGACGAAATGTGGTCGCCACTTCAAACGGGAGCGTTTTCAATTTCTTCGATCAAACATTTCGTCATCAGGCTCTTTGAAAACAGCTTGATTCCCTTGTTATGCATGCGGGCCAAAAGCCTTTTCCCTTGTTCGTCTACGAAGCTGACATTGGTCAAATCCACTAGCAGCGCGATTTCGCCGGGCGGACACGTCTGCCAGCATTTGTCTAACTCGTTAACACAAGGTCCGGAGAGTTTGCCTTCGAGGAAAAGGCGCGTGATTGACGATTCTTGTTGAGCCGTAATTCTGATCATATTCCTGCCCGCGCGCCTTGCAACTATCTGGCCGCTGATTTCCTCTGCGTAGTCTTTGCGTCCTCTGCGTCTCTGCGGTAAATAGACTTGATTAACCGCAGAGACGCAGAGGACGCAGAGACTGCGCAGAGAAGATTTTTGGCTTTTTGCGGCTAAACGATTTTTGGTGCAAAATTAAGATTATGAATTCTCCCGCTGTTCAAGCTGTTGTCGACGATCAGCAAACACAGAAGTACCTGACCCTGTTAGAGCTTTCCAAGGTCATCACTTCCCACAGAGACTTGTCAGAGCTGTTCCACGCGCTGGCGTGTGGTCTCGAAAATCTTTTTCCATTTCGCGATATGGCGGTGATGTTGCACGACGAACAACGCAATGTGATGCGTTCCTACATCATGGAAGGCTGTGCCGTCTCGCGATGGGTGGGAAAGGAATCGACTGAAGTTTCTGTTGATGACTCGATCAATGGTTACGTCTGGAAGTCTCAAACGCCGATCTGTATCGACGATCTGGACCACGATTTCCGGTTTCCCGCCGCGCAAATTATTCGTGACGGCGGAATCAAATCAGTTTGCTGTATCCCGCTCAGCACTGTTCATCAGAAACTCGGCACGTTGAATTTGTGGAGCGAGGAAGTTGGCGCGTATCGCGACTTCGACATCGATTTCGCGCAGCTCGTCGCCGGGCAGATCGCCGTCGCAGTCGAAGCACAATTTCAACGAGAACAGATCGCGCGCGAACGCGATCGTTCGCAGTTGCTGTTGCAAGTCAACAACACGCTCGTCTCGAATCTCAATCTCCGCGAGTTGCTGTCTGCGATCTCATTGGCTCTGAGTCCGGTCATGCCGCACGAAGCCGCGGCGCTGACGCTTTATGAGGAGTCGAGTAATGAACTGCGGGTGGCGGCGTTTGATTTTCCCGAAGACGATGGACACTGCGTAACCGGAAAGGTTGTTCCGTTCGAGGGAAATCCGATAGGTGAGGCATTCACGACGCGGAAAACGGTCCTCATTGATTACAGTCAAAGCGATGATCCTCGCGTTGCTTGTTCCGGCTTCGTGTCGGGCTGCGCTTCTCCTTTGATCTTTCACGATCGCGCACTTGGCGTGCTCGCCATCAAGACCAGGCGCGAACATGCGTTTTCAGCGGAAGATGCCGAGCTGTTGGAGCAGGTCGCGAAGCAGGTCGCGATTGCGGTCGAGAACGCGCTCGCCTACAACGAAATCGAAACGCTGAAGAACAAGCTGGAGAAAGAGAAACTCTATCTCGAAGAAGAGATTCGCACCGAATACAACTTCGAGGAGATCATCGGCTCGAGCCCGGTTCTGAAACGTGTGTTGCAGAACGTCGAGACAGTCGCGACTACCGACTCGACAGTTTTGATCTACGGTGAAACCGGTACGGGCAAAGAGTTGATCGCGCGCGCGATCCATAATCTCAGCGACCGTCGTGAACGAACGCTCGTGAAAGTAAACTGCGCGGCTATTCCTACCGGTCTTTTAGAAAGCGAACTGTTCGGACATGAAAAGGGCGCATTTACCGGAGCCATCGATCGACGGATCGGACGCTTTGAGCTCGCCCACCAGGGCACGATCTTTCTCGACGAAGTGGAAGACATTCCGCTCGATCTACAGTCGAAACTGCTGCGCGTGTTACAGGAACAGGAGTTTGAAAGACTGGGAAGCTCACGCACGTTGCGAGTGGATGTTCGCGTCGTCGCGGCGACTAACGCGAGTTTGGAACAGCTTGTCGAAGAGAAGAAGTTTCGCAGCGACTTGTATTACCGGCTGAACGTTTTTCCGATCAATGTGCCGCCGTTGCGGGAACGACCGGAAGACATTCCGCTGCTGGTCCATTTCTTTGCCAACAAGTTTGCGCAGCAGATGAAGCGCCGCATCGAGAGCGTGCCGAAGGAAACGATGACGGCTTTGATTAATTATCATTGGCCCGGCAACATTCGCGAGCTGCAAAATCTTGTCGAGCGCGGCGTGATCTTATCGCGCGGGCCGAGTTTGGAAATTCCACTCGGCGAGCTGAAGCTGTCGACGCGGCCTGCAAATCACGCCAACGGATCAATAACCCTCGAATCCGTCGAGCGCGAACACATCCTGCGCGTGCTGAGCGAATCGAAATGGGTGATCGGTGGTCCTGGCGGCGCTGCCGCGCGCCTCGGCGTGAATCGCACTACGCTCAATCACCGCCTGCGCAAATTGGGAATAACGCGACCGCAGCCACAGTCCTAAGATCATGACGCAAAAAGAAAAAGCCGAGTTGTTCAAGAGTCTCCACGTCAAAGGCTCGCCTGTGATCCTGTTCAATATCTGGGATGCCGGAAGCGCCCGAACGATCGAGCAGGCCGGAGCAAAGGCAATTGCGACGGGCAGTTGGTCTGTCGCAGCCGCGCATGGTTTTGACGATGGCGAGTCGATTCCACTTCCACTTGTACTCACAAATATCAAGCGCATCACCGAAAGTGTTGCCCTCCCGGTGACGCTCGATTTTGAGACTGGTTACGCGACGGAGCTTTCGGGCTTGAAAGAAAACATCCGTCAAGTGATTGCGGCGGGTGCGATTGGCATTAACTTCGAAGATCGAATCATCGGCGCCGATGATTTACAGACGATCGAGGATCAATCCGCGCGAATCAAAGCGGTGCGTCAAGCGGCTGACGAAACGTCGGTTCCGCTCTTCATCAACGCTCGCACCGATGTCTTTCTAAAAACTTACCCCGCTCCACACAACGACGCCGAGTTGGAAGAAGCTCTGCGACGTGCGGACGCTTACGCCGGCGCAGGCGCGAGTGGATTGTTTGCTCCGGGCCTGAGAGATCCGGAGTTGATCGAGAAACTGTGTGAGCGTTCGCCGCTTCCGGTCAACATCCTCGTGCTGCCCGACACTCCACCGACAAAAACAATGGCGCAACTCGGGGTCGCGCGCATCAGCTACGGCGCCGGCCCTTACCGCCAGATGACGCAGGCCCTAACAGAAGCCGCCCAAAAAGCATTCCTCTGACTACAACTGTAGGGGTGGCCCTCCGTGGCCACCCCAACGTAGGAAGTTGTAGTCCACGTCCAACATTCTTCGCGTCATTTATCATATAGGTTGAAGGAGAAACTCTGAGATGAGCACTGCCATTCAACCAAAAGATAAGGCGATCGTGTTTATTTCCTATGCCCGGGAAGACAAGGCGTTTGTCACCGAGCTAGTGAAGAAGCTTGAACAACACAACGTCGAACCGGTTGGTGATTGGCTCTTAACTCCCGGAGAGGGCTATGAAGCCAAACTGCATGGATTGAACTTGAGATCGCAGTGCGTCATCTTTGTTATCACGCCCGACTCGCTCCAGTCACAGGCGTGTCTAAACGAGCTTTCTACAGCCGTTGAAAGCAAGAAACAGGTGCTTCCCGTGTCCCGGCGCGATCACGGTGAAGACAGTCGCCTCGACTCCGCGCTACGCGCACCTCAATGGATCTTTCTCAGAGAAGGTGACGATTTCGAAGCGGGCGTACAGGCATTAGTTAAAGCCATCAACACCGATTTCGACCTGATGGAAATGCACGCCAACTTATTAACAGCGGCTAACAATTGGGGCGACAACGGCAAGAATCGAAGTTACCTTCTGAGGAAAGACGGCTTGAAAGAGGCTGAACTCTGGCTCGGTAAGACAAGTTTGCATCCTGATAAGCTGCCGCAGCCCACACCGCTGGAAGTGGAATACATCCTCGCTAGTCAGCGTGCGCGCTCGCGTGGGACGAGGATCGCGATAGGCATCGCATTAGGGATCGTCGTTTCTCTCAGCGCGTTATCGATCGTAGCGTTCGTCCAACGTGCGAGAGCAGTTAGAAATGCTGAGGAAGCGCGAAAGCAACAAGAGGTAGCAGAAGAAAACGAGCGCCGGGCCATGGAAGTAGGTAAGCGGCGCCTCATTATCGCGACGTTATTGGTGAATCCCGAAGAGATGAATCTGACCAGAGTTCGGCCACTTTTAAACAATCTGCAATTTGGTGTCGGCCGATGGAGTCTGCAATTGGGTGGGCTGCAAAAACTACTAAGGAGATTTCAAACCGAAGAACCTGAAACTTTCGTGCAGATCTTTGGTGATGGAGATGCTGCGCAAGCGCAACGCTTGATTGCGAATGCCGACATGGTCCTTAAAACCAGCACTGATGATTTGGCTCAGAATGGTATATTCAAGCTAAATGAGGAACCATGGCTTAGCCGGTTTAAAAAAGCTGGCGAGAATCCCAGGTTGCAGGCAGTTCAGCTCAGAGAGTTCACTGACATGAACCTGAGATATATGGACGAACTAAAACTCATCGCGCCCGCTGTTAAAACCGAGCGCGCCCTGGCTTTCTTACTCGACATTGCCTATCAACTGGGAGTCAAGAACGCGAGAAAAATGCTCGAACAGGCTGTGCGCGAACGACCAGATCAAAATGAATCAGAGCTGTTGGCTTATGTGGCGGAAATAACGACGAAATATGCGACACGTTTCCAGGAGGACTATGCTCGCGACAGCGAAAGACGCCGCCAACTATTTCTCACTACGCCAGTCCTGTCTGATCAAGAGATCGGGTTTTAAGTTGGTGTCTTAATTTGGAAATCTTTCTCTGCGGTTCTCGGCGTATCTCTGCGCTCTCTGCGTTTGAGTTGCCGTCGGTTTTAATAAGACGTTCGCGACGAAATTCTGCATCAACGAGAAATATTTCTTAATTACGGAAGGTACAGGATCCTGCTACATAAAACGGCAGGAACGTATGATGACATCGTAAACATCACGGTGTAAGGTTCGACGCAGTACAGTAGTTGTTTTTTTCAAGGCGGATAACTCTCCAGTTATCCGCCTTGTTGATTCTTTTAAACAACTATTAGAACAAAGGGGCCAAAATGCGTTACCCGACACGCAGCGGTTTTTACCATCCAGAATTGGATGTCTTACGGTTTTTCGCTTTTCTAGCGGTCTTCATGCATCACGCCTTGCCTCGCGATGCAAGTCTCTACATCAAAAACGGTCTTCCACCCGCGGCGGCGCAATGGCTACTCACTGCGAAATCAGCGGGCGCCTTCGGGCTCGATCTTTTCTTTGCGCTGAGCGCCTACCTGATCACCGAACTCTTACTGCGCGAACACGCAAACCGCGGTACGTTCAGTGTTCGTGCTTTTTACGTCCGCCGCGCGTTACGAATCTGGCCGCTATATTTCACCTTTCTGGCGTTCACCGTCTTCGTCGTTCCGACGATCTTTTCAGACGACAACTTCGGGCTGATTTACATCGTGTCGTTTGCGCTTTTTGCCGGTAACTGGGTATGTGCTGCGCACGGAATTCCAGTCTCAGTAGCGAGTCCGCTGTGGAGTATATCTGTCGAAGAACAGTTCTACATCGGCTGGCCGTTGTTACTACGGTTTTTCGGAATCCACCGTATCAAACAGCTCGCGATCGCATTGCTGCTAGTGGCTTTGTTGACGAGAATTTGGTTAGCCGCGTATGGCGTCAAACACCCGGGCGTTTGGTGTAACACCCTCGCCCGACTAGATCCGATTGCTTTAGGCGCGCTGCTCGCCTTCATACTTCGTGGGCGTGCGCCTCAGATCAACAAGATACTGCGCGTCGTGTTAGGTGTGATCGCATTAGCGAGCTGGTGGTTAATAGCGAGATACCTGCGCCAGCATGGACCAACGAGCGTGGCTACTTTCGCACTGAGTGGACTTGCGAGTGTAGTCCTGCTGGTTGCAGTGCTCCAGAGCGAAGTACGACTCCTGCGCGTTCCGCCCTTCTCATGGCTTGTCTATCTCGGGCGCATCTCTTACGGCCTGTACGTCTTCCACTTGTTTGCACTCGCCTTCATGATGAGTGTCGTGACCGTTCCGCTGCTCGGTATTTCTATCAAATTCGAGTTGCGCCTGCTGTTGTCTCTCCTATTGACAGTGGCATTGGCCGCGATCTCTTACAGTTGGCTGGAAGAGCCGTTCCTGAGATTGAAAGAACGTTTTAGTTACCTGCGTGATCAGAAGTCTTCGCCCATTTTATCGAGATCTTCCACGGCGTGGATTTCATCATACAGAAGACTGCGCGAGTTATGGTTCACCGGGTACAGATAGTAGAGAACGCCGATTTCCTTCAATACCATTTTGCGCAGGCGTGCCTCGAGCAGTGCATCATCGGCGAAGCCATCTGTGTTAACAGGATCCATGCGTGCCGATGAGACTATGGCGAATCGTCCCTCTTTCGGGTAGGCGAACGCGTATTGCCACTTCTCTTTGCGGACGTACATGTCCTCGTTAGTCAAACCGATTACGATCGCATTTGGATCAGCCGCCAGCTTTGGATAGCGAAGCTTGATCAAGTCAACAGCTTCTTCAAAGATCACTTGCTGGCGTTGCTTGTTGACTGTCGAAAGTGTGAAAGGAACCGGTTGCATGACAGTCACTTCGAGCCCGGTTTTTTGTTTGCACGAGTTGACGAGTTTGGTTAGCGCAGCGGCTGAGAAATTGCTCAACGGAACGAAGTAAAGTTTTTCCTTGCCTATTTCCCTCGGCTCTGCAAGACCACCATCCTCGATGACTTCAGCCGCCAAATCCGGATTCATCTTTTTCAGGATCTCATACTGCTCGCGTGCCTTAGTTTTGTTGCGCAGGTTCGTGTAAGCGAAGATCAGCTGGTAACGCGCTGTCTCATCTTCGGGATTTATCTTTATTGCTTGCTCGTATGCCGCTGCCGCTTCTTTGAATCGCCCCATATAGTCGTAGGCGATTCCGAGTTGCCTGTGAGCACGCGAATACTTTGAATTGAGCTCCAGCGCTTTTTTGTACGCGTCAATAGCAGGTTCAAAGTCTCGCGCATAAACATACGAGTTCGCGATATACAGGTAAGTTCCGTAACTTGGTCTCAACGTGAGTGCGCGTTTAAACGCAGCGATCGCTTGCGGATACTTGCCGGTGTCGTAATACATTCGGCCTGACTGATCGTAAGCACAACTATCGGCGGGATTAAGATCCATCGATCGCTGGAATTGTTTTTCCGCGTCTTCATAACGGCCGAGATGGTGGTAAGTGGTACCCAATCCGCACGAAGCACATGAATCATCGTGAATGCTTTTTGCCTTGAGGAACGCTTCTTCCGCCTGGGCATACTTTTCCAGGGCAAGGTATGAAGAGCCGAGGTCCACGTAGGCGCGCGCAAAGCGGGGATACAGTCGTATCGCACCGTTGTATGCGCCGGCAGCAGCCTTGTAATTACCGGCTGCAAAGAAGACTGTTCCTACAAAGTAACAAGCCGCGCCCGCAATGACTGGCGTGAGCAAGAGCAGAACGGCCATGACAGCGGCTACCAGCACCCAGCGAAGAGTTTTACGTTTACTCATTTTGACCTCGAAACAGATCGGAGCTGCTTTAACTTCGAGCGATTGCAGTGTTGGTGTCTATGAGGTTAGTAGGGCAGGGACGATTTCAACGGCCGCTATAAGGATGGCACAAACGCCGGAAGTAGACAATGTTTTTGTACTAAAAGTAGTGCCCCAATTTGAAATTCTCTCTGCGTAATCTCTGCGTCCTCTGCGCCTCTGCGGTAAAAAGAACCGCAAAAACAGGTAACCGCAGAGACGCAGAGGACGCAGAGATTACGCAGAGAGAATTTCGGCACCACCGTACTAAAACAACCTGAGATTCACGCCTATAGTCGGGTCGACTGGTTGCAGTAGCTGCTCACCGTCCGTTTTCGTGTCGTTAACGTCGCGGCTGACGG
>DASTTS010000685.1:0-4196 GCA_035760085.1 Pyrinomonadaceae bacterium
GCGTAGTTGACGGTCAAACTCACATCGGGGATGAATTCTGACTTCTTGATGCGCTTGTCGAGTTTTGCCTGCTCGATGCGTAGCTTCGCTTCACGAAGCTCAGGACGATTCGCGAGTGCACGCTCACGTGCGCTGATCAGATCTGTTTCGCGCATGACCGCCAAAGCTGTTTCATCAGCACTACTCACGGCGAACTCGGTGCGCACGTCGCGTCCCAGCAGGTGGTTGAGTTGTTCTTTCTGGGCCAGCAACTGGTTCTGAATCGACATCAGCTCGTACTCGGCTTTTGCGAAACGAGTCTGAACATCCATGTGCTCGGTCTTGAGCACGACTTGCTGGACCACGTACTCACCAGTGACGCGATCGAGTTCGCGATAGAGCTTGATGTTTGCCTCGGCGGCCTGCGCGGCGCCTTGCGATTGCAGGATCGCGTAATAGGCGCGCTTGACTTCATTGACGAGCGCCTGCTCGGTGGCGCTAAGTTGTGCACGCGAGATCTCGCTCGACATTTCCTGTTGTTTGATTTGAAGCTTGATACGATGAAGCTGCGACAACGGCTGCTGGAGCTGGCCCACGATCGCGGCGGTCGGGTTCGTTGAAGAAGTAATTACGGTTTCTTCGTTCGGTATCGGGCCGGAAGGCGTGGTGCCAAATACGCCTTTCTCGAAGGTCGTGTCGAAGGTTGAGAGCGGCTTCGTTAGGCCCGCGTTGAGCTTGAAAACCGGCAGCATGTGCGTGCGCGCTGCGGCGGTGCGTTCCTCTGACTTACCTACTTCGAGACGTGCGTTTTTGGCTGAGCGGTTGTTCAGGAGGGCGAGGTCGATGGCCTTGTCGAGGCTGATGACCTCGACTCCCGGCGGAACGAGCATCGGTTCCTGCGCCGACGCGGTCGAGCCGGCGGCTACAGATAGCAGCATCGCGGCTATTACGGAGATGATTGTTGTACGAATAAAGCCAGGCATTGCGGCACTTCCTTTCTCTCGGACTGTTTGAACCCGTTGTGGGCAGCGTCAAGATAGGAAATGGGCGGGTGTAGTCGCATATGCCGAAAGATACATTTTGAGGTGTATTTGTTTTTGTCGCGGATTTACGCGAATAAACGCGGATAGATCTGCGTTAATCTGCGTTCATCTGCGGCGAAATGTAACTTTACGGCGGGCGTTTTCGTGGAATAAACTCGGGGTCCCCATGAGCGCGAGCCCCCATCCAGTCAGCCAACGACTGACGACCAAGCTGTATCTACAGCCGGCCCGACAAACCCTCGTGGACCGTCCGGTCCTGCTGGAACAACTAAAAGAAGGCTTGCGCGGGAAGTTGACGCTCGTGTCCGCGCCCGCGGGATTCGGAAAAACCTCACTCGTCGCCGCCTGGCAAAAGGATTGTGAGACACCGCTTGCCTGGGTTTCCCTCGACGAAGAAGACAACGAGCCGCTCCGCTTTCTTGACTACCTGATCGGCGCGCTCCAGACCGTTGACGCAGACCTCGGCGACGAGAGCGCACAGTTGCTCCGCCGCACCTCAAACCCACAACTAAAAGTCGTACTCACCTCGCTTCTCAATGAGATAAATGCTTACGACAAAGAGTTTGTGATGGCGTTTGACGATTACCACGTCATCCACGACCACGGCATTCACGACGCCCTCAGCTATCTCATCGAACGACTCGCGCCACACGCTCACGCCCTCATCGCGACGCGCAGCGATCCGCCGTTTCCGCTCGGTCGCATGCGTGCGCGCGGCGACTTGAAAGAACTTCGCGCCACCGATTTGCGGTTCGATAAGAATGAAGCCGCGGCTTTCCTCAACGAGGTAATGAACCTCGAATTAACATCCAACGACGTCGCCGCTTTGGAAGAGCGCACAGAAGGCTGGATCGCGGGCTTGCAACTTTCAGCGCTCACGCTTCAGGGACGCGAAAACCGGTCAGAGCTAGTCAAGGAATTTGCGGGCGATAACCGCTTTGTTTTGGACTACCTGCTGGAAGAAGTGCTGAATTGCCAGTCGGAAAAGGTCCAGGATTTTCTGCTGCGAACCTCGGTGCTAACACGGCTGAACGGCTCGCTTTGCGACGCCCTCACAGACGATCAAACTGGCCACTCGATG
The DNA here is from genome assembly GCA_035760085.1 of Pyrinomonadaceae bacterium. Taxonomy (GTDB): domain Bacteria; phylum Acidobacteriota; class Blastocatellia; order Pyrinomonadales; family Pyrinomonadaceae; genus PSRF01. The sequence goes on from DASTTS010000685.1 coordinate 2,104, forward strand.
CTCGAACAACTCGAGCGTGCGAACCTGTTTTTGATTCGTTTGGATAGTCGCGGCGAGTGGTTCCGTTATCACCATCTCTTTGCCGATTTGCTGCGGTTGAAGTTGAAGCAAAAACAAACGGGCGCGATTCGCGAGCTGCAAATCAGGGCAAGCCAGTGGTGTGCAAACAACAACCTTCCGGACGAAGCAATCCACTACGCGCTCGCGGCGCAGGATTGGGATCGTGCACTGAATTTGATCGAGCCGATCGCGTTTCCGCTGATTAGTCTCGGTGGTTTTCAGCGTTTGAAACACTGGGTTGAAACGATTCCCGAAAACGCATTCAAGAGTCGCCCGCTGCTGTTTCGCTTCTACATTCCCACGCTACTCTACAACGAGGAATTCGACAAAGTCGAAAAGTACTTGCAGATCATCGAAGCGGTTGAATCGGAAGACTTGCGTAGACGTCTGCTGAGTCTGGTCTGGTCATCGCGGTCGCTCGTGGCTGCGGCGCGCTGCGAGGCTGAGCCGGCGGAAGAGTGTAGTAATAAGGCTGCCGAGTTCTTGATGCCTGACGACGTTACGCAACGTGCCGTCGTAATGCAGACGAAGATCCGGTTCGCTTCTATACACGGAGACATGCAAGTTATACAAGACGCCATTCGGGCTGCTCTTCCCGTCTACCGTGAAGCCGAACATTTGATTTTCCAGGTTTGGGGTCGTACTGCTCTTGGTCTAAGTCGCATCATGCGAGCGCGCTTACGTGAAGGAGCAGAAGAGTTGCTTGCGGTGCTCCAGTTTGCGCGCGAGAACATCCCAACGCGCGCCGAGACTCTGCTTTACTCGTACACTTTCCTGTGCGACGTCCATCGCGAATGGAACGAGTTGGAAGTCGCAAAAACTTATCTCAATGACGCGTTAGCGCTCATTCGCCAAACAGGGCGCGAAAGTTTCCCCGGATTTATCGCGGAGAATTTGAAAGTTCTGGCGTTGATACTTGAGTTGTGTGACGACCGCGCGCAAGCAGATGCACTTATTGACCAGGCATTGCGACGCGTTAGGCGATGGGGAAATCACGTCGTCGAAAAGCAACTTGAAGCTGTGAAAGCGTTTATGGTGCTGCGACGCCACGGCGATATTTCAATCGTGACCCGCTGGGCTGAGGCGTCCGGACTGAGTGCCAACGACGAACCGGAATACTTAAAAGAGTGTGCTCACCAGGTTTTTGCGCACTGGCTCGTCGCCACCGGCAAAGCAAAGCAAGCACTCCCATTACTAAATCGGCTGTTGCAAGCTGCGGAAAAAGGCGGACGCCAACGCGCGGCGATCGAGATTGTTGTCCTGCAAGCCCTCGCGCATCACGCCGCAGGAAATGAAGGCGAGGCAATCAAGACACTCGAAAAAGCGTTGGTGTTGGGCCAGCCTGAAAACTTTGTGCGCACGTTTATTGACGAAGGAGAACCGGTTTCGAAGTTGTTGCTCGAATTGTTGAAGCAGAAAGGCAAGCGTTGGGAAACCGAGAAGCCCGAGTTGCTTCGTTACGTTGTGAAGCTGAAAGATGCGTTTGGGCCGAGTGCGCCAGTGCCAACGGCGCGAATGGCTACAACTGAAAGTGAAGCGTTGCCGTGGTGGTATGTTGAAGATCCGTTGAGTGAGCGTGAGCTGGAAGTTTTGCAGCACGTGGCGCGCGGGCTCTCAAACCAGGAGATCGCCGACAAACTCTTCCTCTCAGCAGGCACCGTGAAGCGCCACATGAGCAACATCTATCAAAAGCTCGACGTCCACAGCCGCACCCAGGCCCTCGAACGCGCCCGCAGTCTCAAAGTTTTAAGCTAGTGTCTTTCATGAACTGCTTCACCAGCTTCTCCGTTGACTTATTGATCTTCTTATCAACGCCTTTCAGCTCGAGCGCACCGGTAGCGCGGCCGCGCCAGATTACCTGATTCGTTCTGACATCGATAAAGTCAACCATTAACGTGCCCTCGGCATACTGGTTCACGCGGATGTCGCGGCTGCCCCATAAGCGCGGCGGTCCGTAGCTGTAATCCTGCACGTTCAGCCGGTTCTTCGAGGTCACGTAATAGGCGATCACGAAGTCAGGAGTTTCCGTTTCC
>DASTTS010000686.1:0-5190 GCA_035760085.1 Pyrinomonadaceae bacterium
CTCGCGGCGGTGTATTCCAGAAACGCACGATCAAGGTAGTCTCCCGGCCTATCCGATTCGCAAATCTCGAGGAGCACATCACCAAGAATTTGGTGATAACAACCCTTGAGCAACGGACTGTTTATTTTATCGAATAGAGCCCCGTTGCTAGTGAGATATGTCAACGCTTCGTTAAGTAACCTTGCGTTTCGCTTCACGATGCCAATGCGCAGCACAGCCTTTGCTTTTAATTCGCTGTCTGTAAGCAACTCCGCGAGCGCGAGCTTAAGAAGATCAGACGCGTTGTCGTACTCACCGATTCGCAGGTAACACAGAGCTAATTCTGTCTGTGCTTCGGCTATCTTCTTTTTGTATTTTAGGGTTTCGAAGATCGTGAGACTCTCGCTGATGAAGTCTTTCGCTTGCTCTTGTGCGTCTGGAATCTGATCGCTGCCGAGCCAGCCTGTCAACACTCCCGCTCGCAGTAGCACTTCGGCAGCAATGACGGGTTCGAGGCCTTTTACTTGTGGCCGTCGATCACCGTGACGCCACAAGCCACTTAGTACTTCGCGCGCTTCTTCATACTCACCTTTGTTCTCAAACTCCTTAGCCAGATTGCAGCATAGCTCCGCACGGCCTCCCACATCGAGGTTTGGATTTACTAATTCACGTAAGAGTGAGGCCCGTAATGTCATCGTGAGAACAGCGCTTACTCTGAATGCAAGACTCCCAACAGCGAACCCACTTTAACGTAGTCTCTTCGCGCCCTGCAAGCAAAAGTTTGAGTTTGATGCAAAAATTTTTGTATCTTCTTCGGGTTCACAAAATAGTGAATTATGGGAGATTCAAAGAATGAATAAATTACGCCGAACGTGTGCCGTGGCTATCGTTACTGCGGTTCTGGCTGTCTCTGCCTCTGCTGGTCAGATTGACTCGCCGGGCGCTGTATCGCCACCGCCACCCAGTATTACGGGGATAATTGACTCACCGGGCGTGGTAGCACCGCCCCAGCCGAGCCAAACATCCTCAACCAGCACTACGATAACGTTGATCCTTACAGTCCTCAGTTTGATTCGTAGCTAAGGACCGTATCTGACTTTTTGCATTGAGGGCCGATCACCCGCGCTCCGTGGGACAGTAGTCGTGTGCCTGTTATTCAACGTAAGTAAACTTGCATGAAATTTGCGGGGTGCCTTCATACGCGAGTCGTTGCGGAAAGCGTCAGATGGCAGCTATAACGCGAGCGCCGATGACACGAAAAATTATCTACGCTTTCTCAAAACGAGCGTTCTTGAATCCGGCGTCAACTCAGCAGACGTCGTACATCCAGGCTCACGTCCAAACAGGCGAGGAAGGTCCCGATAAGTGGGGCGACAATCTGGTGAGCATCGCCGATTGCCGGCGGGTGATCCAGCTTGAATTCTTTCTCGGAACGAAACGCGACCGGCGCATAAGCCTCGCAAAGATCAATCTCTTGATCAGGGTTCTGATGCAGTTTCGTCGTGCGCTCGTCAAAGAGATCAGATCGATCGAGGATCCGCGTTAATCCGCGGCTAAAACTCGTTTTGTGCCTTTTTGTGGCAAGTGATAACCTAGCGGCCCATGTTCCCAGAAGCCGTTGCGCGTTATCACGATCTGCTGTCTAACCAGGACCTGGCCGAGTCTTCGCGCGCCCTCCTCGACGAGGGTCTCGAAAACGCGAGGCTGATCTTCGGCGGGCGCCGCCTGTCACCCTATCTTCGTCCACACTTCGTCGCCGAGTCAGACTTCGCACGCATTTGCCAGATCTGCGAAACAGTCTGGTCTGCGATTCAAAAGGTGAAAGACGCCGCGGTCGCCGATCCGAACGTCGTCGATGACCTTGGCCTGACAGAGATTGAACGTGAACTGGTTGCAATCGATCCCGGCTACGCCGCCGTCTCGCCGACATCGCGTCTCGATTCGTTCCTGACGAAGTCGGCGTACAGCTTTGTCGAACTGAACGGCGAGAGTCCTGCCGGAATCGCTTACGCCGACGCCGCGTACGACATCTTTTCTTCACTACCAGTGATGAAGGAGTTTGCCGCCGATTACAACCTGCGCCCGATGTACGGCCGGCGTCTTATGCTGGACGTGTTGCTCAGCTCGTACGAAGAATATCTCGGCCGAAAGCCGGAACGTCCACCGCGCATCGCGATTGTCGATCTGGCCGGCGTGCCCACTGTCAAAGAGTTTGAGCTCTTTAAAGATTTCTTCGAACAGTCAGGTTATCCATCGATCATCTGCACGCCACAGGACCTCGAATTCCAGAACAATCGATTGAGCGCTCGCGGCCAGGAGATCGACATCGTTTACAAGCGTTTGCTCGTGAATGAATACTTGCCGATCATCAAGCAGTATCCGGCGCTGCTCGACGCCTATCGCGCGGGCGCGATCTGCATGGTCAACAGCTTTCGTTCAAAGCTCATTCACAAGAAAGCGCTGTTTGCGGTGCTCACTGATCCCAAACATGCAGCGTTGTTCTCACAGAACGAGCTCGCAGCCATTCGCGCGCACGTGCCCTGGACCCGCGTCGTCAGAGACGAACACACTGATTATTTCGGCCGTGAAGTGAACCTGCTGGACTTCATCCGCGCTGACGGCGAGCATCTCGTGCTCAAGCCAAATGACGACTACGGCGGCCACGGCATCACGATTGGTTGGAACGTCGACCAGCGCGGCTGGGACGAAGCGATCAATAACGCGCTCGCCGACGGCGATTATCTCGTTCAGGAACGTGTGCCCACGGCCCGCGAGATTTTCCCGGCGCTGACCGACGACGGTCGCATCGAATTCGCAGAACAGCTCGTCGACCTCGATCCGCTGCTGTTTAACGGCAAAGTCGGCTCGGCATTCACCCGACTTTCCTTCACAGAGCTCGCCAACGTCAGCTCGGGTGGCGGCATGGTGCCTACCTACATCATCAGCAAAAAGTGACGGAAACGGGTACAATCAACGCGGCTGTTCTCAGTTTTGCCTCTGAGGAGATTCCCCTTGGCTGACAGTAAAGATCGAGGCTTTGAAAAACAGGAAGAGCGACGTAGCTACGACCGCTCGCGACTCATAGTCGATGTTTTCTTTGACGGCAAAGACGTTACGGGGGTCGCCAGCACGAAAGACATCAGCCCGGGCGGGCTCTACATGAACACGCAGGCGGACATTCCCGAAGGCGCGTTGCTGCTCGTGCGCATACCTTTCCGGCAGGACGTGCAGGTGGTCGCGAACGCCGTGGTGGTATACAGCAATCCCGGTCGTGGTGTTGGCCTGAGGTTCCAGGATATGTCGGACGAAGTCCGCGCCATACTCGAGCGTGAAGTTTCCAATGGCTAAAGCTGAGCCGCCGGAACGCTCGCTGACATGGGCTGATCTTTCCGGCGAAACGAGGGAGCTACTGCGCGGAAAACTGGCCGGCTTATGGGGCGCAACGAGCGACGCCGCGGCCTTCGATTCATGGCCGCTCGACAAAAAACAGGCGCTCCTGCTGCTCCTGAAGCGAATGGACGCGAAGAAGCTCTGGCATCTCGTCAAACGAATAACTAACGTATATGGTGAAGGTGGCGTGGGACTGCAGTTTGAGGCGTGGCCGATGATTGAGTCGACCCTGTCGCGCCGCAACGATTTCACGCGCATGATGGCGAACCACAAAGACACCACCGGTGGTTTTTACGAAAAGCAAAGGGCCGCGGCAGTGCTGCACTTTCTGTTTCAGGAAGGTGAGCCGCGCACGTGGTACGTGCACTTCGATCTTTATAGTCCGGTTCACTCACCCGGCAGCGCTTGGAAGCACTTGCGACACGAGTTCATGGGCAAGGTGAAGCCTGACTGGAAAATGATCGCGAAGTGGCTGGGTGAGTAATCATTCTCTGCGGGTCTCTGCGAACCTCGCAGAATAGAAAGAGGCGAAATGTTCGATCAATTCACACTGGGTATCGAAGAAGAGTTTCAGATCGTCGATCCGCAAACGCGCGAGTTGCGCTCGCACGTGGCGGAGATTCTCGAAGAAGGCAAGATGCTGCTGGGCGAGCAGATCAAGCCGGAGATGATCCAGTCGATGGTCGAAGTCGGCACGGGCATTTGCCGGAACATCCAGGAGGCACGCACCGACATCACGCGTCTGCGCAGCATCATCGCCGGACTCGCACGGAAGAACGGGCTCGCTATCGTCGCCGCTTCCACGCATCCGATCTCGCGCTGGCAGGATCAAAAAATATTCGACGACGAGCGTTATGAATTGCTGGTGCAGGAGCTTCAGACTGTGGCGCGGTCGTTGTTGATCTTCGGACTACACGTACACGTCGGCATGGCAGATCGCGAACGCGCAATTCACATCATGAATGCCGCGCGTTATTTTCTGCCGCACGTGCTCGCGCTCTCGACGTCGTCGCCGTTCTGGATGGGCCACAACACCGGGCTCAAGTCGTATCGCACCGAAGTTTTCAAACAGTTTCCACGTACAGACATTCCGGATCACTTCGACTCTTACGCCGGGTTCCAGCGCTACGTCGATCTGTTGATCAAGACGGGCTGCATCAACGATGGAAAGAAGATCTGGTGGGACATCCGCCCGCATCCATACTTTCCGACGCTCGAGTTTCGTGTTTGTGATATTCCGACGCGGGTCGATGACACGATCGCGATCGCGGCGCTGTTTCAGGCGATTGTGGCGAAGTTGAATAAGTTGATCGATCAGAATCTCGGGTTCCGCTTGTATCGACGAATGTTGATCCAGGAGAACAAGTGGCGCGCGGTGCGGTACGGGCTGGAAGGGAAGTTGCTGGATTTAGGGAAGCAGACGGAAGTGCCGGTGCGCGATCTGGTGATCGAGTTGTTGGAGTTTGTTGATGACGTGGTGGACGAGCTCGGATCGCGGAAGGAGATCGAGCACATTCACACGATCCTCGACCGCGGAACGTCTGCGGATCGTCAGCTTCAAGTCTATCGTGAGACGAATGATCTCACGGCAGTGGTGGATGACCTGATTAAATTAACGATGGAGAACGTGCCGGCTACGCCTGATTTGACTGTGCCGCCGCAGACCACCACGACCGCCTCAACGATCGCAAAATAGTTTGGACAGGATTTACAAGATTAGACAGGATTTACATGTTAATCCTGAAAAATCCTGTAAATCCTGGCTAACGTCTACTTCCCAGATAGTACTGCCAGAGCATTCGAGCGGCGACGGCTCGATGC
>DASTTS010000687.1:0-3605 GCA_035760085.1 Pyrinomonadaceae bacterium
CGGCACCGTCGCGCAATTAGATCCTCGGGATCAGGAACGCGTCCGCAATGAAAACCTCGATTTCATCGAACGCACATCCCTCCGCGCGCTCGAATCCAACGTCGTCTACGCCACTGGCGTGAAGCCCTAAACAAACGGGCGGCCACGGAGGGCCGCCCCTACAGTTGTTACTCAACGAGCGCCTCCAATGAAGTTGCGTGGTTGACTACAACTGTAGGGGTGGCCCTCCGTGGCCCCCCGTTCATAAAATACCGGGCTCGTATTTGAACACGTGAATCGTATTCGTATCGTGTGACTCCGCTATGCCGAGCTTACCCATGCTCATCGTCATGATGATCGTGTCGCCCGCCTCGGCGAGCTCGAGCTTCTCGATCACATTCGATGCAATGCTCTTCGCTTCTTCAGCACTCTTCGGCACGTAGTTGATCAGCATCGAGTAGACACCCCAATACAAACTCAACTCCATAAACGCATCGTAACTATGCGTGATCGCCACGATCGGCTGTGTGGGTTGATAGCGGGAAATAACTTCCGCCGTATAACCGCTGGTCGTGTAGACCATGATCAGCTTCGCATCGATGTTTGCGGCCCACTCGATAATCGGGTGTCCAATAGCCTGCGTAAAACCGTCACCATTGCAATTAAACAGCTCGTCACGCCCAGGCTTCACACAATTCTCAGCTCGCCGCGCAATACTGGCCATCATCGCAACTACGGCCACTGGATCAATTCCCTTCGACGTTTCGCCTGACAACATCACGACGTCCGCGCCTTCCCTGATCGCGTTCGAAACGTCCGTCACCTCGGCGCGAGTCGGGAATCGATTCTTAGTCATGCTTTCGAGCATCTGTGTCGCGACAATGATCGGCTTGCGAGCAGCACGGGCTCTTCTGATCAGCTCGCTCTGCACTTCCGGCACATTGACGATCCCGATCTCTGCGCCCAGATCTCCACGCGCCACCATGATTGCGTCGGAAGCTTCGAGTATCTGGTCAAACTCGTAATAGTCGTTTCTCAGATCGACCGCCTCGATCGTTTCGATCTTCGCGATTACTTTCACATGCTGCTGAAGGAAGAACCTCAGATTCGCCTTCAGATCGCGAATCTCAGAAGCCGACTTCACGAATGAAGCACTCACGTAATCCACCAGACCGTCACGCGCGATGCCGGTATCTCTGTCAAACAGCCATCTAAGATCGTCTATGTCTTTAGTTGTCAGCGCTGACTTGGTGAGCACTGTTCCCGGGAAGTTCACGCCCTTGTGTGGAAAAAGTCTCCACGCATTTAGCGTGCGGCAGAAAATATCGGTGTTGGTAACCCTCTCGACCACCAAAGAGAAGAACCCGTCGTCGATGAGCACCTGTTGGCCCACGCGAATGTTGTGGATGAGAAATCCTTCCTCGACATCGAGTGAGCAACGTTCCGGACTGCCAAAAGTGCCGGCGGTAACACCGAAGTTCGGATCGATCGTCAACACAAACGACACGCCTTCATCGATATCCAGCGGCATCAGGTTTCCGATGCGAAACTTTGGCCCGGCCAGATCGACCGACACCGCGATGGGCCGCTTGAGCTCCTTTTTAATTTGCTGAATGCGAACGAACAGGAGCTCGATATTTTTTCGATCGTCATCATCCTGAACGTGCGCAAGGTTTATGCGGAGCAAGTTCATGCCCTTGTCCGCCATCCGCAGCAGCAGATCCGTTTTGGGCCGTTCCGGCGTTACTTTGACCTGGTTGAAACTACTGGGCCCGATGGTCGCGAGGATGCCGGTCTTGGGAAAAGTCAGGGAATCAAACATTCGTAAATCGAGCTCCCTGATATCGTCCACGAATGATTTATTGTGAGACTTGCGATCGCACATAGTCTTCTCCTCTAGTGAGATAGTTAGCGCTGGTCCAACCATAGATCTCGCCTGTGGGCAAACAGTAACGACTAAAAATAGGCGCCGCAGGACGTGCAAATGATGTCCGGGTCCTGCTCGTCGGCTGAGGGCGTGATCAAAGCTGTTCGCAAAACATCGCCAGAGCAGTTTGGACAACTTCGCTCCTGCCAACCGATCGGAAGTGAAGACGAAAGCAGAACACAGTCAACCGCGCGTTGAGCACTTACAGTTTCTAATTGCATGTGGGACCTCCAAGCAGGGGCGAACGCAACCCGTGTCGTTCGCGATTCAAACATTAAAAACTGCCGGTAAGCGGTCCGCAATTGCTTTTACAGATTGTCGTAATTAGTACAAAATAGCTGTCGAATTTTTTTCAGTGCCTATCCCTTTTGACGGAGATCCCCCCTCATGTCACTTACCTCCACCCTTGACGAGATTAAAAGGCAATTAAAGCAAGGCAACTTCGATGACAGTCTTCGAGTGAAAACGAAGCAGTTGTGGGAATTGGTGCAAAGTGCCTCAGCGCCGGATGAGAATTTTTTCAAGGCAAAATCGATCGTCAGTGAAGTCAGCTTTTACTTCGATGACATCGATCTGGCGCGCGCGGCAGTAGCAGACTTCACCGATTTCGATCTTGCTAGTTGCGCAGTCGATGATCGTCGCCTCGCGCTTGAGAAGATCAGATGTTACCTCGCACACATCCAGGCGACTTACTACTACAAAGATGAGTACAAAGAAGCGCGCACCAGAATCGAGAAGTGCCTGCACTTCATCAATACCAGGCTAGCCAGCAAACAATTTCGCTGCTCCTCAACGCTGGCGTGGGCTAACTACCAGCTTGGTTGTTGCTTGCGCCAGCTTCTCTTGATGGAAAGTGCAGAAAAAGCTTTCGTCCGTTCCATAGGTTTTCAAAATCAGCGAGCGCGCACTCGTTTAGCCGGTCCAAGGCAAATGCAGACGGCGGACTGGAATACTGACGCACAGCGGCTGCGAAATTATGATGAGGTGCTCTTTTGTAATCGACGCATCGCGATCGTCCTCGGCCTCGGTCTTGGATTTTGCGACCTGACTCGTGGGCATCTTTCAGCGGCACGTGAAAAATTGATGATCGCAAGAGCCCTTATCGCGCCTTGCAATGATCGTTTGAACAATGCGTATCTGGCTCTGCTGCTGGGGAACGTGCAGCGATGTTTGGCGGGAAGTGATCCGGTGAAATTAAGACGAGCAGAGGCGACGGTCACAGCCGCCCGAGATGACTTTCAAAGTCTTGTTCACAAACGTTACTCGGCGCGGGCAACCTATGAACATGCGTTAATACATTTTGCACTGGCCAATAATTGTAACGACCTTGACTTCGAAGAAAACCTTGCTGAAGCAACTGAAGAAGCAAACGAAGTATTCAACGTCTCGGACGATTTCAATAACGACAGGTGGAAATCGCATGCCCTCGTCGTTAGAAGTCGCATCGCACGGAAACTTTGTAATTTTGAGGAGGCGGTGAAATTCGCTGACAGCGCGCTGGGCCACGCGCGTGATCAGACGCTCTGTAAGATCGACGCTCGCATTGCCCTGGCCGAGGCAAAAATCTCGTGGGTCGAGTCAGACATTAAAAATACCGGCACACTGCAAGCAGACGACCACCGGCTGAGTGCATCCAGGGAACACCTCTATACGGCGCTGGAATTGCTCGCGAAACAGCAGAGCGAAACGTCAACGGGTA
>DASTTS010000688.1:0-2853 GCA_035760085.1 Pyrinomonadaceae bacterium
GTAGTCGTCCCAGCCATACTCCGGCGCCACTACTCCATAACCAACAAAGACCATGTCGGAATTCTCAACCTTTGATTCCGGAACGAAGCGGCGTGAAACCGCAACGTAGTCTTTGGGGAATGTCAGGTTTAGCTGCTTGCCGCCGGCAGTGAATGAAGCGGTTGGGACGCCCGTAAATCCAACCAGTGGAACTTTCTGAACGTAGGTGCCATCCGGATTCCCGGGCTTCAAGCCGAGGCGTTGATACTGTTCGGTTAGATACTTGACGGTAAGTTCTTCACCCTTTGTTCCTGGACCACGCCCTTCGTACTCATCCGCTGAAATAACTTTAGTGTGTTGCAGGATGTCGTTTGCGGTGATTGAGTCAAAGGCGGGCTTCAACTCAGCCGAGACTGAGCCATGAGTTGCACCGGAGTTCGTGTTCAGGTTAGTCGGAGCGGTTGTACACGCGAACGCGAAACTAAGCACCGCTGCGAACGAGACCATTGCAGGGATCCGCTTCTTCATTTGGACACTCCTTGATTCCGTTGTTGGATTTCGACATGTTTTCTATGTCGAAACGCAGGCACAAGTCAAACTCGCAGGATAAAGAGAAAGGCCGCGGAAGCAGTTCCAGCGGCCTTTACTCTCTAAGAAGTTGGTACTTCTGGCGGCGTTTGTGGGCTACGTCTTAATCGGGGCTGCGATGTACCAGACGTTCGCAAACGGATCCTTTACCCATGCGTTTCGATCACCAAAAGGCTGATCCGTCGGCGCCAGCATCGAAACTCCGCCTGCATTCAACGCCTGTTCATAGATTGCGTCCACGTCGTCAACATACAGATAGATTGCTGTTGGCAATGGTTGTGTTTCGTAGCGAGCCTCGCCCAGCTCGATCACGGAATTTCCGATCTGCACTTTTGCATGCAAAATCATTTCGCCTTCTGCGTGGCGCATCAACTCTTTGCCACTGAATGCATTCGTCACGAAGTCGATAAAGCGTTGCGCTCCGATCGGATGGAAGTAGACTGTCACCGTGTGCAGGTCCTTAGCGATAGTTTCCAGCGGCACGAACGGCGTCGCGATGTACCAGCGATTGCCATGAACGTCTTCAACGCCACCCGAACGTTCACCGTACGGTTGATCGGCGACGGGCATGAGCGACTTTGCCCCGGCTTTGAGCGCACGTTCATACGCCTCATCCACATCCGGCACGTAGAGATGTATCGCTGTTGGCATTGGTTCGATATGCTCAGCGCCTCCGATCATTACAACCGAATCGCCGATGGACACTTCCGCGTGAACTCCGCCGCCTGAACCCGCTGCCCGGAAATGTTCGATTCCACCGAATGCTTCAGTCACGAAGTCGATCAGTTCACCAGGTTTACGAACGGTCAGGTAAGGCGTGACGGCGCGGCGGTTTTCACGTCTCAACTTATCCTCTTTCACTGAACCTTCATATGAATTCTTTGCCGTTCGTTCCGCGGTAAAGTTATCGAATTCCTTTTGCAGATCTTCGATAGGCACGTCTTTCAGATGCGTTGAAACTACCCACGTGTAACCGAATGGATCTGCGATGTGTCCGGATCGAGCTCCGTAGAATTGATCCTCAATCGGACGAACCAAAGTAGCGCCTGCTTTGATAGCTCGCGCGGCGAATGCATCTACGTCAGTGACATCGAGATGGATTTTCACAGGCGAACCACCGAGGGTTTGTGGGCTCAACGCGTTATAGTCCGGATACTCGTCTGAAAGCATAATGACCGCGTCACCGATTTGTATTTCGGCGTGACCAATCTTTCCGTCAGGTTCACCGAGTCGGAATAACTCTGTTGCGCCGAATGCTTCTCGATAGAAATCGATCGCTGCACTTGCACCGGCGACGCATAGGTAAAGCGACAATTTACGCACCGGATTCGCTTCCGGTTGTGGTGCGGGACTACTCATAACGTCTCTCCTTATCAACTGCTGTTGTAGTTCGGACTTGAACGTTTCGCGTGGTAGACCAACAAGACCCTGCGCGATCTCGACGAGGGCAGACAACTCCGGTGCGAGATTCGTCAGATCCGGGCGACGCCCTTCCGCCAGCGCAGCCACGGCGTCGTCCAGTTGATCGATGATTGAGCGTTCGGCCATTGGTGTTACTTCTCGTTTAGTCGATTACGCAAATTCTCCAGTCCGCGAAACTGGAGTTGTTTCACGGCTCCCTCACTACGTCCCATCTCAGCAGCAATTTCGCGAATACTCTTTTCGTCCGCAAAACGCATGACGATGACACGACGTTGGTCCTCCGGTAGCTGGTCGACTGCGCCAAACAAGCGCGCACGACGTTCGACTACTTCAAGATCAACTGCGGTTGCAGTTTCAGCAGGGGGATTTGTTTGCCCGGTCGACTCACGCAATTTGCGCTTTGCCTGATCGGCAATCGCGTTTGCAGCTATTCGATAGAGCCATGCGGCGAAGGGCGAGCCTTTCCACTTAAACTTTCCGAGGTTTGCGAGTGCTTGTTGAAAGACGTGGGCAGTAAGATCCTGAGTTTCCGCACGATCGCGAACACGCCGCGCTACGTAGGCATACACGCGGTGGAAGTTCTGTTCGTACAGCTCGACGAAGCGGCTCGGGTCATTCTGAGCAGCTTCAATCAGGAGCCGTTCTTCGGGTTCAGTTACCTGACTCAAGTCTAACCAGTCCTCGCAGTGCGTCTCTGGTATATAAACTGTCGAGCGGGAAAAAAGTTACGGTCTGCTTTTGCGTTTGTTAGGATACGCGAGGATACCAAAGTGGACGCTGTCTAATACAGATGGAATAGGTTTGGGTGGTGTCTTAAATTGATCTGCGTCCTCGGCGTATCTCAGTGGTCTCTGCGTTAAGACG
>DASTTS010000689.1:0-38700 GCA_035760085.1 Pyrinomonadaceae bacterium
GCGATGGACCGAGGAGTATCAGGAGAGTATTTATCAACACCAGATCGCGATGTTGAAGAAGATTCCGTTCCTGCGCGGCACGTCACCGTGGATCCTTACCGACTTCCGCTCGCCACGGCGGCCCCTGCCAAATATTCAGGACTACTGGAATCGCAAGGGCCTGATTTCGAACCGTGGCGAAAAGAAGAAAGCGTTTTACGTGCTGCAACAGTGGTATAGGGAATTTACTGTAGGGGCGGCCCTCCGTGGCCGCCCGTAACTCGGGGAAACGCTTTATTCGTGGAACGGGTGGCCACGGAGGGCCACCCCTACAGTTGTTTGCAACGGGCTATATTTATCTACACCCGCCGCAATCACGTCTGCGGAATTGTTCATTATAGACCCGCAAATCGCGTTGATATCCTTCAACAATCCCGAGGATGAAACGTATGTCTTCGTCTTCCATGTTCGGATAACGCCGGTACGCTGTCGCGACCGAAGCATCGAGCGTATTCAGCGCCTGTAAATATTTTCCACCACGCGCCAGCCCGGCCATCTGGAACAACGAATCTGCGAGCTCAGCAATCGTGTAGTTCTTCTTCACTTCAACATCAGCCAGCAACTCGCATGAATCGCTTTCAGCCGGTTCCAGTCGCAGGTCCTGCACTTCCTCAACCATGCACTTGCGCTTCACATCGAAGTACGTGAGCCTCACTTTCACGGGCACCACATTCCGCACTGACTCGGTCCGGAACTTCGCCATCACGACCTGCGTCAGACCATTGTTCATATCGTCGAGCGTGACTGAAACAGATCCGTGACCTGGCATTGGCTGGTAGCCATAGATCTTCTCGAGTTGTAAACCTGGTCCATACTCGATCCTGACCTGAACGTTCTTCGCGACCGACGAGATCAGGCTTTGTACTTCGTTGACAAAGACTTTGTTGATGTCTTTGTAGTCTGAAATGAAGTGATAAAGCCCGCGTCCGGAGCGCGCCAGCGTTCGCAGTAGATCATTGTTGAGATCGAGCCCGACACCGATCGTCGAGAGATCGATTCCCTGCCCGTTGTATTCCGACGAGTCAGCCGCGATCTGTGCGGGACTGGTGACGCCCGTATTCGCGATGCCGTCCGTAAGCAGGATCACGCGATTGGTTGCGCCGGCACGGAAATGCTTTTTTGCTTCTTTGTAACCGAGCATCAGCCCGCTGTGAAGATTAGTGGAACCATCCGGCGCGAGGCAGTCAATCGCATATCTCACACCCGCACCATCGCCGATGGTTCTGGCCGGATATAACACCTGCGCCGAGCTATCGAAAGCAACGATCGAGATGATGTCGTTGGGACGCAGCTTCCCGAGCATTGTTCGCAGGCTTTCTTTCACGCGCGACATCTTGTCGTCGTCTGCCATCGATCCGCTTTTATCGATAACTAGAACGAGGTTCAACGGGCGCAGATCAGTGCGCTCATTAACTTCAGCAGTGGTGAAACCGATTTGCAGCACGGCTTCACGCTGCGAACGCGAGATCTCCGGGTTGCCCCAGCGCGTGTCCATTGCAACGGCCTGACCCCACTTCGGCAGTGGCAGCCGGTGCTTGTGGTAGTTCACAAACTCCTCGACCGCGATTTCTTCGGGAATTTTGAAGACCGGAGGCGGAGGATTGTAATTAGGGTAATAGGTATTCGTGGTGGGAACTGGCGCGTTTGGACCAGCGTTAACGATGGCGCGGCTGCGGGAAACCGATGCGGCCGATCCGCTCTGCTGCGCCAAAACAGACGTCCAAGAACACAAACAGAGCAGCCCCAGGACGAGAATCTTCTCGACGAAACGATAGACCTTCATCACTCTCTCCTATTTGTTTTTGAACTTTAGTTTGCGAGTGGGGAGCTAGTTAGTCCGCTTGTTCTTTTGGGAGCAGAGATTCAGTGAGGAAGGGTTTTAGTTGCTTCGCTGATTAAATATTAATCCTGTAAATTCTGTAAATCCTGTAATCCTGTCAAGCTAAATCAGAGAGATAATTTATCTGCCCGCCCTTTTCCTGCGATAGATCAGACCGCCGCCGAGACCGGTGGCAAGCAGCACGAGCGTCATCGGTTCAGGAACTTCTTCAACCGTCACCCCATTCACAGTCGAGCCGAAGACATAATCGGCATGATCGAGAAAGAAGCCGGTGAAGATACCAATGGTTCTCCGCACGAGGACTACATGTACGGTTCCCTGGCCCTGTAACATGACAACCTCGCTGAGTGCGGGCGATACTGCGGCGCCTGTAAAGCTGAAGGGAGCGGTGATTTGAACCGCGGAAGCGCCCAGAAGTTCGGCTGGTATGAGGAAGCTTGGACCAGTGAACGACAAATTCATTTGATTGATCACGTTGCTGTTAAAAGTCACGCCGTTTACGGTGAACGTTCCGAGGAGATCCGTGCCCACAACGAACCCGCCCACGCTTCCACTCGTACATGGTCCATTTAGTCCAGCCAGAAAGCTGCTGCAATTACCCAAGCCGAAATTCCCGCCTACGACGATGAGGGAAGCTGAGAAATTCGTTCCCGTTATATTCACGGGCCCTCGCACTTCAGATACGACTCCACTGGTTAGAGTAGCACTGCCACTCACGACGATTGGATCGGCCTGGGCGATAGTGATAGTCGTAAGCAGAAAGGTGACGACCGCGATAAGCCGGCACAGCCTTTTGCGAGACAGTTGTCGGGACGTGTCCATGACGAATAACCCCTTTAGTAGAATGTGACGCTGGAGGAAAGCTCAGGATGGGAACGCGCGCCGCAAGCATGTTACGCGCCCGCCTTGGCCGCGGTCAATGCTATTCTTTTGACTGCGCGCTTCAAACGGATTATCGTCACGTGACCACAACCACAACTGATCAGAGGAAGAACGCCATGGCCAACCAAACTCTTTCTCGTCGCAGCTTTTCGAAATTTCTCGCCGCCGGGGCGGCTTACGCAGCACTCCAACCACGAAATGAGGTGAAGGCCGCAAGGTCCTTTGCAAACGTCGTCCGCCTCAGCTCGAACGAGAATCCGTATGGACCATCGCCTGCGGCTTTGAAGGCGATGACTGACGGGTTTAGTCTCGCGTGGCGATATCCGGATGAGTATGCCGACACGCTGGCCGAGGATCTTGCGCGACTACACGACGTTCCTGCAAACAATGTGCTGCTCGGCGATGGCTCAGGAGAGATTTTGAAACTCTGCGCGTCTGCGTTTACGAGTCGGGACAAGAAGCTCGTGATCGCAAATCCGACGTTCGAAGCGATCGCGCGTCATGCCGGTGTGGCGAATGCGGAGGTCGTGAAGATCGATCTCACGTCTGATTACAGTCACGATTTAAAGAAGATGCTCGGGGCTGCGAGCGGCGCTGGTCTTGTCTACATCTGTAACCCGAACAACCCGACCGCCAGCATCACATCCAGAACCGAGATGTCAGAGTTTCTCGCTAAGCTCTCACCCACGACGATCGTGCTGGTTGACGAGGCATATCACCATTACGTCGAGAGCAAAGATTACGAGAGCGTGATTCCACTCGTGAAGCAGTATCCAAACCTGATCGTCGCGCGTACGTTCTCGAAGATTTACGGCATGGCCGGGCTGCGCTGTGGCTACTGCGTCACACAAACGTCGAACATCACAGCACTGCGAAAACATCAGATTTTTGACAGCGTAAACATCATGGCCGTCGTGGCCGCACTCGCGAGCTTGAAAGACACCGAGCATATCGCCCGCGGACGCAAACTAAACAGCGAAGTGAAAAAGAGTGTCTGTGCGGAGTTCGATACCCTCGGCTACCGCTACATCCCTTCGCACACAAATTTCATGATGATCGATCTTCGCCGCGAGGTCAGACCCGTACTCGATGCCCTGCGCACTCGCGGCGTCGAAGTCGGCCGCCTCTTCCCCGCCCTACCAAATTTCATGCGCGTCACCATCGGCACGAATGCGGAGATGAAGCAGTTTTTATCGACATTCAGAGAAGTAATGGCTTAAGGAAACCTATCGCGCGGCAGGTGCGTACCTATCCTGCAAATTCTGTAAATCCTGTAATCCTGTCTAAAGATTTCCAGAATTTGCAGGATTAATCCATCACCTCCGAGAAACTAAATGAGCACACTACAAAATAATCGCAAACTCTACCGTCTTTTGAATGCCGTTAGCCTAACCTTTCTACTCGCCCTCGTAGCACAGGCGCAGGATGTGTGGCCGCAGTTTCGTGGGCCGGAGTCGAATCCGGTCGGAACACATGCAAAACTCGCCGACAAGTGGTCCAAGACTGAGAATGTCGAATGGTTTCAGGAGATCCCGGGGCGCGGGTGGTCGTCGCCGATCGTCACCGGGGGCAAGGTCTACATCACCACTGTCACGACTGAGGGCAAGTCAAAGTCACCGCAGACGGGCACGGAGTACAGCAACGAGTACGCCGCGGAGCTACAAAAACAGGGTCTCTCAATGCAGGAGATCATGAAGCGCTTGAACGAGCGCGACATCGAGCTGCCGCACGAAGTAAAGCTGCACTACCTTCTTTACCGCCTCGACCTGAAAAGCGGTAAGGTGGAATGGACCAAGGAGTTCTTCACCGGACAACCTCCAGGTGGGCGTCACCGGAAAAATAGCTTTGTCTCAGAGACACCCGTCACCGACGGAAAGTTTATTTATGTCTACGTAGCGAATCTCGGGCTATGGGCGTTTGACTTGAAGGGCAATCAGATTTGGACCACTCCGCTCGAGTCGAATCCGATCTACCTCGAGCTCGGCGCGGGTAGCTCGCCGGCACTGGCCGGAAACCTGCTTGTCATCGTGTGCGACAACCAGAAACAACAGTACCTGGCTGCTTTCAACAAACAAACAGGCAAGCAGCTCTGGCGCACGGAACGCGATCTCGGTGGTAAAGAACCGCCACACCAACGCTCCGGATGGGCCACACCATACATCTGGCAACACCCACAACGAACCGAGATCGTGACGATTGGACCAGAGACGGTGGTTAGTTACGACTTGTCGGGAAAAGAGTTGTGGCGCATGAGAGGGATGTCTTTGACGCCGGTGCCAACGCCTTTCGCGTATGAAGGTTTACTTTATATCAATGGTGGCCGCGGTCGCGCGTTGCTGGCGATGCGTCCCGGCGCCAGCGGCGACATTACTCTCAAGGAAGGTGAGACTTCGAACCAGTACATCGTTTGGTCGCAGCCGCGCGGAGGGACTTACCTGCCCTCGTCTGTCGCCTATCAAGGCGCGATCTACACGCTGACGGAAACCGGTATCCTGAATCGCTTCGATGCGAAGACAGGAAAGCAGACTTACAAAACACGAATCGATCCCGCCGCCACTAACTTCACTACCTCGCCCTGGGCGTATAACGGCAAACTGTTTTGCCTCAGCGAGGAAGGCCAGACATTTGTGGTCTCAACTGGCGAGCAGTTTCAGCTATCACATGTGAATGAGCTCGATGACTTTACTCAGGCTTCGCCGGCGCTCGTCGGCGAGCGGTTGTTGATACGCACGGAGCACAGGCTCTACTCGATCCGCCGCAAAGCTTAGGCGCAAACGGACTGTTAGACAGGATTTTCAGGATTAACAGGATTCTTCTCATGTTAATCTTGAAAATCCTGGAATCCTGTCTAACTGATCTTCCTATGCAGCTCCCGATTGAATTGTTAATCAACGCCTGGCACACGAACCATCGCGTGACGGCTTATCTCATCGAGAACTTGCCGCCCGAATTGTGGTCCATGAGCGTTCCCGGCTCGCCTCGCCGCACGATTCGCTCCCTCGCAGCGCATATTCACAACACCCGCTGCATGTGGATCAAGATGATCGGTGCGCGGCATGGTGTTGTGGTGCCGCGCACTGTCGACGCGCGAACCGTCAGACCACCAGATTTGTTGCGCGTGCTCGAACGCAGTAATAAAGGAATCATTGAGCTGATCCGCCTCGGTGAGGCGCGTGGCGGCACGATCCCGGCAGCAACGTGGCAGAATTTCCCTACCGATCTGGTTCACTTTCTCAACTACTTCGTCGCTCACGAAGCACATCATCGTGGACAGCTTTGCATGTTGGCGCGTCAATTGGGCCATCGGCTGCCCGCCGAAGTCACCGCCGGTTTGTGGCAGTGGAAAAAACGCTCGCGAGAGTGACTGTGCCTGCAACACCCACCAGCTTTCACGCTGCGACGCCTCATCGGCCATGCACTTATAAGACCCACTGACTGAGGATTAGGTTCGGATCGAGAATTTATATGATAATCCTGAAAAGTCTTGTAAGAACTAATCTTAACTTATGCGCCTGCAAACACTCATTTTGATCGCCGCTGCACTGTTTATCTCCACAATTGCAGCGGATCAAACTACATCTCAGTCACAGGAAGCGCGCCCGCTAACGCCGGCCGAGCGGCGCGGACGCGCGATTTTCCTTCGCGGTGAGACTGCGAGTAAGAAACCGCTCACTGCAATGGTCGGCGATCTGGAAGTACCAGCGTCAACGATCAATTGTGCCGGCTGCCACGGCCGCAGAGGGGAAGGTAAAACCGAAGGTGGTGTCGCGGCGGGGAATCTTACGTGGACCAACCTCACGAAGTCGTACGGTCACACACATCCAAACGGACGCAAACACGGAGTCTTTAACGAATCATCGTTCACGACCGCGGTGGTGCGCGGTGTCGATCCCGCGGGAAACGAGCTCGCCGTCGCGATGCCTCGTTATCGCATCTCGATCGAGGACATGAACGATCTGATCGCTTACATCAAGCGACTCGAGTTTGATCGAGATCCTGGTTTGACATCAGAAAGTATCGACGTCGGTGTACCGTTGCCGACGAATACCGCGCTTGCGGGACTGGGCCAGGCGATACGTGCAGTCATCTCGGCTTACTTCGAAGATCTGAACGCGCGTGGCGGCATCTACAACCGGAAAATCAAATCTCATTTCACCGACGGCGCCGCGGATATGTCGACTAGTCTGCGAAACTTGAATAGTCAGAATCAGATCTTCGCGTTTATCGGCGGTGTAAGTGCGGGTGCAGACAAGGAAATTGCCGCGCTCGCACGCGACGAGGAGATTCCCTTCATCGGTCCAGCGACGCTGCTGCCGCAAGTCGAACGTCCGCCTAATCGATATGTTTTCTATTTACTGCCCGGTGTTAACGAACAGGCGGCGGCATTGATCAACTTTGCAGATCAGCAGCTCGGCGTGAAGAAACAGCGCGCTGTAGTCTTATCTCCAGCAGCAGACTTGTCTTCATCAGCAGCAGAAGCGGCAATGGCACGCGCGAAGGAAGCCGGTTGGACCGATATCGTGAAGATGCCTTACTCCGCGACAACGTTTGACGCGAACAAACTCGCGCAGCAGTTGAAAGCTGAAGCGACGGCAGCGGTATTCATCTTTGGAGGGAATGATGTCGACAGTCTTCTGCGTGCGGCCAGCGCGATAGAGTGGACACCGTATGTTTTTTCGCTCGGTGCGCTGACGTCGAGAGACCTCGCTGCAAATGTGCCGGTGCAGTTCACGAAAAAAGTTTTCCTTGCATTTCCGACAGTACCAACTGATGTAACAGCAGAAGGCCTCGCTGAATATCGCGTGCTCGCAGAGAAGTACAAGCTGCCGGCACAACACACAGCGGCGCAGCTCGCGGCACTCGCAGCCGCGAAGACTTTTGTCGAGGCTCTCAAACGAACTGGCGCCGATCTGAGTCGCGAACAACTCGTGACGGCGTTGGAAG
The DNA here is from genome assembly GCA_035760085.1 of Pyrinomonadaceae bacterium. Taxonomy (GTDB): domain Bacteria; phylum Acidobacteriota; class Blastocatellia; order Pyrinomonadales; family Pyrinomonadaceae; genus PSRF01. The sequence continues at coordinate 7,706 of DASTTS010000689.1, forward strand.
GTCTCTACGAGTTTGACACGGGATTGACGCCGAAACTCGTGTTCGGTCCCAACCGCCACGTCGGCGCTGCCGGTGCGTACGTAATCACGATCAACTCAGAGACGAAGGAATTCGTTTCCGCGAGTGGCTGGGTTTCAGCGAATTAGGCCACAAAAGCACAAAAGTTAAATGAGAAGGGACAAGCTTAGTTAGACAGGATTTCAGGATCCTGTCTACTGTTTATTGATCCCGTTTGAGACTCAATCCAAACCACTGAAAAGCTTTCGCTGGATTTCCGTTCATCGTCACAACGTCGACGTCATCGAGCGCAACCATTTCAAAGTCGCTGGTGAGTGTTTCGATCCATTTTGGATCGTGATGTCGCACGGTGACTCCTTCAGGCAGGTCGAAGACTCCGTAGAGTCCGTATTTCTCTTCGTCACGCGCGTAGCGCTCTAAATTTCGTTCATCTGTTTGTAACGAAAGATCGCTGATGTACAACATACCACCGCGATTCAACACGCGATGAACTTCCTTCAGCAGCGCTCGTTGCCCCTCGTCAGTTGGAATACACGTGAGAACGCTGAACAGCAGCACGCCATCGACCGAAGCATCCGGCAGCGGAATCGTCGAAGACTCAACGACTTCAAACTGGACCTCCGGATATTGCGCGCGGGCCGCGGCGATCATGGTCGGCGAGAAATCCAGACCGATTAAATGCTCGTAACCTTCGTTGCACAACTCTCCTAAAACTCGTCCATATCCACAACCATAATCGAGAATGCGCCCCTCATCAGATACCCACTGACGCACGCGTCTGAGATTCAGCGGGTGCGCGAAAGATTTCTGCGTGCCGGCTGTGTTCCAGTATTCGTATTGAGAATTCAGATCGATCAATGTTCATCAACTCCTGCTAGTTTAATTATACGAGCGGCACGTAATCATATTCACATTTAGCCCTCCACACGCCGCAGAAAATGTTATATATGAAACACGCGATGAAACACCAATGCCTAATCTTCGTTTTCGTTCTGTTCGTGGTTGGCCACGCGTCGCTGCTGGTGGCCCAAACGGACGAGGTCAAGCTCGATACCACTCAGGCCAAGATCACAACGGTCTCCGCGATGCGGGCGCGGAAAGCTCCGCAGACTGCGGCCGAAGAGGTTGTGCGACTGAAACTCGGCACCGTCGTGAATGCCATCGCGCGGTCGACAAATCAAGACACGGTCGCCGGTAAGACCGACTACTGGTATCGCGTCAGCCTTCCGAACGGCCAGACTGGCTGGCTCTTTGGTGGTCTACTGCTCGACTACAACGCCAGCCAACGACAAGCACTCGTACGCCAGATCATCGAGGCGCGTTTAAAAGCCGAGAACACCGACTTTGCTGATCGTCAGGAAATCTACAACCTTGCCGCAAGTTCACTTACCGATGCAAAAGATGTAAACACGCGCGCCGAGTTTGAGCTTTTGAAAACACTCGCACTCGCTAACTGGGCGTTGAGTCTTCCATACGAAAACGACAAGTCACCGTATCGCGAGTGGGTGAAAGCGCATGCCGCAGAAATGGTCTACAACGAGTTCGCCGGCGGTTATCAATTGCGCGCAGATGTGCTCTGGAATCTCGAAAAGAAATACCACGCATCGCCCATTGCCGATCGCATTGCCTGGGAAGCTTCGCAGATGCTGCCGCCGTCTGATTGTGAGGGTGATATGGTTTGCTCCTTCTTTCTTTCAGAGGGAGAGATCAGGTATCTAGGCTTGTACCCGACCGGAGCGCACGCAGCCGAAGCTCTCAAGAACATAACAGAGAGTTTGACCGATGAAGTGATCAGTTTCGCCAACGAGAAAGGCGGCGACAAATATGCAGTTGAGCAACGGGCTGATTTGAAGAAGCTGCTGACGTCGCTGCGATTGGCGGTCGCCAAAACATCGGCAGCTGAAAAGAGTGAGCTCGTAAAGAAACTCGAGCGAATTAGTCGGTGAAGGTAGTTTTTACAGGATTACAAGATAAAACAGGATTTACATGATCTTGAAAAATCATGTAAATCCTGTCCAAAGATTGAGCTGCGAATTAGAAGCTCTCGACGCCTCGGAATCCACCCTTTGCCGTCTTCATGATCCAACCGATCACGCGGGCGGTGTCGTAGCAGTAGCCAAGGATGTAGTTACAGGTCGACAGACAATGCTGCGAGCACTCCTGCTTCATCTCATCGAGTTGCTTCACGTCAAACTTGTGATCGCCGACGACGCCCCAATCATGCGTCGCTGAGTACATCGGGAAACACGGAGCCAGCGATCCATCAGTGCGGATGATCAGTGAATTCTGACCAGCACGGCATTGCCACTCCGGCACCTTTCCACGCATGAGAAGCTTCATGTCTTCCATGTGCTGGATCGGATTCACCATCTTGTACCCTTCATTGCGTCGCTTGTCGTTCAGATAGTCGAGCAGATCGTCAACTTTGGGCCAATCTTCCGGTGTCAGGTAAGTCTCGTTCTCCGAGAGGTGTTTAAAGTGATCCTGCTCGGTCATCGGGGTCTCGTTGATGTGATAATCAGTAGCGATACCGTTCGCGCGAGCGATCTCGGTCAGTTCCTTAACATCGTCCATGTTGTTATGGCAGATGTTGATATTGAACATCACCGTGTAGCCGTACACCTTCTGCTTTTTGACCAGATAATCGAAGTAAGGTCGAATCGGATCGAGCGCTTTCGGCAGCGACTTCCGTTCCTTTACTGAGTCGACCGCGAGGTTCACGGTTGCGAGTCCCGCATCACCAAGACGATCGATCACGTCCGGCTTCATCAACCGTCCGTTCGTCGGCAGGTAAACGAAGATATCTTTCTTCGAACTGTAATAGACGATCTTGTGAATGAACTTGGGCCGCAGCAGAGGCTCGCCACCCATCAACGCCAACACGCGTGATCCAATCGAGTGCAACCAGTCGATCGAACGTTTTGCAACGTCCTCGGTCATTCCCTTCACCTTGTTGTCGTACGACCAGCAGTAGTGACAATCGAGATTGCACTTCCAGTCAGTGAACAGGTACGGAATGATTGGTCGCAATTCGTTTCTGTGGTTCGGGAAGCGTGATTTGAAGTACGGCGCGCCCCAGGTCTTCCACATGCGAACACCATTCAGCTTCAGATACTGATTGTGCGTCATCTCTTTGGCGTCGGGTCGCTGTGGATACGGCGGCTCGGGCAGGACTTCGTCAGGTTTCGGTTCGAGATGTTCCCGGCCCGGTCGTTTATAAAGGATTTGGTGCAGTTGCGGGGCGATTCGAAACGGGGGCGGATTGGTTCCTGAATTAACGTCGTGCGGATTAGTACTCATCAATCGGTCCTCAAGTGGTTTAGGGATTACGGGTTAATGCCAATCAGCGGAACGCGCTATGTTGCCACAAAATAGCACAAAACGCACAAGATTGTTGGGCCTCTTGTGCGTTTTTAGCTTAATTTTGCGGCTTTTTTTAGTGCCGGATGGCGATTCTCACCTTGTTGCTCGTTCGCCCGTGCACCGTGACCGTTACGAACACTTCGACATCGTCCAGTTCCCTGTTCAGACGAAGCACCACTTGAGAAACATCAGCTAATTCGGGCAATGGTCTAACGAACTCCACTCGCAACGGATATTTAGTGTGGGCCGCATCCTCTGCCTCAGCAGTTACAACGTCCACATCGTCACCTGGAAGCAATCCGAGGTAGGTTCCGAAGAGCATGATGCGCGTGGTGTTGCGCCCTTCTGAAAGGAGCGTGGTCGTGAGTGGAAAAGGCCCATCAAGAAATTGCGTTAACTCTAAAGCGAGCGCGCGATCCGAGTCTGGCATCGTCAACAGGGTTAGTTTAGCCGGCTGGATATCAGCAGTTCGATTTCCAGTGGGAGCGACAAAGCGCATGCCCGCCGGGTTGAACGTGTAGCCGTTCTTCGCTGCCGTGATTACATACTCACCGCTCGTCGGGAGATTACTAAAGAAATAATTGCCGTTCGCATCAGTCGTGGTTGTTACAGACTGCGAGCCGCTCAGCGTAACAGTCGTGCCTGCGAGCGCCACACCGTCATCGTCTGTGATGCGACCAGAGAAGGTGAAGGTCGGCGCTGGAGATGTGGACAAGTAATCATCCAACGCTTTTTTAGCGCCTTCGGTACAGGCGACATCGTTGGAGCAGTTAATCAGCAGATTGGACCAGTAGAAGTGAGCGGCAGGATCCGGTTCGCGCCCGAGTGCGTCAGTAAACCGCGCGCGCACGTATTGCACCGGATCCTCTGGCGTATTGATCGTCGTTGTCTTGTGTGCGGATGAGTCCAACTGCGCGTAAGTTGAGTTGATAACGGTCACTTGCCCGGTGTCAGCGTCGGCGAAGATGTGATCGGCGTCGGCAATGCACGTTAACTGGTCCAGGATCGCGGTGCCGATATTTCGCAGTGCAATGGCCGCGCTGGCATTCTGACTGTAACCGTACCGCGACTTCTCGATGAACACTTGTCGCGCGTCGTATAGCTGATGCCCGAACTGATCGAAGTTAGACACGTTCATCACCAAACCGGTCACGTATATCAGATCGATCGGCGCGCTCTGCGGCGTGTAGCGATAAGGCAAACTACTCAATCCCCAAAACCCGCCTTCATCCATAAACACGTTGCGCAGCACGACTTCACGCCGCGGCGAGACATTCGTAGGTGGCGCAGCATTTCCGATGTTGATCCACGAGATGGGCGCGGCGAGTCCGGTCTTGCCGAAAAGTTCGCGCGTTCCATAATCGAGGAAGGTCGTGTCTGTAACGGTGATGCCATACCATTCAAGGTTCTGTACGAGAGGAAGATAGCCGCCACTCGTCGCCGTGGAACCGAGAAACTTACTTAACGAGATCTCGAGGTCACAGCGCACTGCCGCGACAATCGCGCCTCCGTCCGCAAACGTAGCGAGACCGTAGAACTCATTGTGCCTGAGCTGCGCTTTATCGATTTCAATTAAGAAAAGTGTGATTGCAGCATCGGTGGCGACATCCGGCGTACCGACAAAGGCGATGTCTTTGATTACAAGGTTTTTCAAACCGCTGATAGTAAACGCGACATTTTTCACACCCGTGCGCGGGTAAATCTCAGTCGGCAAATTGAGTCCCAGGCAGAGCTGATCACCAGCGGCGGTCGGAGGCGCCGGCATCGTGAGCGACTCAACGCCCATGATCGTGATCGATTGGGCCAACCCTGTGAAGTTCTTATTAACAGGCGTGGCGATTACGTATTTGCCTTCAGGTACAAAGAGTGTCCCACCGCCTGCGGTGGCGAGTGCGTCGAGGGCCTTTTGGAAAGCCGGAGCGTCGTCGGTAGTTCCATCGCCAGTCGCGCCAAAATCACGCACGTTCAAGGTTTCGGGCGCCGCGAAAGTATTCGTGTTGAGACACGTCAGAATAAGACATAATCCGAGTAAATGAAGAAATATTCTCGTCATGGCCGCACGTAGTTTTTTAGTTATTTGGAATCTAGCGGGGTCTAGAGAGTCGTGAGATTGAGTGGTCCAACTATCTTGTAAATTCTGTACATCCTGTAATCCTGTTTTAAGTCCCGTCAGTTTTAGACAGGATTGCAGGATTTACGTGATTTACAAGAAGGCCGTGAATTTTACGGCCCGGCACTACTTTACCATAACTGGACCATAGCTGGTCCAACTATTTCTAATTGTTACCTGGCACGAACTTACATTTATGACAGCCGCAGCTCAGGCTATCACTCCCTTTCAGGAACTCGCGTACAGTTTCCCTGCAATCCGTCATATCGTTCTTCCAGGCAGATCTGATGGCAGCCACTTCAGTTGGCGTAAGGTGCCATGAGAGCGGCGCATTACGATTGCCAAACTCGAATATCACCGAATGAATCGGCACACCCGCTGCTGCCCATTTCTGCTGTAGAAATTGTAGTTCGATATCGTTATGAGCAACCTGACCGGCATTCCGAACATTCAAGAGAGTTTTGATCGGAGCGAATGCCTGATAAAACCAGCCTCTGGTTTTTGAATGTCGCTCCTCGCTCAAATTGGAATCTACGGGAGCGCCGTGAATTTGAATTACCAGCACGCTTTTAATCTTATCTATTGCTCCATCGAGCGCCTCATCCAACCATTCGACCAAAGTTGCCATACCGTAGTTGTCATAGTAACCGCCGTCTACGACATGCGGTTGTGGTCCGTCTCCATCGGAGCGGGAGGCGGGCGTAACGTACGGAAAAGTTGCGGAAAGCCTTGCTGCCGTAACTACACGGACATCAAATTCTTTACCATTTATGGTGTGTAAGTCGGTCGCATCGACGAGTGCTCCTCCGCCGCCCGATTGTCCGGTTACTTTCGTGGTAGCGAACAGCAGTCGCTCTCCGGTCTCAGTAATTGTCGTGTTCATAATCACCGCGGGAATTCGCCCGCCGGTCACCATTCCATTCAAACTGCTAAGCGGATCATCTAAGTTTTTGGGCTTCTCCAGGTCAGGAATGCTATTGAGTACCCACGCTCTCTCCAGCGCGCGCCCGCGCCCGATGCGAATTAGTAGTCCGAAGAGCCAGGGAAACATAGCCCGCAAAAAATCGGGCCAGGCGAGGCCCCACGCAACTTCGTCGAGACTCGACATGACGGCTGCCTCATCCGGTCGACGTGCGACATTCTTATGAGCGAGCCAATTAACAAAGAATCCATTACCAACGCTTCCACCTGAAACAGAGCTGATCAGACGTAGTGAGTTCTGGAATTTGTCGCCAAGGTCCTTACGCAGATCTTCATCGAGACCGTACAACACCTGCGCAGTCCAGGCGCCAGCCTGTATGCCACCGCCGTTCGCCGCCACCAAAATCACCCGGCTCTCACCCGAGGCCGTGATTGTCCTGGCGGCATCAGGAGCAACGTCAATACGTTTTAGCAAGTTATAAAAATGATCGGAGCGGTGAGATTGCGCTGTGATAAAGCCAACAGCAGCGACGATGAGGAGTGTGGGGATATGCCAGGCATCAAAGAAAAAGGTCAGAGCTGCCAACATCCAGCCAAGCATTAACACCAACATCAGCGCCGAGCACAACGCCGGGACGGTCCGCTTTTTTCCTAAGCGTGTCCATCCATAAATGCCGACGATGGCATACAAAACGAGGGTCGCCCCAAAGGCTGCCAGCGCGAAGAGATGATTAGGCCACGGATCGTAAGCAGTATCTGCGTTTTGTACATAACCCCAAAACAGTCCCGTATTTCTCAGGTAGTCAACGAGACGAGGATCGTCCAGGAAAGGCAGCGCCCAGATAACCAAATTCGCGCCATAAGCAAACAGAAAAACCACCACTACAATGCCGAGCGCGATGCCGCCTAGTGCCGCAAGAATCAAACGGCCGAGATTGTGCCCCTGCCGGGCCGAGAACCATACAGCAAAACTAATGATGAAAATTCCTAAAACCAGGAATAGACCCAGCCGTACCGCGTAGGAGAGTGGCGCGAGAGAAACGCCGCTCAGATCGAGAAATCTTGCGTGCGCGTTATTGCGAATGAGTGAGGCGGTCGCGCAGGCTGTGCCTGACACTGCAAGCGTTGCAAGAGTAACCACAAACAGGCTCAACGGTGTGAGATCGAACAAGCCTCGCAGCAGTGTTTTCGCACCACTGAAAAATGCGATGAATGGTAGCGCCACGAGTAATAAGGCTAAGATCAGCGGAACACGCAGCAGCACGGCATACTCTGCCGTGTAAAGCCATGAATACGGGTAGCACATCAGGATCGGCGTGAAGGCTAACGCAAGTAGACCAAGCGCCGAGAGCTTCGACGCAGACATGATCCCTTCGAAGCTGCCCTTTGAGGAAGAGATGAGTCCGCCGATGGCTATTGCGATTAACGCCGCACCGATTATCTTTCCCACATTCTCCCTGCCAGGACTCGTTCCGGCCTCGAAAAACAACAAGCCGCCTTCTGCTGCGAGGGTCGCGAAATAAAACAACCATTTCATCTGGCCGAAGATTTTGACGGAGCTTCCCGGCACACGCCGCAACATGCGGAGTATTTGAAAGTCCTCAATGAAGTCCAATATTCCGGTAAACCCAGCGAGTACGGCGATTACGATCCAGCCGCGTGACTGCGGGCTCCGAACCAATGGAACGGAGAGAAAAAACGCGATGTAGACAACGATGAAGGGGAAGTCGATAAATTGGAAACGCCGGGCGGCTTTGAGGTTAGCAGCGAAAACGTCGACAGGTTGGCCCAGGCTTGAGGGACCCTGCCCTTTGCCCAGCACCTTGTCAACAAACTCAAGCGAACCGGCGAGCTCGAGCGCTAGCCCGGGATTCTCCGCATAGGGCCAGTATGGATTTTTCGGCATCACGAATTTGCATAACCTATTAAACAAAACGCCAAAACCTGCGAGGATCGCGAGTATTAGAAAAGGCGTGAATGTAATCAGTGTTATTTTGCACATAGCGCCTCCATGAGTCGGTGGTCCATGAAGAGTTTTGATCGTCGTAGAAGTAGAGCTATCGCCTACCGTTGACGGCTGAGTGTTGGCGAGTGTGCAAGGAAGCAGGGGCTCGGAGATTTAGCCGTCAGCGGGTAAACGCGGACGATATACTCCTGTCCGAGCCAAAAGGCAATAGTGAGAAGAGATTTTCTGAACGAACTATTCTTTCGGAGCTACATAACTCTTCCGGGCTTTGACCACCAGGCGCCCCTGTGACTTTTCGATGCCGTCCGCCAGGTCAATCTTCAGTTTGCGAACGGTCCCGTCGCGCTTTTTATTAGTCGAGACGAAGGAGAGACTGTAGCGCGTGCGGAGATGTTCGATGAGGGTATTGAACGTTCGATCGAGTTCCTCAGGTTTGTCACGCAGGATCTCGCCTCCGGTTTCGTCAGCCAGCTTTTGAACGTCGAGATAGGGTGCCCCAGCCAGTCGGCCCATGCGAGTGGCCCAACGCATCACGCCGTTCTCCGCTACTTGTTCCGGCGTCTTTGGAATGATGCCGCTAACAACACTGCCTGACTCGAAGACCGTGTGCATCACCGACTTATTCGATGGTCCACTTCTGCAATCCCAGTTACGTGTCACGCCAGTAACCACGACGATCACGCGCCGGCCAGCCGGATTACCTGCTTTCATCATGTAATTGGCCGCGTCATCAAAAGCTATGTTCAGACAATGATTCGCACGCTCGTCGTGGGGCGGCACATAGTTTATTGCGCGTTCGAGAAGTATGCGGTCGTGCGTGAACCCTTGTCGCAGCTCCGCAGTGTCGTGATATGTCATCACCGCGACTTCATCACTCGGTTTCAGTCGTGACAAGGCATCCTTCGCGGCCCGTCTGACTTCCTCGCCGAACGGATCCAAACAACCACCACGATCGATCAAGAGCAGGACAGATAACGGCAGGGCGTCCTGACTGAAATGCGTGATCATTTGTTTATTGCCATCTTCCGAGACAAGAAAGTCTTGCTGTTTGAGACTGCCAACAACTCGAGCAGTGTTTTTCTGAAGCACGAGCGCATCGATGGTGATGAGATCGACGTCTGTTTTTATGGTGTCGGCGACTTTGATGTTGGCTTCAGCGGGTGTGGCGGTTACGGTTCGTTGGCGTGTTTGCGGCAGCGCCGGCGAGATCAAACACGCTGCAATTACCAGAGATAACATTACAAACAAGAGAGAAAGCTTTGCGCCAGGCGGGATTGACTTCATAAAGCACCTCTTCGGTTGGAGACCGTAGCTACGCTGACGTGCAGCGACGTGGGGAGAGTGCTTCGAATTATTCGGGGAGAGAAGTCAGATTGGCCGGAATGATAGATCGGTTTTGGTCGTTTGTGTAGGTTTTTCGTGATACAGACACTGGACAGATTTCACCGAGGTGTGTATGAATTCCCTTTCCTTGACGGAAGAATTTAACCTCGCATACTCACATGGACAACGATCTAGCTGCCAGTAATTTTGAAACAGCCTGTCGCCTCATTACGCAAGGCGAGTTCGAACTTGCCTATAAATATGTATCAGACGCCCTGAAGGTAGCACGCGCGCAGGGAAATGGAGTGGCAATAGGTGCCTGCCTCTCGATAGTCGCGGACATTCACCAGGCTCGAGGCGATCCCGATGCAGCCGAAGCCTGTCTCCTCGAGGGCCTGGCTGAGAGCCGGAAAGCTGCTGCACCTCCGCACGCAATAGAGGTGCTAGTTATCTCGCTCGGTGAGATAGCTCACCAGCGCCGGAATCTGATTGACGCTGAACGCTACTTCCGAGAAGCGCTGGATCTCATCGGTAATGATGCTGAGCACCCGCACTACTTAGTTCTCGTTGAACGTCTTGCTGAGATTCTCTTTCAACAAGAAAATTTTCCGCAGTCTGCCCGGCTCCAGCGAAAGGCCCTTGCAGTCCGCGAACAATATGGTGATGTAAACGAGATAGTCGGAGCATTGAGAAATCTTGGCCTATGCGAGAGAGCACTCGGCAACTACAGCGAAGCGATCGCATGCTTTGAGCGCGGCTGCGATCTGGCAAAACAAATCCGTGATTTTCTCTCCGTCGTCATTTGCACCAGTGAACAAGGCTTTACGCACGCCTCACAAGGCCAACATGGGTTAGCGGTCGACGCGTTCCGTCAAGCCCTCGCGCTTCAGGAGTTACACAACATAAACACGGGCCACGTGATAGAGATTGGATTGGCCCACTCATTGATGCAGACCGGCGCGGCTGACGAAGCATTGCAATACTTTGAGATGGTGGCTGAAAGACCTGACTACGTCCCATCCTTCCACGACCTACTCGACCGTTCTGCCTGTCATCTATTCCTGGGCCACCACCAAGAAGCGATTGATATCCTTGATGGACAACTCCGGATCGCTCGTGTGGCAGGGGATGCGCCTACGGAAGCAGCATGTTTGGGCAGTCTTGGCATGGTCCATCGCAAGCTGGGTAATAAGGAGGAGGCAAGAGAGTACTTCAAGCAATCATTGCTTTGCCACCAACGGCTCGGTGACGCCTTCGGCGAGGATCTGGACCGCCGGTTTCTCGCAGAAATCGAGGGGGAGAGTGAAAACTGGACTCCCTCTTTCGTCCAGGAAGAAACAATGCTCGCTCGGCCGGACGCCAAAGAAGTGTTTCTCGGGTTGAGGGAAAAAGGCGCGCAAGAAGGAAACCTGCTAGGGGAAATCAATGCGCTTGATCGCCTCGGAGTAATTGCCCGTGGTTCCAGCAGATTTGAGGAAGCAGTGCAATGGCACGAAGAGGCTGTCAAGCTTAGTGATAGTCTCGAGAGTATGATGAGAGCTGCCGTCAAGCCTACCTTGCTAAACAATCTGGGAATCGTTTACCGGATCCTGGGCAACTACGATAAAGCGAGGAATTGCTATGAAGAGGCGATTGCGGTCATACGTGAAGAGTTTGGAATAGAAAACCCGTTCGAGCTGCTGATCCGGTCAAGCCTCGCCAAGCTCTATGTATTTATGGGTGATGCAGCGAGCGCTGAGCAAAGTTATTTCGGCGAGCCGAGAATGGTGGAATCTGAGATTGATCACTTGATCGATCTGGATACGCAGATCAACATCCTGGAAGTCACTGGTGACGTCAAGCGGTTGCTCGAAGTGCTACCCGATTTTGCGGAACGTTGCGCTGCTGCGGGACTGTCATCCCGCGAAGCAATTTCGTATTTTCATCTCGGCAGAATTCATCAGTTTGAGCTAACGCAGCTTGATGCTGCGCTGGAGTTCTATGATAGAGCGCTGACGCTTCTTCGCCGCAATGACAACCGGATTGAGCGGGCCAATGTCTTATATTATCGAGCCCTCGCAAGGGCCGCGCGAGAGGACTTCGAAGGCGCGTATGCAGACCTTAAAGTTTGGGCCAAAGAATTCGAAGCCGCTCACGCAGAGCTCAGTGGGCTTGCTTTCCAACAGCATCAACTTGCGAAGAATTTGGAGCGATACACGCTTCTCGCCGTAGTTTGCGTTCAATTGGGCAAAGCCGACGAGGCTTTAGAGTACATTGAAAGATCTCGTTCGCAGACACTGATTTCGTTTGTCTCCTCGAGGAAAATTCGACCAAGCGAGTCTGTGCCCGCAGATCTTCACCAGAGGTTTCTCAGTTTGCAAGCTGAGCGTCAACGGCTCGATCTGTTGCTGATTCAGGAGCAGACCAGCCTGCAACAGTCGTCCGATGTGGGTGACGTAGGGCAGAAGCTGACAATGCTCGCGATGGAATGGAAACAGACGCTGGAAGAGGTCGCAAATTTTGACCCGTTATTCGAACAAGCATTCAAATTGCGCCGGCTTCAATATTCCGAGATCGTTCAGATGATCCCGGCCGATCGGCCTACGGCATTAATCGAATTCTTTGTCGCCGATGGAAGCACATTGGCCTTCTTTGTTTCTCGCGCTGCTCAGGCGCCGAAGTGTCTATCTATTAAAGGATTGGGACGCGATGAACTGCACAAATACTTAGTTGATAAATGGTTCGAGCCTCACCGCCAATACGCAATGATAAGTGCTGCGCTTAAAACACCTGGCAACCGGTCGAATGACCTGAAACGACAATTGCAGGATGCCCGCGTGCAACTGTTCGCCAACATTCAATTAGTTCTTTCAGAAATGTATCAGATGATTTTTTCGCAGAAATACGAGAACGGGGACAGCCTCGTGAATTGTCTTCGTGATCACGGCATCGAACGCATCATTCTGGTTCCTCATGGTGTATTGCATGTTCTACCGTTACATGCCATGTCATACACGTCATCGTCTGGTGACTTGAGGCATCTAATCGATGATTTCGAAATCGTGTATGCGCCGGCCTGCCAGGTCTTGCAGCAATCGGCAAGACATCTCGAATCCGCAAATAAACTTGTTGCCGTTGTGGATCCTGATGGATCACTGCCGGGCGCTCGCGCAGAAGTAGCTGCGATCGAAGAGTTCTTTTCAACCAGGCAAGTATTTAAAGGAAGCGAAGCTACCATCGAAGCAGTGTGTCGGGCTATAGAAGACGCGGGCTACGTACACTTTGCTTGTCACGGAAACTTCAATTCCAAATCACCGCTTGATTCGCAAATCGTGTTGGCTGATGGGCCTCTTACTTTGGGAACAATCTTCGAGCGGGTTCGAGTCAACGCGGGTTGTAAAGTTACCTTATCAGCTTGTGAAACGGGTCTGGTGCGACCAGACCCAACTGATGAGTACCTTGGTTTACCAAGCGGATTTTTATTTGCGGGAGCCTCCTCAATCTTAGCAAGCTTATGGGAGGTAAATGACACTTCCACGATGATGTTAATGAAGCAAACATATGAAGGCTTCTGCAAAGGCAAACTGTCTTTGAGTGAGAGCTTGCGTCAAGCTCAAATTTCACTTAAATCGAATGCAACGTATGGTCACCCTTACTACTGGGCACCATTCCAGGCGATCGGTCCCGCCTGGCATAAGATCGGGTAGTTTCACACTTTGGTTCTCAAACCCGCTTAGGCACTGACGGCCGGGCACCTACTTTCCATGAGGTTCCCACCAGTACCTGGCTGAACGATAGACGGCCATCAGCAGTGTCAAGCGTTCCATTCAGGTCGATTGGTCGCGAATACGGAGGGTTGCTTGACCGCAATTCGAATCTGGCTGCGCGCTCGCGGATTCTGACAACGCCGCTATGGACCATCACTCCTGAGCCTCGAACCCCGACGAGAGTCATCTCATCTTTACCGCTCCCGTTGGTTAGTATGTATTCGTCCAGCGAATAGTGATCAGAGCAAACGCGGTATTTCAAAATCGCACCGGCGATGAACGGTCGTTTACGCAATGCATCTGCCGAGCCTGTTTGGGCCACCTCTGTATTCAACAACACCCAGTGCTCGCTGGCGCCACACATGAACCGCAATCCGCTTTTAAGATCGACGTCGATTGCCGGTAGTTGACGTCGAACAGCCGGCATAGCGGCCTGCATCTTTTCCCTTCCAATCTCGTTGAACTCAATGTTGGTCCGTTCGGTCATGGCGGGTTCAAGACGCTTAACAGGCCGGCCGGGCGCCAGCAGGTAGGCGTTTGATCCGATGCGATAAGAGATCAGCGTCTTCGCGAACCGCAGCGCAACACCAGCCGGAGTGTTGTCAGGCACATGTACTCTTTCCAGTTCTTCGAGAGCCTTTTGGCCACCAATCTGCCCGAGACTCTTTGCCACGTGTTTGAGCAATCCCGGCGAAGCACTCTTCAATGTGTCTATCAACAGTTCCTCCGACTCCGTATCGGAGTGTTTTCCCAATTCGACGGACGCTACAGATCGAATCCGTTCAGGAGCTTTGGTGTCCTTTAATATTGTACGCGCCTCAATGAGCCCCTTCTCCGGTGAGCGCTGGTTGAGCGTTTTCAAAGCGAGACTCGCCCATTCGACTTTATCGAAATCGGCGAGGACCTCGCGAATTCTTTCTTCTGGTATATCGTGAGGAAGCTGCGCCGGAAAAAGCGGTTCTTCGTTCTTCATAATGCGATCTCCTTTCAGCAACCACTGTGAACCTGACAACGGTCGCGCATGGTGCTGCCTTGCGAACTGGTGAGTTGCACCGAAGTCCGCGAATTTAATGCGCAGCGGCATTGAGCCATGAGATTGTTCTGGCCGTCGGTCGTCGTCGGACAACTATCACCGTGATTGTGAGACAGGTCGAGGAAGTGACCAAGCTCATGCGCTACGGTGCGTGAGAATGATTCGAATCCAAGATTACTCTCGCCACCGATCAGGCCGTCGTCCTTGTCGCCCTTGTTGCAATCGCCGGGACGAGGAGAGATACCAATGTAATCAGAGTCGCTGATGTTACGAACAAGGAAGACGTCGATACCATTATTAGGCACTGACCACTCGTCAGACAGATCGTCCGCCTCACCTTCACTTCCAAGATCGTCGCGTCCGTTAGACTCGGCGGCACTGATCACGTAATGCTCGACGCGGCCAACGCCCAGCGCAACCGGTGCGAAAATGTTGCGCGTGCGATAAACAGCATAATCGACTTTATTAGCTGCGTTCTGCCGATCTGTAGCGGAAAGCGTGTCGAAACCGACCGTGATCATGTTCAAATGAATGTGCCGTCCGACCATTGCGCGAAGCTGCGCTTGCACTGACACAGAAGCTTTAACTGAAGGGTTTGGATCTGTAGGTACCCGGTGCTGTAAAAAGCCAAAGAGTTCTCCCAGTACCGAGATGTTTCGATTTGTATTCACGCCGATGCAGTTCAGTGTGTCCTTTACTGACTTCATAGAAAGGCTCTCCTTTCAATCACTGTAACGCCACCAGCACAGGCAACAGTCCCTGTCCTTCTTTGAGAGAGCCGAGCGCTTTACCGAGCACGGCTCCAAACGCTCGACCAGGATCTGTCGCTTTCATCGCATGACCGGCCGTTTGCGAGGTAGTGAGAAGATCGCCAACTGCGATCGGGCTTTCGCTGGCGTCAGCCATACAAAACACTTTACCCAGAAGGGCCAAAGGCACTCGCTTCAGCACGCCATCTCTCTTATCAAGTACGAGTGCAGGCCGAAAGCTGCCGGCACCTGATATCACACCCGCAACGCGTCGATCATAAGCAACGGAGCTGGGGGACACTGAGGCATCGTCGTTGAGCGACATCACCATGCCTGGTTTGATTACCTCAAGGTCCGGCACATCGAATTCTTCGGCGCAATCTGCGTTCTCCAGAACAATGTCGCCGGTGGTGCGAATACTGCCGTTGACATGCAGTCTGGCAGCGGGGGCGTTAGTGCCGATCCCGATATTGCCGTTCTGCAAGATGTTCATGATTTCATTGTCACCGGGATTGTTTCCGTGAGAGATGCGCAGACGCCCGATTGGACGCCCGCCACTGGGTCCATTATCAATGTGGAACCACGCAAACCCGTCCGGCGGGAAGAACGTCATCGCGCCTGCACTGGTGAAGTCCAGCCCGCTCGAGATTCGTCCGATCACGTGAACGGTGGTACGAGGACTATCTGTTCCTATTCCTAATGTCCCTCTGAGTCTCGTAATACCGTTGACTGTGAGATCTTCGTTGAAGATTGGCATAGGGTCCTCCCATGAGTGTCTTGTTCAGACTTTCAAATATGAAGCGAGGAACTTGGCTAGACAGGATTACAGGATTTTCAGGATTATCATGATGATCTTGTGAATCCTGAAATCCTGTCTAAGGTGTGGGTCTTACGTGGGGGAAACTCGTGAGAGCAGACACCGTGAACAGCCCCGCTTTTTATACCCATGAACCGGAGATGTCAATAGGAAAGTCTCATCGCTACGGACATCAATGAACCAACATTCGTATTGCCATGACTAAGATGAGCGTGTATGCTCTGCGGCGTTTTACTCTCGGCTGATCGCGCCCTCGCAAATCCGGACGCCATCCAAAGTTTTACATTTGTCTTAACTCACAGTCTTAGGAGTCAAATAGAATCATGTCTGATCAAAATACGATCGTACGCTACGCGATCTATCCAGGCATCGGGATCGCGCGTGTTGGTAATGCTCCTGACGAATATTTCATTGGCCCGGAAGCCCCGGGCGAAGTACCACAACCGGAAGGTGGATTTAAAGATTCCGCCGGCCGTGTGAAGCGACAGGCTGCACGGTTTCGCATCTACGGCCTTAATGAAGCCGGCGAAGCAGTAAAAGAAATCACAGCCGCTGATGCCGAGATTACGTGGCGTGTTCACGTCGCGAATCGCAAGGCCGGCTGGTACCAGTTTCTGAACGCGATGGATCTGGGCAAATACGCGATCACGACAGCGCCCCGAAACAAAACAATCACCGGCGCCGATCGACAAAAACTGATTATCGATCCGGGCCCGCGCAAGATCAGCGGCCGCAACGTCCAGGGACCACAATTTCAATTCGACAGTGGCCAATTCATGGGCACTAAGGTTCCACTCGGAGAGTTGCGCACTGACGATGCGGGACGTCTGATCTTCCTTGGCGGATTCGGGCACTCCGCTTCATTCGATAACAAACCCGCAACAACTTTTGCGAACAACGACGGCTGGCACGACGACACTTCGGATGGTCCAGTGCGAGCATTTGTGAAGATTGATGGTAAGGAAGTCGAAGCCGAACCGGCGATGGTCGCCGTCACGCCTCCGAGTTATGGCCAGGGTCTCTACGGCGTCGTGACGATGTATGACGTAGTCTTCAATTTATTTAGTACCGATTCAAGATTTGGTCCACCCGCGCGGGTGCGTCCATCGTTCTGGCGAGACATCTTTCCAATCTTCGAGCGGCTCGTTGATAACCAGTGGGTGAATAGCGGTGTCAGCTTTCTCTTCGGTGCCGGATCTCCATCGGATTTGACTAACCCTGATCTGCTTTACAGGTTGTCGAGTCCTGCTGAAGAAAATAAACCGCTACGCACGTCTTATTTCAACTGGTTCCGGAATCCGGCTAACGCAACCGCACCGCAGCAAGCTGAAAAGTTGCCACCGTATTACGGTGACGCATTCGGAGACTACAGTAATCTCGGCATGGATGATCTGGCGCTTACGCCAACTCAGTACGCGTGGTTGCAACACTGGGCAGACGGTGACTTTGATGATGATCCCTCGCATCGAGATCGACCAGCAACACTCGATGCGTACCCGA
The DNA here is from genome assembly GCA_035760085.1 of Pyrinomonadaceae bacterium. Lineage (GTDB taxonomy): Bacteria > Acidobacteriota > Blastocatellia > Pyrinomonadales > Pyrinomonadaceae > PSRF01. Next base: position 25,252 of record DASTTS010000689.1, read on the forward strand.
TCGCGGCGCAACCGCATGCGCTTGACGAAGCAAACCTTGAAAGTTGTCTCGGTGGTCCATTTCATCCGGGAATTGAGTTAACGTGGCCGTTGCGGGTGGCGAGTATGTGGAAGGCGCCGTACCGGTTGCATATATTACCCGAAGGTAAAGAACCAACGATGGATTATGGTCCAAGTCTCACGCCGGATGAGGCCATGGGGCCGGGTGGTGTAGTTGAGTCGAGTGGTCCAGGGACGCTTACGTGGTGGATGGGTGTTCCATGGCAAACAGACGAGGCGAGTTGCTTGTCGGGTTATGAACTGGGAACGTTTTTGTCGCTTCCCTCTTTCTGGGCTGCGCGTGTTCCTAATCAGATCCTGACCGAACGCTCGTATCGTCGTGTGCTCGACGAGAATCTGCCACTCACGCAGCGCATGAAACATCTGTTTTATCGTGTTGACTGGCTGCGCTATTTCGGTCCGGACTATGAAACACGCATTAATGACAACGTCGCTCAATGGTACAAGCTCGGCATAGTCACCGCGCGCGACGGATCGCCAGACCATGCCGACCACGGGCTGCCTGCGCGGTTCTGGGTCGAGACCGGATTAGCGCCTGAGTTATCAAAATCCGATCCTACCTGGGAACAGGTTCGCATTGCTGAAAGGATCGTGCAGACTCCGGCAGATGTGGTGGCCGAAGTTCCCTTCCTCGCGGCCGAAAAATTGGCAGCGGAGATCGACGAGGTGCCACTGTCCGCACGGCGTCGCATAGTTGGCCGCGACGAGTTGTAAAGATGTTTACGGCGGATGTAGTAATCGTGGGCGGTGGTCCAGCCGGGGCTGCGACTGCGCTGGCGCTGGCGCGACGCGGCCTCTCGGCCATCGTCCTCGAAGCACACTCTGCACCGCAAATGAAGGTGGGAGAGTGTCTACCTCCGTCGATCAATCCGCTGTTGGACCATTTCGGGCTCACCGAGCGGCTCCGTCGCAGGGGCAATCTTCCTTCGTACGGAAATCGCTTCGCCTGGGGATCGGATTCCGTTCAAGAACGGGACTTTATCTTTGGGCCGGCTGGCGCTGGCTGGCGCGTTGACCGCAGCGTGTTTGAAGAAGAGTTGATGCAAGCGGCTGCGGAGGCTGGTGCGCGTTGGCATTACGATCAACGGCTCGTGGCGTGCTCGAGAGAGAAAGAAAAAGGTTTCGAGCTTACCGTCAGAGGGTTGGATGGAGTGGAAACGTATCGATCAGATTTTGTGGTCGATGCGACCGGACGGGCGGCGCGTCTCGCGGGATCGCTCGGCGCGCGCCGCGTTATTTATGATCGGTTGATCGGAGTCGCCGCGTTCTTTGATGGAAAAGTATCGTCGGAAGAAGACTCATTCACACTGGTCGAGGCCGCGTCTTCGGGTTGGTGGTATTCGTCACGGTTACCGGGTGGAAAACTCATAGCGGTTTACATGACAGATGGAGATCTGCTCGATCACACAGCGCTGCGTGAAACCGGGGGCTGGCTCGGACTTTTGAATAAGTCTGACTACACAGCGCAACGAGTTCGCAAGTACGGCAGCGGAGATCCGACAACGCCCCGCATTCTGCCGGCGCACACAGTCAGACTAACTTCAGTGGCCGGGGATGGTTGGTTGGCTGTTGGCGATAGCGCGGTTGCTTTTGATCCACTTGCGTCGCACGGCATCGCGATGGCGATGGGAAGCGGATTCAACGCAGCCTCGAGCATCGTCGATTATCTCAGGGGCCGCCGTGAGGCACTACGCGACTATGAGCGCCTGATCGATCGCGCGTTTGCGCATTACCTCGTGATGCACCATGACGCGTACCGGCACGAGCAACGCTGGCCGCATGAATCATTCTGGCACCGCCGCCACGCACCGCGGTTTGAGACGATGCCGCGTCAGCACAGTACAAAGCGCGGTAGCGTGCCTGCCCGGCATTAGTCAATCGCTACTACCACCAGCGTTAAGTCATCATCCGCCGCCTGGAAGTCAATCAACTTCAGCAAGGCATCGAGTAATTCTTTTGCCGTGGACTGTATATTGTGCACAATGCAATCAATCAGGTACTTTTCGGGTTGCTCCGCCAGTCCGTCAGTAAATAGAACCAGCCGATCACCCCGACTCAGGTCTACAGTTTTAGAGAGATATTCAGCACCAGGAATCATGCCGGGGCCTCGAGATTGCGACTCCAGAAGCTGGTAACTCAGATCCTGTCTCACAAGAATCGCGGAAGGATGACCGGCGTTCGAGAAGGTCATGTTGTTTGCAGCGAGATCGATCGTACCGCAGATAAACGTGGCCCAGCGATCCGACGGCTCTTCAAAATCTGAGACTCGTCCATGCGACGTAATCCGATCACCCAGCCTGACATCTAACTGCCTAAGAATCTCGTGAGGAGCGAGCGCGCGTTGGTCAGGTCTTGTGTCATCCAGCGTAGTAATAACGCCATGAACCTCTTGAAGAGTTTGACCCGCCGACAGACCTTTACCACAAATGTCGCCTATGTAAAGCCTACAAGTCTCATTTGTCTCAGGTTTGATTCGATAGTAGTCTCCACCAACTTTTTCAGCAGAATGCCGGAAGCATTCAACTTCGAGCCGGTCCCCTATAGTGAAACTCACCCGGGGCGGCACGAAGATCGATTGCCTTTTCGCAAAATCTTCATGAATACGATCCGACTCGCTGATCTGCCCCGGCGGGGCTGCCTCACGCGAGAATGCCGCCTCATCCAATAAACACGGTGGAAAAGCATTCCGCGGCAGTTTGCGCGTGCCGTCTTTCCCGCGCCAAAACGTGTCCATAAACTCCCAGCCCAACACTTTGAGATGTTCTGGGAGAGGTCTCTCCTCGAGGCTGCTAAGGAAGTCTTTCACTGAGACATCCTCGAAGCCGGGAGCATCCTGTACGATGCGCGCCAATTGCCTGGTTGCGTCCTTGCCGTCGTCTACGTTGAAACCAAGCCGTGCGGCTAAATCATTCTGCAAAGTTCTCATGGGTCGCCGCGCCGGGAGCTCAACTGATTTGATCCGGTAAGTGTCCGCGTCGTTATGGTCCTTTCGCACTTCGAGCATTCCCCAATTGACGGCGGTAGCGACCAGGTGTTGAAGCGCAGTTAAAGACTTTTGAGTCATCTGACGCGAGCGTGATTCGCCGTACCGGAGCGCGCGATACAACACGGAGTCCGGCACAAGGTCCTCTCTTAAAAAGGTTGAGATCGAGCTCGGACCAGTCAATGGAATGAATTGTGAGAATGGATCAATTTGTACGTCACCGATTTTCCATCCCGAATCTTTCATGCTGGCAATGAGTCTGACTAATTCCTTAACCTGTGTTGTGAGAGGTGGGAAATCGCCATCCGTTTCGTTGCTAGTCGGATCCCATGAGCGGTCTTCCGTTTCAAACCATCTTTCCGCATATAAATCGAGCCACGCAAAAATGAGCGCTATCAGTCGATGCGTCTTTCTCTTTATAACTTCGTTGATTGTTCTCGTTTCACCACCTTTAGCGGTTCTGTTAAAGAAGTCGAGTACGGGACCGATGTTTGAGGGTGTTCGAGTTGCAAGGGCTTCGACAAATTGCCAGATCGGCCCGGCTTTCGTCTGCGCACCGCCTGCTGGTTTGACAGTGGAAAGGGGTAAGCGGGTAAGGATGGTCTCCACCCCATACTGTTCGCGTTTCATTAAACAATCAATAAACATGGAGCGTACGTCGAGGGAAACGAGGGCGCCGTTTCGTTCATAGAATTCGACACCCATATCGTTAAGAGCGCGATCGAGTGCTTCCTCTGTTTGCACGGACCGAAACAAATCAAGCAGCGCCCAGAGGCTGGTCGGCTCCATCCACAAACGAACTTCTCGTTCATCCTCTACTCCGGCCCTGCGCTTAAACTCCTCGCGGAAGCGCTTGACGGCTACCAGTAGACCATCCAACGGATCCTTGTACGAATCCTTGATCGTGCTGATGGTCTGTTTCATCGTTTCTTTGAGGTTGGACCCAACCTGGATCGCGTTGCTGCCCAGCATTATCTGTGTGGTTAACATCGCGGAAGACATGTCCTGCATCACGATCGGGGCATAACGCGTGTGAAAAGCTACGCCGCACGGTATATCGCGATGGGCAGCATGAGCGACAAGATAAACGCCTATCAAAATGCCGGAGTTGGGACCGAGAGAAATTAGTCGATCAGACCACTTCAATTCGCGCAGGTAAGGGTCGTCGAGAAAGTCATTGTCCGTTATTTCCTGTCCGGGAAGCGGAAACCATGGCCCACTTTGATCGTCCTTGAAGTTGAAGTCGATGGTAAGTAGTTCGTAGTTCCAGAAAGCCTGATCGCTTAATTTCTGACAGAACTCAAACCACTCAGTGAGAGGTTTGATCTCGATAGGCAACATTCTTGCCCGATCATCTCTCCTGGCCGGCGGCATGTCGTTGACTCGCAAGTAACATAATAGGCGCGGGTTCATCAGCTCGTCTCCACTTCAGAAATGTTGATCGTTATGGTCCAGCGGCTTTGATCATCAGCGCTGTTGAATTTGGCAGAACCGAGACGCAAAGTCTCAAGAGCATTTTTTAAGAGGCCATAGGAATGACCGGGTTTGCATTTATAGGGGACCTCTAACACGATTGCCAGGCAACTACCTTCCGGTCTGAAAAATAGATTTGCCACTGTGCCATTACCATGTTGGCAATGGTTGCGAATGATTTCACCCACAAGAAAAAGGCAGGAGACATGGGTTTCAAATGGCATATCCTCTAACCAGTCCTCTTTCGGCAACACCGGAACAAACCTGCTATTGTTATCTTCCATCCGGAATTCCTGGACCTCGGTTGCGACTTGATGTAAGCAAGTGATCAACTTGTCGCCCATGACCTGAAGTGAGTTGAGAATTTCATATCGCAGGGCTGCCGCTTTCACCGGATCAGTGGCTGCATTGCAAAAGGCATAAGCCAGTTCGCCCTGTGCTTTTAATAAATGTAAGACGAAGCGCCGGTAGTCGACCTTTTCCTTTTCGGTAGCCTCCACCTCGGTAATCAAAGTTTTAACGGACTCCTCAATCAATTTGTACATGTCGTGCGACATGATCCGAACAGCCTGTTCCGCCTGGTGCAATGGCAGCCGGTCTTTCAAAAGCACATGCACTTCAGCGCTTCTCAACATGCCGTAAATCATGCGAATCCATGGCCGCACTACCGATATAAATGGCAGCCTAAGAGGGACGGAGCTAAGCATCGTGGCCCACCCGACCGTTTGCAGGTAAGTGTCAGAATCCAGGAAAGCGTTATCAGTAGACTCTCTTGCTTCGACAAGTGGGACCGGCGGAGGAGCAGCCAGGCGGTGCATGCTGACCGTGGTCCAGGTGGTGAATTGAGCCCTGTTAGAACCTTCATCACCCCAGTTGCTGGCAACGGGATCGGCGTCTGCGGCCAATAACGATGCAGTGACACTCGTGAGGGATTGTTTTTGCAACTCGTCCATCAGAATTTGCCACCACTGAGGACGTGCGTTCTCGAACACCGAATGCATCCACAAACTAATCAGCAGACAGCGAGCGCGACGTAACTCCCTTTCGCGCTTAGCATCGTAGCGTGAATCCTTCCGGCGATCGTAGCGATCAGGAAACACCCACTCCGGATGCTTCTTGTAGGTGATGCCGTTTAGCAACTCAGCGACCTGATCGCCCCATTTATCGGAACCCGTAACATCAAGCAGTACAGTTTTGTGCTCGGGAAGGTTCTCAATATCAAGGTCTTGAGCGACTCTTGAGAACGTGAAACTGGCTATCAGGTCTGACGTATTTTCAGAGCAGGTCGGCTGTTGGTAAGCGTACCAAAAATATGGACTGCCAGGACGGAAGTCTCTTTCCTCCGGAGGAGTCGTGGCGAATGTATACCACTGCGCCTGGCAGCAATCGTGATATGTTTCGACACTGCGAGGCGCCTTTCGCGGATTACCAGAAAGCCCTATTCCGACATTTTGCAGCGTTGTTGATCTATAGAAGAGTCGCCGATCAGTTAAACAACTGTGATAACCGGGCAGAAAGTAAAAGTTGACATCTCCAGATTCAAAATCCTCGGGCTGCATGATTGCAAGGACTTCAAAGAGGGTCCGAGCCATGGTTTCATAAAGCTTGTTGACCCAGGGCGCTACAAACTTTCTTAACTCTTGAACATCACTATAGAGCTTTTCTGAATTGGGATTATTAGTCGACCGTAACTGTTCATGCATCGTGCTTGCAGTGTCCAGGCAAACCCGGAAACCTTCATCCAGCACACGTTGAAACTCTACGATCGCGAGGGCATTTCCATTCTGCATACTTCCGGATCCTCCAAATGAACCAAATGAGAGGCGGTTCGCGGCCACTGCTAGACAAAATGAGAAGTAGCCATGAGCATCAGCCCTATCCAATATCTTTCAGACACAAGAGAGCAGAACCCTAGCTTGTCAGGTGTTGTCAGGTGTTGTCTGTCTACCCAATCTATTCTTCTAGTTCGCTGACTTTCTGGGTACCAGGTGGAGCGAGGCGTCCCAGGCGTTTCGCGGAAATGTGAAAGTAGCGCAACGATAACCAGTATGACCGACAGTTGCGTGAGCCCTGTGTGAAAGTCGGTCGAGGAGTTTCGTTGACGCTTAATTATCATAAAGGTCGCCCCATGGTTTGGCAACCAGTAGAATATCAATCGTGCCCCCCGGGCATCCTGACATATACTGACCACGCCCCAACTTCTAACTCGCGGCTCTACCCGACTGAATCAAAAGCGATGCGCAAAGACGTAAATGAGCTAATAGTTCATGCGCAGGACCTTCTCGAAAAGGGTCTTCAGAAGTGCATTGGTCTAACCAAGGGGCTCATACGAAATCTGGAAAAGAAGGTAAAACGAGAAGTTGGATACCGGTTGTTATCCAACACCGAGCTTCAGGAAGAACTGACCAACGTCTCCGGCGAGTTGTACGAGGTGATGGCCAAAACCTTATTCAACCTCATCCCGGCTCTACAGCCCGAGGATTGCGAAAGTGGTAAAGCAATAAATTTTTACTTTTGGCCCGGATATCACAGCGTCTTAATAGATAAGCGTATTTTTGTCGAGCAGGAAGACAAAAATTCTCTCGACCCGGAGAAGCCGAACCGGTGGAATTTCGGTGTTGGGATCTGCGGTCGCCCGGAAGAACAATTAAGCATCTATCACGATTCCTGCCAGGCGCGGTTGTTCCATTTTTTTATCAAACCACGCAACCAGAGTCACATTACTCCTCTAGACATTCATCACTTAATGCTTAGGAGAGCGGCAGATCACAAAGACGATTTGAGTCGCTTCCTGGTTGTTACCAATCAGGCACGACCAATGGGAGCAACACCGGACAGTTACTTTGAACTGAGCTCTAAGCAAAATAGTGAAGGCTGGGGATTCCAACTGGATGAATTCGTCAGGGAAAACTGGACGGAGAAGTTGCAACGTACCACGCGAAGAAACAAAGATGAAGAGGTGATGCCCTTTAAACAATACGCTCAGAACAAGATGCAATCTCTTTGGCTGCACTCCGCCTTCTGCGACTTCGAGCCTAAATGGTTGCCGTCTTTTGTCGAAGAGCTGGGCCTTCACCTTGAATCCCGTGCATTGAAGTCATCACTGAATCAGGCGCTTGCGGATGATGTCGCAACTAAATGGGGCGACTGGAACGAAAACCGGCCGCTCTTTTCCAGTTGGGTGAATCTTTCTTTAAGTCCATGGCTCGATCCTAGAGACATGTCACTCGGTGATGATGAGCCGCCCGCCCGGAAACCTAAATGGGCAAGCAGGACTGTAGGTTCAGCAGCCTTCCTCAGTTCGGTACCAGTGCGGCCGCTATACCTGGCGTTTGCTAAACAGTGGGTCAACGAAGTCTACAATGCCCTCAGAAACGCAGAGATGGCAATGCTGCTATTCAACAAAAAACTTCATGTACTCGAAGCGATTCATGCTGGTCCTTACTTTTCTCATGAAATTCAAACGCTCGTTGAGCAAGCGCTCCCGACTGTTCAGCGACAGATTGCAAAAAACAATGAGAACGCTATACAAACCCGACGCTTTTTACTTTATTCGATTCGAACCCTGTGTACCCTCGCCTATTCGTTCACGAGGGTGGTACTGTCGACCAAAGACTACGAGGAAGAGAGAAAGAAAAATTTACTTCAGCCGCTAAACGAATTGCGTGCCAGTAAAGCCCTGTTGCCTAACTTAACCAGCATCGCGAAAGAAACTTACGAGAGTCTCAAAGTCGGCGGGGGTGGTATCGTAGTTTTTGAGGGGTGTTCGCAAGCACCTGACATGTTCGTGGACGACCTCCAGTATGGCGCCTGTTTTCTCTTGATCGTAGAGTTATTCCGGAACTACTGTCATTCTGATCGAAGTGGACCTACCGCCACCTTCCGGACACGACTGGACGGAGACATCCTTTTAATCGAATTAGAAGGCGCAACTCAAGCTGAAAGAAAGCCCATGTCAATGTCCGTGGCTCGCCTCAACCGTTTCCTTCGCGTTCTCGGGATTGGCCAGGTCACTATGGATTGGGACGCGAAGCTCAAATGGTTTAAGTCCACGGTTCGGGTCAATCTGGATCCGGACTCTGCCACTCGTAATCAATTCTCCTGATCTCGCCTCACCCTGTTCCCGCTCAATAACGATGTGTTGTCAGTTCCTGTCCGGCAATGGGTGTCGAGACCTCATAGACTTAGTCTGGTAGTTGTATCCCCATAACTTGAATTCTTACGGAGGTGACATGAACATGACGCAGACAACAGAAGCTCAGCATCCAACTGATGGTCCACACCCAGGCTTTTTGGCAGCAATCTATTACCAGACCCTTCTCACCCCGCCACGAGAAAAATCGCAACCCGGCATTGCCAACTTTGCAACCACGGATTCACGCGCGTACCTGAGCCTGGCCACCCTGGGGACTGGCCCGGGTGGTCCAGATGGCCCGGGTGGTCCCGGTACTGGCCCAGGCGGCACTGGCACCGGCGGCACGGGCACCGGCGGAAGCACCGGCACTGGTACGGGTAACGGCGGCACCGGCGCTGGCGGCACGGGTACTGGAAACCAGGGCACAACCATTCACCACACAGGCACTTGCGGCACCGGGGGCACTGGCACGGGCACTGGCACGGGCACTGGCGAAACTGGCACCGGAACCGGAACCGGAACCGGCACTGGCACTGGCGGAACTGGCACTGGCGGCGGCACTGGCGTGAAAATGGCCACAACCCGTCTTGCCAGCTTGAAACTGAAGAGGAAGAGTCAGTTTCGGATCATGAAAGCGCGGCTACAATCCGGAGCTCGCTCGTTCATCGGCAACTTCCAGGAATTCATAGGTCTCACGAACAAAAACGAGACCTTTACCACTGCTGATTTTCTTGAATTCGACGGTCTCGGAATCAGCTAGTCAGAGCCCGAAGATTGTCTCTGTAAGGATTAGGGCAACCGCGATAGGGTGATACTTAACCTCCGTTGGGCCAGTAAGCGAAATACCGGATCGGATTCGCTTACTGGTCCATAACAGGAGCCCTCGATCTCAAGTGCATACCAACCTCACACAATCCCACGTCAACTCGGATCAAACTTCAGTTCCACCATCGCCGCCAGTAGTTGTCAGGGTGATCCAGTCACCGATCATTAAACTCGATTCATTCTTGCTCGTAAGGAGGATCAGATGAAAACACTAAGCCGACTCACAGTTCTATTGATGGTTATTGCGCCACCGCTCGCTTGCTACGCGCAAGTAACGCCAAGGCATCCAGAACACCGACAACCAGCACCAGCGGTTGCAATCCCTGAGGACCATCACGCTCCAGCACACCGACCAATTATCGTTGAACCTCCGGTTTCGGCACCTGAGCCTGATCTCGCGCACCGGCCATACAACGCGCCCGAGCACCCTTTCGCCCATCATCGAGTTCATCCGAGCGCAGCGCCTGCGCTTCACCCGCACCCGGAGAGAGAGGTGTAATCGTGATGACTAACTAATTAACAACCCGGCCGAGATCACTGCAGCATTCGCCACGAATAAGGCCACCGGCAAATACCGGTGGCCTTGTTTTGTGTATTTGTGCTTCTTGTCGCTAGGTTTTGCCTGCGCGTTTCTCGATCTTGGCCCACGTATCGCGAAGCCCGATGGTGCGATTGAACACGACCTTGTTTCCTGAATCGCGGTCAACACAATAATAACCAAGCCTCTCAAACTGAAACTGAGTCCCGGCCGGTGCGTCTCGCACACTCGGTTCTATTTGGCAGTCGTGCAACACCTGCAATGAATCTGGATTCAGATTGTCGGTAAAATCGTGTCCTTCTTCGACGTCGTTAGGATCCTCTTTAGCAAAAAGATTGTCGTAGAGACGAACTTCTGCCGGTAACGCATGAGCCGCTGAGACCCAGTGAATAGTCGACTTTACCTTTCGACCGTCAGGCGTGGTGCCGCCGCGTGTCGCCGGATCGTAAGTACAACGCAGCTCTACAATCTTGCCGCTGCTATCTTTAACAACGTCTGTGCACGTGACTAAATAAGCATAACGGAGGCGCACCTCGCGACCAGGAGCGAGCCGGTAAAACTGCTTCGGGGGATCTTCACGAAAATCATCCTCTTCAATAAAAAGCGTCTTTGAAAACGGAACCTTCCTGGTCCCTGCGGTGCTATCTTCGGGATTGTTGATAGCATCCATTTCCTCCACCTGATCATCGGGATAGTTTTCGATAACCACGCGCAACGGTTTCTGCACACACATCACTCGCGGAACAATCTGATTCAAGTGCTGGCGCAGAAAGTACTCGAGTTGCTGTAACTGGGTAATGCCGTTCGTCTTCGAGACGCCAACACTCGCGATGAAGTTGCGGATGGCTTCGGAAGTGTAACCACGACGGCGCATGCCCGAGAGCGTTGGCATACGCGGATCATCCCAACCTTCGACGTGTCCTTCGTCAACCAACTTCAGCAGCTTGCGTTTGCTAAGCAGCGTGTGCGTGAGAGCCAGCCGGTCAAACTCGTATTGCCGCGAAGGAAATATGCCAAGCTGTTCGATGAACCAATTATATAAAGGACGATTGTTGTCGAACTCCAGAGTGCACATGGAGTGCGTTACGCGCTCGATCGAATCTGACTGCCCGTGCGCGTAATCGTACATCGGGTAAATACACCACTGACCGCCCGTACGATGATGGTCCATGTGCAGGATTCGATACATCACGGGATCACGGAGATTAAGGTTCGGCGAGCTCATATCGATCTTCGCGCGCAAGGTTCGTGAACCATCCGGGAATTCTCCCTTTTTCATTCGCTCAAACAGATCGAGATTCTCTTCAACCGAACGGTTGCGGTAGGGGCTTTCCCTGCCCGGCTCGGTTAACGTGCCGCGATACTCGCGAATTTCATCGGCGCTGAGATCACACACGTAAGCTTTTCCGGCAGTAATCAACTGAATGGCCCAGTCGTACAGTTGTTGAAAGTAATCCGACGCGTAGTAGAGTCCGTCCCATTGGAAACCCAGCCACCGCACGTCATCCATGATGGCGTGGACGTACTCAGTTTCTTCTTTCGACGGATTAGTGTCGTCGAAACGCAAATTACACTTGCCACCAAACTCTTTGGCCAATCCGAAATCGAGGCAGATGGCTTTGGCGTGACCGATATGCAGGTAGCCGTTTGGCTCGGGAGGAAATCGCGTTTGCACCCGCCCCTCATGTTTACCGCTCTTGATGTCCTCGATAATGATGTCTCGAATAAAATTTGAGGGTCTATCAGCGTTTTCGCGCGATTCCGGTGAAATCTCAGTCTCAATACCCACGTTACTGTGTTCTCCGTCTTTAAATTAGGCTCTCTTATCACTTTCAGTTTACAAAAGAAGATGAGCCCGGTCATCTTGCCTGACTGGCGCTGCGATCTCTGCGTCTCTGCGCCCTCTGCGTTAGACATGTCCGACGGCTTACTTTAACGCAGAGGGTGCAGAGACGCAGGGATCGCAGAGAAGACTCGACTTTTTCGAGCTCAATGCTTTGCCGCGATGAGGTACAAACGGTTCGCGGTGGCCAGGTAAAGTGCATCGCCAACCACGGTCGGACGCGAATACAGTGGAGCATTCATCTCCATCTGCCCCAGCACTTCCTTACGACGTCCGGCACGAAGAACGGTCATGAGACCTGCATCGTTACCAACGTAAAGCCGGTCGCCAGCCAGCAGGAAGGATCCCCAGATAGCATCGTTCGTCTCGTGTTTCCATAGATGAGTTCCGGTTGCAGCGTCCAGACAATGAACGGTTCCAGCCAAGTCGCCAACATACAGCAGACCGTCCTTCACGATCGGCGTTCCAACCACGCGACCGACCTCGCGCGACGTCCACAGAAGACCGCTCTTTGTAACGTCTCCGCGACCGTTCGGACTGATCGCATAAACAAATGAAGGCGCGTTGCCGTGACCCGGCGATTGGCCCATCGCAATGAAGACGCGCCCATCGGCGAAGACCGGTGACGCAATGATAGAGCTGCGCGAAAAAACTCCAGCGCGCGGAATCCAGCGAGCGTCTTTCGGATTGCCGTCAAATCGCCAGACTTCCTCACCCGACGCTGCGTCGTAGGCGCGCAACCACCCGTCTCCGCCGCCGTGAAGAACCTGAATACGACCGTTGACGCTGGCCGCCACAGGACTGGACCAGTCGCCGTGCAATACCTGATCTCCTGGTCCAATGGCGCGCCAGATCAATTCACCCGAGCCCTTGTTCACCGCGATCAAACTCGGAGCGCGCGGCGATGGTACGCGCGTATGGCCTTCATTCTGGCCGTTGGAAGTACTGACGAGCAGCAGCTCACCGAGGGGCAACACTTCGCTATTGCAGGCCTCGTGGGGGAAGACACCGAGGGCCGGCATGTCGAGTTGCCAGACGATATCCGCGGCAGCGTTGTCTTTGAAGACTTCTTCGCGATATGGACCATCGTTCTCACCATCGCCAAAACTCTTCGTATCGAGGCAACGAAGCTGACAGTCGGCTGTGACATAGTACAAACGGTCGCCTTCAACATAAGGGATACTTGTCGTCGAAGGTAACAGCCACTCCCTTAGACCGCGCTCCACTCGTGGTGCCACGTCCTGCCAAAGGAAAGTGCCGTCCGTTGCTCGAAAGGCCATGAGCACGCCTGCATCTTGCTTAAAGGCAGGATTCAATTGCCGTGTGTTATCGCTACCGACATAGACCACATCGCCGGCAACCACCGGACTGCCATAAACTTCGTTTCCCAACTCGACGCTCCAGACGATGTTCTTTCCAGTGCTCGCGTTCCAATCAACCGGAGGATTGCCGGCCTGGACCACCGTTGTCGGCGGTTGCAACGTGAGCGATTGCGCTGGCACAAGAGGCGAGATTATTGGCTTTCCTGACTCGACGCCGGCGATGCGATTCAACGCCCACTCGACTTCGTGACGCAGTACGGGATCATTTGCC
>DASTTS010000690.1:0-4966 GCA_035760085.1 Pyrinomonadaceae bacterium
ACGTGAATGATCTCGCCATCACTGACGCCCTGATATTCGACGATGATCTTGCGTCCAAGCTGATCCATCATTTGCGTCGCCGGATGGCCGTTGTAAGTAATGTTGGACCACTCGACATAGTTACCGTTGCGGTCCGTGATACGCGTGCCGAAGCTGGTGACTTTCGTGCCGTCAGGAAAATACAAAGTCCACGGATTGTTCGCCCACACTCCGTCTGAATCATGCTGGATGTCGAGCCGGAGATACGTGGCGTCAAATGTGTAGTAAGTGAGCGTATTAGTGAGATAAGGAAAGTCCTGGGTATAACTGCCGGCCACCCACCGCGTCTGCCAGCCATCAGGACGAATGTCGATATAGCCCTCCTGCATGGGAGAGCCGAATCCGCGCGGCAGAAACTCGTGCACACTCCCGTCCGGGAAAGCCACCTTCACTTTCCAGCGATAGATAGCCTCTTGTGCGGGAAACTGCGGTTGCAGCTCAGGCGGATACTGGCTCACGCGATCGATTAGTTGCAACTCATAACCGGTGCCGTAATGCCAGCCACCCTGATCGCTCGTCACCAGCATGTTGCGCGTGACTACCTGTGGCTGTCCGCCAACCGGATGGTCCCAGTCCTGATAGTACTGGCTGCGACTGTCATACAACTTGGAGTCGTAGTGAAGATTCAGTTGTCCTGACAGACCACCGCGTCCGGGCGCCAGCTTGCCGAGCGCGAGATTCAGTATCAGGTTACCGTTAGTGGTGTTTATGGTTTCGATATCCGAGAGCGCGTAAGAGCCGCCGGGTTGAAAGCCGCGCGCGGGAGTCGAGCCTTGACCCATAACCAGGACGGGTACGAACAGGATCAGAATGGCGAGGATTATTTTCATGATCAAAGCCCTTTCGTAAGGGTGAAGAACTCACGTTTACTGAACAAACATGCCGTCATCCGCTCGATGGGCCAATGCCGCCGACCAGCTTGTGAGGACGAACACCGATTTCCCGTTTTCGAAACGTTCAATACGTCGCGCCACTTGCTGTCCGCCCGTTTCCTTCCAGTCGCTCAGCTTTGTTTCCACGCTTATTTCGGCACCGCCGCGATTGATGACGTAGGTCACGCGCTCGAGCAGAAAGGTATCGGAGTTGAAGTAATAGAGTTTTGCCGATCGTTCTTGTCCCGAGGCTTTTATCTGGTCGGCGATCTTGTAGACGTCGAAATATGGACCGGTGTAATCCGGGTTAGAACCATCATCCAGCCGGAAGCGCGACCCGAGAAAACGCATGGCATTGCCCTGCATTTGAGCGGCAAAGAAGTGTTCCGCACTGTCGTAAACGAGTGTTTCGATCAGATCGAGATCATCAGACGTCGCCGGTGTAGTCTGCTGCCCGTCGAAGATGAGTGCACGGTGTTGCGGAGCACCGAGAGAGAAACGCAGCCTGTCTGGAAACTCCAGAAATGCAGCAAACTCCAGCGCCTGCGCGCTGCCAGCTAAGCGCAAGTTGCCCATTAGTATTAGACGTTCTCTCCCCGGCTGCTCGAGACGATTTCCGAGTGCGCTGAGGTTCAGGGCCAACCGCGACGATAACAGACTGCGGCGAACGTAGATGTTCTGCCGGGGCTTTGTAACTTTAGAGGAATTCTGGACCGTTTCGGGCTCTACTGGCGCGTGACGGAGAGCAGTTGCAAAAGTAATTGCGCCAAGGCTGAGTGCGAGTACTGGCAGCGCGAGCCATCGTCTCAATTTTATTCTTTTTGTCATACGGGTGCCCACAGGTGAAGATTCTGGTTAAGGAGACCATTGTTGGCATATCGAGTTACTGTGAAGTTGGGGAGCAGTGAGCGCACAATACTCCCAAGATGGACCACTGTCAAATGTTTTGTTTTTAAATTTAGTTGAGCTTCACACCGACGCCATCATTCGGATCGCGGCGGAAGAAACCCCACAAGATGACCACCAATGCGATTACGGCGACACCGGAGACTATGTAGAGTCCGTATGTGCCGAGGAAGCGGGAGGAAGCGATTTTGAAGATTATGAGAATGCCAACCAGGATGACGATGCGCTGTAGTGGACCACGCCGGAGAATCCAGGTGGGCCGGGCGGGCACGTGGGCAAGCTCTTCGTACGACGCAAACTCCGGCACCGCTTTAGCCGGCGCTGGAGCGGTTTGCGCAGGCCGTTGTGCCGCTTTCGGAGCGCCGCACTGCCAGCAGTGGGCGTATTTGTCTTCGACCCCGTTGCCACAGTTGCTACAGCGCCACATAACGGCGACAGATATTATTCTTTCTGGCCTCGCAGTCAAGATTAATCACGTGAATCCGGTTAAATTTTTGCAATCTTGTGCAGGGTTAGATCTTACGGGAATCGTAGGCCCAGTGTAAGACCGCTTGTCGTTGACGTGGTCGACACTCCACTTCGCCTTTCGGACAATGCTTCTTGATCTGCGCGATGTGGCGACGAATCGCGCGCCAGCGTTTGATTTGACGCTCATCGTCAGGACAACGCCGGCCCAGGTAGTAGCGGCAGTACCACTGAAACCAGCCGCGCGGATCTTCGTGATAGATCCAGCCCTTCTTTCGCCACACCGAAAGTGGCACCGAGGCATTCACACCAAAATAATTGAGCTTCGGATCGTGACGTTCAGCACACAGCTTCGCACGACGAAACCACGCCGCCGGAAACTCATCGACACAGTCAGTCATGTACTTCCCACCAAACACACCGAGCTCGAGCATTTCTTTCGGCGTAAGCTCCGGTTGAAACTCCGGATCGAAGTTCTTACCGATTGGTTCGGTGCAGAAGTAAACATAGTTCGACTGCATCAGATCGTTAACTTCCACGCGCCGCTTTCCCATGATGCAGGTATCGTAGCACGGAGTTTTTATCGAGATGCTGTATATTGAACGGGACCATGCCAAAGGCTGACACATTCGCGGCTGATATCGTTGAAGCGTTTCGCAAAGCGAAGATCATGGGCGTTCGCGCAGGCAGCGAACATCGCTACACCGGAGTGTGGGTTGTAGTCGTTGACGACCGTGTGTTTGCGCGCTCGTGGAATGATAAACCGACCGGGTGGTTCCAGGCGTTTCGGAAAGAAGCGAAGGGCATGGTGCAGGTTGGTGACCTCGAGATTCCTGTGCGCGGCAAGCTGGTCCGTGGTGCGCGTGTGCGTGACGCGGTCACGGCGGCGTATGGTGAGAAGTATCCGACGAAAGGCTCGCGGAAGTGGGTCGAGGGGTTCGCCGAGCCTGAACGAGTCGCCAACACGATCGAGTTCATTCCCGGATGAAAATACTAATACTTCTTATCGCGCTGCTCGCGATCGGTCCACCGGTGCGAGCACAGCAGATCGGTCTGATTACAAACACCGATGGCCGCAAAACCGTTAGCCTCAACGGCCAGTGGCAAACGATCATCGATCCTTACGAGTCCGGCTATTACAACTACCGCTATCAGCCGAGCGACAACGGTTACTTCAAAAACGCAAAACCGAAATCGAAAAGCGAGCTGATCGAATACGACTTCGACAGCTCGGCGACGTTGAACGTGCCGGGAGATTGGAATACGCAGTCAGACCAGTTGTTCTTTTACGAAGGGACGGTCTGGTACAAGAAGTCGTTCGATTACGTGCGAAAGCCAAACACGCGTCTCTTTGTTTACTTTGGCGCCGCGAATTATCTCGCCGCCGTCTATCTCAACGGTGAGAAGATTGGCCAGCATGAAGGCGGGTTCACGCCGTTCAACTTTGAGATCACAAAGCTTGTTCGCGACACGGGCAATTTCCTCGTCGTGAAAGTCGATAACAAACGTCGTCGCGATGCTGTTCCCACGTTGATGACTGACTGGTGGAACTACGGCGGACTCACACGCGAAGTTAAGCTCGTTGAAACACCCTCGACGTTTGTACATGACTACGCGATCCAGCTTGAAAAAGGTTCGCAAAAACGTGTGCGTGGCTGGGTGAAACTCGCGGGCGAGAAGCTCAATCAGCGGATCACCGTTCGCATTCCTGAAGCTGGCATTAGTAAAACCTTTACCACGGATAACAACGGATCGGCGACAATCGATTTCAACGCGGATCTGAAGTTGTGGTCTCCCGAAGATCCAAAACTTTACGATGTTTTGATTGAGGCAGAAACGGATCAAGTTCGCGAGCAGATCGGCTTTCGCAGTATCGAGACGAGAGGCACTGACATTCTGCTGAACGGACGTCCGATTTTTCTGCGTGGCATCTGCATACACGAGGAAGCGCCGCTTCGCGGTGGGCGCGCGTACAGTCGCGAAGATGCGCAAACCCTGCTCGGTTGGGCCAAAGAGCTCGGCGCGAATTTTGTTCGACTCGCTCATTACCCGCACAACGAGTTCATGATTCGTGAAGCTGACCGGCTCGGAATCCTCGTGTGGTCTGAGATTCCTGTTTACTGGACCATCCAGTGGGAGAATCCAGCCACGCTCGAGAATGCGCGCAATCAGCTAAGTGAGATGATCACGCGCGATAAGAATCGTGCTGCGGTTGTGATCTGGTCGGTTGCGAATGAAACGCCGTTGAGTGATGCGCGTCTGACGTTTCTAAAGAACCTGATCTCGCATGCGAGAAGTCTCGATCCTGGCCGACTGCTGTCAGCGGCGATGGAACGTCATTACATCAACGACACGACGCAGATGATCGACGATCCGCTCGGTGAATATTTAGACGTGCTGGGCTGTAACGAGTATGTCGGATGGTACGATGGTCTACCGGAAAAAGCCGACCGGTTGGAGTGGCGCTCGAAATATCAGAAGCCTCTGGTGATGAGTGAGTTTGGCGGCGACGCGTTGTACGGCCACCACGGCGACGCACTGACGCGATGGACCGAGGAGTATCAGGAGAGTATTTATCAACACCAGATCGCGATGTTGAAGAAGATTCCGTTCCTGCGCGGCACGTCACCGTGGATCCTTACCGACTTCCGCTCGCCACGGCGGCCCCTGCCAAATATTCAGGA